>JBJERM010000141.1:0-19479 GCA_051882315.1 Ruminiclostridium sp.
AAAATTCAATACAGATATGCAATATTTACCGCATTAAATAGAAAAACCCCTGTAACGCAAATTACAGGGATTTCTTAGTCTGTCTGAAAAGGTCTTATGCGCTGCACCTGACATAACATAAGTATAATCGCAGGCGTACCGGATTATTGCTCATCGTCATCGTCAAGGTTTATCCTTAAAAACGGACTCATCTTCGTAGGTCCGAAAAGAGCGTTCATAACCCGCTTTGTCTTATGAGTAACGGGCATTCCGTCGGAATCTAAGATTTCCTCCTCCCGCTCAAAGCCGTCCTCACGCTGTATTCCGCTTAAAACGCTTGAAAAATCCGCTTTTTCGGGCTGCTGTGAAACCGTTCCTGCGCTCCTGTAAGCAGAAAGCGCATTTGCAGGCAAAGGCTTCTGCTGCGGCGGCGTTATTTCCTCAGCGGAAAGCTGACCCTCCACCTCCGGCTCAGGCTCCTGCTGTGCCTTTTTGTAGTCCTCAAGGGGCTGTCTCAGCCGCTCGTATGGAGAAGGCTCAATATATCCGCTGCCGTTTTCGCTTCTGAAGCCCTCCGCTTCCCTTCTCGGGCGGAAAACCTTAACGTCGGAATCCTCGCTTGCTGTCTGCGGCGGGGGTGCAGTCCTGCTTCCGTTAGGTATCGTAACCGTTCTCGGCTTGTAGGGCTGCTGCTCACGGGGCGGCTCGGGGTAGACGGCGGTAGCTCCTCTTATTACCCTTGATACAGGCTGTGGTCGGGAGAAATCCGTCTGACTGTAAGGCTGATAGGCTGTCTGCTGACCGGGTATAGTTCTCTGCACGCCGGCGGTCTGCTGCTGTGCAGAGGACTGCCAGCCATAGGGAGAAGCCCCGCCATAGCCACCTTGGGGCTGCATCTGGGGCTGAGGCTGTGTTTGCGGCAAAGGCGGTATCTGCGGCTGAGGCTGCGCTTGCTGACGGGACTGGGGCTGGGGCGCTGCTCCGCCGAAAAGCCGCTGAACTGCCGCCATAGCCTCCTGCTCCGACTCGGCAAGAGTGCTTTTCGGCTGAACGGCGGGACGTTCCACCTTTCTGAACACAAAAGGCTTAACCTCTCTGCCGTCCTCGGAAAGGGTCTTTTGCTCCTGTCGGCGGGGCTGACGTTCAAAAACGGGCTCCTGCTTCTTTGAGGCAAATTCATCTCCCCGGGAGCGCTCGATAAAGTCGTTAAGCTCCTTTTCCCCTGCTTCGCCCAGCATAATCTGCTCTTTCAGGCGCAGCTCCTTCTGATACCAGAGGGAGAAATCCCGCTGGGTCATATCCACGTTCACCCTCGCCGCCATTTCCTTGTAAAGCGCCTCGGTTTTCTCGTTTACAACGTCCTTGTCAACGTAAATTACGCTGAAATCGTCGTCCTCCTCTTCGGGGGCAGGAAGTGAAACGGTCTGCTTTGCGGGTATAACATCCTCTGAGGTTCGCCGCATAGCTTCAAGGCAGGTAAGCCCGTCTCTCTGGGGTCTGCTGCAATAGCTGTATGGATATTCCTCGTCCTTAAGGTAGTATTCCCCGCAGCGGGCGCATTTCTGAATAACTGCGCCGCTTTCGGTGATTGCGTCAATTTCAAGGTCGATTACCGCCTTGAAGGAACCGGGCATATAAATCCGTTCGGGAGTGCCGGTCATTGACTTTATTATAGTACCCGCAAGGCTGTCGTTCTTATTGGGTATGTAGTTCTTTACCGCCGCAAAGGCGTCCATAGCCGTTCTGTCGGTAAGGTCGGGGTTCTTGCGGGATTTATAGTCGGAGTCGGGATAGTTCATATCCTTAAGCTGATTGCGGAGAATTTCCCTTGCGGCGCTGCTCATAATAAAGGGGGAGTTAGGCAGCCTGCCCGCAGAATAAACTCCCGAGGAGGCAAGCTCCTCTACGGGAAAGCCCTGCTCGTTTGCGGCTACGTTGAACATAAGGTCGAAATAGTTCGCCCTCGCCGCCCCCTCACGGGGACTGCCCAAAGAAACGCCGAAAACAAAATCAACCTTTGTGCGGGCGTATTCCTGCATCTGCAAAAGATTGCGCCACTGGTTGATTGCCCGATTGTGGCGGTATTCGGAAAGGCGGGTAAAGATTGCCCGCTCAAAGTCGTTGCGGCAATGTATGAAGCTCTGCCAGAGAGTGCCTACGCTTACGTTATTCTGTGTGCAGAGGTGCTCAATCCAGCAGTCTATTACGATTTTGTCGAAAATCGTCCGCATATTCTGCTCGTAGTACTTGTGGCAGTTGGAAATCGAGTTGCGAATGGAGTACATATCCTCCATGCTGAACTCTCCCGTTCTTGCGGCAAGTCTGCACAAATCCGAACAATGGTCAAGAAACAGGCTGAAATCGTATTTACAGAAGTTTATAAGGTTAGTGGGGTAAAAAAGGGTATAAATCTCGTTTGAGTTTCTGCCTGCAATATTAAGCTGGCGCGCCATCAGCCGGACCTCCTTTCCGCAAAATCATAGTTTACTCAATAGTCCCCTCTTCTGCGGGATTTCCCTCGTCGGTTTCCTCGGGAGGAACAAGGGTTGAGCCTGTGGTTTCGGCGATATAATGCCCCTCAATCTCGTAGTAGGTCAGTATTTTCTCGGTGGTTTCTTCTTCCTCTTCTTCCTTTACGATTTCCGCCTGTGCAAAAATCTCATCTAAATCCTTTACTCTGCCGTCAATATAAAGCTCGGTGTCGGAAATCCATTTGTAGGAAACTCCCTCTCTGTCCATTGTTACAAGCACCTTCTGACTGCCTAAGTGTCTGCGGCAGTTAAGGTAGGGAAGCTCTATATCGTCCTTTGTGCGCTCAACGTAAAAGCTTGCGGTGCGGCGCTCGTTGGAGGCGTCGTCAACGTACTGCACAAGGCGGTAGGAGCCGTTTTGGGAGTAGTCGTACTCCTGAGAGCGCTTTGTAAGGTCGCAGTCGCTTATTGAAAGGAGCGAGCTGATTGTGAGGTTGAAGTGAAGCATTGTAAGGTAAACGAGAGTTCCCACCACGAACATAAGCAGGTAAATCGTGCCTAAAATAGTTTTGAAGGTTTCGTTAGTTCCCGCCGCAAGGAAGGTAAAAAGGCAGATAGCAACGGGCGGCACGATAAGGTACCACTGCCCGAAGGCAAGGAACAGCAGCAGAAACGCCGCAAGGGGCGTTACGCAGGCAACAATGCGGGTTACAATCTGCTTTCTTGTATAGAACATAATGCCGCCGAAAACGAAGTTCACCAGCACATACATTAAAAACAGCGGAACGGGGTTTGTAGGCTCAAGGTAATAGGCGAAAGCCAGCCAGTCCACGAAAACAAGGAACACGGGAAAGCCGAGAGTAAGAAAAGAGACCCCGAATTTAACCCACCTGTTCCTTAAAATATCGAAAATTTTATTCATTACATTTTACCTTTCATAATCAGGGTACAAAAATCCATATTATCTATTTTACACTATCCAAGCGAAAATTTCAATAGGTGAGCGCAAATTTTTACCCTGTTGTATTATTTTAGGGCAGTATGCTATACATTTGCAACATCTGAAAACGATTAACAAAATTTATCTTTGGTAAAAATACGGAATTTAACGTTTTTCTATGGAAAAAGTCTGAAAATGTGGTATAATCATAATAAGACGACTTTGAAAGGATAAAGCTATGAATATTGCAATTGCACAATCCGGCGGACCTACCTGCGCCATCAACGCCTCTCTCGTTGGCGCCTTCGGACAGGCTCTCAAAACTCCAGAAATTGACGCTGTTTTCGGCTCGGTAAACGGAATTGAGGGAATTATAAGGGACAACCTTATCGACCTTAAGAACATTATCAGGACAAACGAGGACATGGAGCTTTTAAAGCAGACTCCCTCCACGGTGCTGGGCTCCTGCCGCTATAAGCTCCCCGAGGAGGAGGAGAACAGCGAGGTTTACGAAAAGATAATGAAATGCTTTAAAAAGCACAATATAAAGGCTTTCTTCTACATCGGCGGTAACGACTCCATGGACACGGTTGCCAAGCTCTCAAAATACGCCGAAAAGCACGGCGAGGATATCCGCATAATCGGCATACCCAAGACCATAGACAACGACCTTTGTGAAACTGACCACACCCCCGGCTTCGGCTCCGCTGCAAAGTACGTTGCCACCACCATTCAGGAAATTATCCGTGACAGCTCGGTTTATAGCATAGAATCGGTGACAATCGTAGAAATTATGGGCAGGCACGCAGGCTGGCTTACTGCCTCCACCTGCGTACTCCGTGCAAACGGAGAGATAGCGCCCCACCTTATCTACCTGCCCGAAGGAGATTTCGACGCAGATAAGTTCATTGAGGACGTTAAAAAGGAAATGGCAAAGCACAAGGCGGTTATTATTGCCGTTTCCGAGGGCATTGAGCTTAAGGACGAAAGCTACCGCTCGGGAACTACCGATAATTTCGGTCACAAGTACCTGTCCGGCATAGGAAAGCTGCTTGAAAACCTTGTGCGTGAGAAGATAGGCTGCAAGGTCCGTTCTATCGAGCTTAACGTTATGCAGCGCTGCTCCTCCCACATCTGCTCAAAGACGGATATTGACGAGGCGGAGCGCATAGGCGCAGCGGGAGTAAGCGCCGCCCTTTCGGGAGAAACGGGAAAAATGATGGCTTTCCGCCGCATAAGCGATATTCCCTATATTGTGGATATTGTTTCCGTCCCCGCAGAGCTTACCGCCAACCGTGAAAGGGCTTTCCCGAAGGAATGGATAACCTTTGACGGGACAAATGTTACAGAGAGCGCATACAAGTACTTCCTGCCCCTTATTCAGGGCGAAAACGTGATACAAATGAAAAACGGTATGCCCGTTCATTTCAAGATACGGGAGGACGTACTCAAGTGATGGAGCGGGCTTTGAGATTATTTTCGCAATTTGTTCGCTTATGGGAGTAATTTATTGAATAATGAATAAAGAATAATGAAAAATGAATAATTAAGGTGCCGCTTCGCGGCGATTTTAAAATAACGCCGCAAAGCGGCGCACCACAATTATTCACTATTCATTATTCAATATTCAATATTCAATATTCATTAATTCAGCTCCGTGAAAGCCACTATTTCGCCATTTTACAATTATTCTATACTGCAGGCTGCCGAGAAGCCGCCAGATGCTAGGAAACCACATAACGGCTAGGCTTTGTGCCTGCCGTTATGTGGTTGACGACGCAGATGGTGGTTTATCGACAGCCTGCTTTTTGCAGGAGGTATCGTAATGGCGGTGTTTTACTTTATACGTCACGGCTCAGCGGATTTCAGCGAAGCGGGCAGGAAATTCTACAAAAATGAGGGCAGCTTCATGTTTACCCTTTCCGAAAAGGGCATTGAGCAGGCAAAGGCTGCGGCAAAGGACATAAGGCTTGCGGGAGCGGATCTGATAATAACCTCGCCTTTCGGGCGGGCATTACATACTGCCGCAATTTTATCAAAGGAGCTTAACGTCGATATAAGGGTTGAAAGCGATTTGCACGAATGGTTTGCTGACGTTTACGGATATTCCTATCTTGATGATGAAACAGCCAGCAATAACTACCGTGAATTTAACGCCTGCGGCGGAAAGTATCCCGAGGGAGAGAAAAGACAATGGGAAAGCGCAGAGATGATAAGAGAAAGGGTATCAAAGGTGCTGGATAAGTACGAGGGTTACAAAAAGGTGATTGTGGTAAGTCACGGCGTATTGATGCAGTACTTTCTTGGGATTGAGCATCCGACTAATTGTGAGATAGTGGGGTTTGAGCGGTAATATATACAAAAACGGGCTGCTGCAGCTTGTGCTGCAACAGCCCGTTTTGTCGTTTTGTTAATATATATCAGTTAGCTCCGCCTACATAAGGCGCAACAGCCGCCGCTATAACGTTTCTCGGCATGGACTGGAGCCAAACCCGTCCGGGTCCAGTAAGAACTGTGTTGAACAGTCCTTCTCCGCCGAAAAGAACGTTTCCGACGCCCTTTACCGTCTTTATATCAATGCTGACGGTTGCGTCCATAGCTGCAAGGTTTCCAGTATCAACCACAATCTGCTGACCTGCACCAAGATTATATTCCACAATTGAGCCGTCAATCTCAAGGAAAACATAGCCGTTACCCGTGAATTTCTGGAGGATAAAGCCCTCGCCGCCGAAAAGTCCTGCGCCGCCCTTGCGCTGGAAATGAACGGACATTTCAACGCCGAACTCGCTTGCAAGAAAGGCGGATTTCTGGGCAACAATAGTGTTGTCGGGAGAAATTTTAACCGCAAGGATTTCACCGGGGAAGCTTGACGCGCAGGCAAGAAGTCCCGCACCATTTTTCGCTGTATAAACGTTCTGGAACATAGACTCGCCGGAGAACATCCTGCCAAAAGCCTTTCCTATTCCGCCGCCTGCATTGGTGGACATCTCCATATTCGGGGACATCCAGCTCATAGCGCCCTTGTCTGTTTTAATCTGCTCTCCGTCTTCGAGATTCATAATAACCACGGGAAGGGGCGTGCCCTTAATTTCGTAAGTCATAGATATTTCCTTTCCAAGCATTTCCTGCACTAATAGAAAAGCCGTATTCTGCTTGCGTGAGACTGTGCCCCCGAATACGGCATTTTTGCTATTCTGTTGAAATCATACCACATTATGTGCAATAAGTCAACATGCAGTCAAGCCGTTTTTACACTATTTGTAAAAAATTACAAAAACCGAGTTCATTTTTCTACTTTTGCGATAGCAAGGTTACAGATTTGAAATATTTTGGAAAATAAGCCTTGAATGAATATTACAGGGAAATTTGCGGATAATTGTAACGATAACAAAATCTTAGAATGAAAGGACATTAAATATATGAATACATTCTATAAGCTTGGGCTTATCCTTATTACAGCAATTATCTGCGTTACCGCTTTTCGGGGTACTGAGGCAGTTCCCGCCTATTCCGAGATAGGCTCCTCGGGAGTAGAGGTTGAGGAAATCCAGCGTGTTCTTCAGGAAAGAGGGCTTTTCAGCGGGGAGATAACGGGCTACTACGGCGAACAGACCAAGAAAGCTGTCCTTGCCTTTCAGAAGCAGCAGGGTCTTGACCAGACGGGAGTTGCAGACTCCGCAACCCTAAAAAGACTCGGCATAACAATCGGCACAATCCCCGAAGCAACCGAAGCGAATATAAATCTGCTTGCAAGAATTATTTCCGCCGAGGGAAGGGGAGAGTCCTATATTGGGCAGGTAGCGATTGGGGCGGTTATCTGTAACCGAATCGAACACCCCTCATTCCCCGACACCCTTGCAGGCGTAATCTACCAGAACGGCGCCTTTACCGCAATTGTTGACGGGCAGTTCAACGAGCCTGTTGCCGAGAGCGCTTATGCTGCCGCAAGAGACGCTCTTTCCGGCTGGGACCCCAGCGGCGGAGCAATCTACTACTACAACCCTAAAAAGACCAACAACAGCTTTATTTATTCAAGACCCGTTATAAAGGTAATAGGCGAGCATCGCTTCTGCTCTTAAGTCGGGCAGACGATAAGCTGCCATCTGCGTCGTCAACTGTGGTACAGCAGGCACAAAGCCTAGCTGTACCACAGTTTCCTAGCATCTGACAGCTTCTCGTCAGCCCGAGAGATAGCTTTTCCTACAAACAGCAGCCGTTATACGGCTTCTCTTTATACTGAAATATTGTTTTTCTCCGAAAATGCAATTTTTGTCGAATTATAGTTCAGTTTCTGTCGGAAAATGCAGGACAGCTAATCTCAAAATTCATTATTGTGCCGCTGCACCTGTGCGCCAAAGTATTTCCCATAAACCGCAGCACAAAAATCCCGCTGTGCCTCAGCACGGACAGAGTGAAATTGCACAAAAGAGTTTCCTTACGTTCAAAATATCGGGCATAACCGCTAAATCTGCAAATTCCCGTTGACAGCGGCAAAGGTGTCTGCTATAATATGAGCATAGAGAAAAGATAATAATTACAACAGGACAAAAGAATGGAAAGAGCAGGGGCAACGGTGCCGAAAGGTGCCGCTGCCCTGATTTTTTTACTCTTGTATGAATTTTTGAAAATGCAAACTTGCATTTTTACGGAAGGAATGGTAGTAATGACGGAAGAAAAGGAAAAGGTCATAACTCCGGTTACTGCGGACAGCGATACTGAAATATTGCTGGATAACGTGGGAATGGTTTATAAAGCGGCGGACGGCAAGGACGTTACTGCCCTTACAAGCGTTTCGCTGGATATAAAAAAGGGAGAGTTTATTTCATTGCTCGGTCCTTCGGGCTGCGGCAAAACTACTCTTCTTCGTATAATAGCAGACCTGCTTCAGCCCACCTCGGGTACTGTCCTTGTAGGCGGAGAAACTCCGAGGGCAGCACGGCTTAAGCGCAGATACGGTATTGTGTTCCAGAGCGCTGTGCTTTACGACTGGCGGACTGTGCGGAAAAACGTAATGCTGCCCCTTGAGATAATGAAAGTTCCTAAAGAGGAGCGAAAGGAACGTGCGGATAAAATGCTGAATCTTGTAGGACTTTCGGATTTCGCCGACCATTATCCCGGACAGCTCAGCGGCGGTATGCAGCAGAGAGTGGGTATTGCAAGAGCGCTGGCAATCCGACCGGAAATACTCCTTATGGACGAACCTTTTTCGGCGCTGGACGAATTTACGAGAGAAAAGCTTCATGAGGATTTGCTTAGAATTTGGCGGAAGACAAACAAGACCATTGTTTTCGTAACTCATAATATTCAGGAGTCGGTTTTCCTCTCCGACAGGGTATGTGTTCTCTCTCCCCACCCGGGACGGCTTTCGGCTGTGGTTGATATTGACCTGCCCCGACCGAGAACAAAGGAAATTAAGGAAACTCCCGAATTTACCGCACTTGTGGCAAAGGTAAGAAACAGCTTTGAGGGCGTATGATACATAGCAATTCGGGACTTCTGCGGAAAGGAATGAAACTATGAACAGGGTAAAAAAATTCCTTAAATCAGATAAATTGGTAACCCTTGTATGGATTATCGGCATTGTGATAATCTGGGAAATATGCGCTTCTATTGTTGCAGCAACAAAAAGAACCCCCGTAAACGTCCTGCCCCACCTGTACGACATAATTGGTTCCTTTTTCAGCGATAAGATGATAACCGGCAAGATGACCATGATTGAGCTTATCGGTTCCAGCTGCGGGGAAACCCTTTTAAGGGCAGGCTACGGCTTTGTTATAGGAACGGTTTTAGGATACGCTTTGGCGCTGCTTATGAACTTATCGAAAATAGCGGAAAAGATTGCTTTTCCCTATCTCATGATAATTCAGATGATACCTATTCTCGGTATGGCGCCCATAATTCTTGCAATAACAGGCGATATAAACACATCCCGTATAGTAATTGCGGCGATACTTACCTTTTATCCCGTTTCAACCAACACTCTTGCAGGCTTCAAGGCGGTTGAAAAGGAAAAAAGGCAGCTTATGTACAGCTACGGTGCAAGCAAGCTCCAGCTTTACACAAAAACCTTTATCCCTTATTCCATACCCTACTTTTTTACAGGCCTTAAAATCTCCGCACCTATGGCGATAACCGCTTCAATCCTTGTGGACACCTTACAGGGCGGCAACGGTCTTGGCTGTATGCTTTCCCAGTCCTTAAAGGGCGGTATGTCAAGGCTTGTGTTCTGGGACATTGTTCTTATAAGCGCAGTAATCGGTATTTTAAGCTTCTATCTTATGGGCGTAATTGAGCGGCTTATATGCCCCTACAAGAGAAAAAGCAATGGCTGAAAGGACTGATTTTTGATGAAATCGAGAAATATTGCCGACGGTATATCAACCGTTGCTTTGCCTCTTGGCTTTGCGGTGATTGTTTTTATACTGTGGCAGACAGAGATACTCCATTCCCTCATAGGCACGGACACGATAACTCTGCCCCTGCCCACAAGGGTAATTGAAATAATCGGCGACAACACAGAGGTTATCGGCAGTCACGTTAAAATCTCCCTTACGGTTGCTCTTGGCGGGCTTGTTTTCGGCTCGCTGTTAGGCTACGGAATTGCGCTTATAGCAACCCTCTTTTCAAAATGGGGCGCAGGAGGACTTACGATTGTTTCCGCCTTTAATGCAATACCGATAGTAGCCCTTGCTCCGGTTATAAACAACTGGACAAGAGATGTAAGCACGGAGGTAAGCGTAAGAAGTACGGTAGCTAAGATACTTGTGGTTACGATTTTCTGCACCGCCTCTATGAGCGTAAACGCATTCAGAGGACTTACGGAGCTTAAGCCCTTTTCCGAGGATTTGATGAAATCCTACGCCGCCCCAAAGGCTACGGTTTTCGCAAGACTACGCCTCCCCAACAGTATTCCCTACATATTTACCGCCCTTAAGGTAAGCGTTCCCTCCAGCGTTATCGGCGCTTTAGTAAGCGAATATTTCGCCGAGGACACCGCAGGAGTAGGACGGCAGATAAGAGAAAATATCGTAAAGGGTCAGTACCCTACCGCATGGGCTTATATAGCGGTAGCCTGTATGCTTGGAATAGGAATGTACGTCATTCTTATGATAGCCGAGCGCTTGGCGCAACACCGCACAATTAACGGCTAACGCCTTTGCCGCACGCTTGCTTGCATATTTTCCGCCATATTGCATTAATTGAGCTTGACAGGCACAAAGCCTGCCTGCACTCAATTAATACAATCTGACGAAAAATCTGACGGCGCAATCGCACGACAATAATTATGCGGTATTGCTTTCATTATGAAAAAGCGGAGAGTATAATTTTATATTTCTTCGTTTTGGCAGTAAGCGTAAATTCAAGCTTACTGCAAATAGAAAGAGAAAGAACAAAAGCAAAAACAAAAAACAGCAAGAAAGGAAGAAAACTATGAAAAAGACGAAATTAAGCTTATCGGCAATTGCCGCAGTGCTTGCCGCTGCTCAGCTTGCTTCTTGCAGCAGCGCTCCCGCAGCAACCACAACAACAGCTGCCACAACAACAGCAGCTGCAACAACCGCTGCTGCAACAGAAGGCGCAGCAGAAGGCGAAACCGAAGCTCCCGCAGACACTTACGCAGAGGAAACAGCCGAACCCGAAGCAGCTTCCGGAAACGAGGCTATTATCAAGGCTGCTGCCGACGCAGGAAAGGTAGGAAACTGGGGTCTGGGCAATGAGTACGAAATCCAGGCGCTTCTTACCAAGTACGGACTTCCCACAGATTATATAACAATGGACTTCACAATGGACCAGTTCGATACAGACGCAGTAACACTTGCTTCCGCAATGACCTATAACGAGCTGGGTCTTGTAAAGAACAGCTACGAGGGCGGCTACAATTACGGCGACAGCGTTGGTATCATTGATATGAACGACGAGGGCGTTGCAATGCTGGAGGATAACCTGTTCTGCTCAAAGGACTTTGCGGCGGCTAACCCCAATACTGTCAAGGCTTTTGTTTCAGCTTCTATGAAGGGCTGGTTCTACGCTTGTGAGAACCCGGAAGAGGCGGCGCAGATTGTATTTGACGCAGGCTCCTCCGTTTCCGCAGACCACCAGCTTTATATGGCAGGCGAGGTTGCAAAGCTTGTAACAACAGACGTTAACGGCAATACCGTTTCCGCCGAAAAGGTAGGTCAGATGGACGAAACCGCTATGCAGCAGACATTAGAGCTTGCAAAGAAGTACATAAAGCTTGAGGACGCTTCTGCGGCTGAAAAGCTCCAGTCCTTAACACTTGACGACATTCGTTCAACCGACTTCCTTACCTACGATCCAGCAACAGACGGCGCTCCCGAAAAGACTTCCGTTTCCGTACAGCTTAAGTGGCTCCCTCAGTGCCAGTTCATGGGCTACTATGTTGCAGAAGCTAAGGGCTACTACGACGAGGTTGGTCTTGACGTAACAATCGTTTCCGGCGGCGGAGATATTTCCGAAACAACAGCAGTTTACAACGGCACAGTTGACTTCGGTGTAACATGGGTTTCCAACCTTATCAACGCAAATGCAGGCGGAATGAACCTTTTAGAGGTTGCACAGGTATTCCAGCGTTCCGGACTTGTACTCGTATATAAAAAGTAATCCAAAAGTATAGTATAGCTAATATAAATGACCTTTTCTTCATAGCGCCTGCGGCTGTCCGTAAGGGCAGCAACCGCAGAGTCGCTGAACACTCTTTCCAATCAGGCGGCGGTTTCTTCGGGGCAACAGCCCCGAAGAAAGACCGCTGTCCCAAAGCCCCGGAGTTACGGAGCCTTGGAACAGCGGTTTTTGGAATAGCTGATAAAATCAGCGCTTTCACAAGAAACGGAGGTAATTCTATGGATTTGATTATTAAAAACGGAACGGTGGTTACGCCCTCCTGCACCTTTAAGGCGGACGTAGGAGTAACAGGCGGCAAAATTACCGCAATTGCGGAGCATATCAGTGACCCCTGCGAAAATATTGTTGACGCAGCGGGAAAGTACGTTCTTCCCGGAGCTATCGACGGTCATACACATCTTGCTATGCCCTTCGGCGGAACGATTTCCTCCGACGGTTATTTTGCAGGAACGAGAGCGGCTGCCTGCGGCGGTACTACAATGGTTCTTGACTTTGCTATGCAGGATTTTGGAGAGTCTATGGTTGATACGATTAAGCGCCGTGACGCTCTATGCGCTCCCGAAGCTGCGGTTGACTACGGCTTTCACGTTGCAGTAAAGGACGTTACCAACGGACTTATCGACACAATTTCCGACGCTGTGGAATACGGTGTTCCTACCTTTAAGGTGTTTATGGTTTACGACTTCGGCGTTGACGACGGAGTATTCTATCAGGTGCTTGAAAAGGCAAAGAGCTGCGGTGCGCTTATCGAGGTTCACGCAGAGAACAGGGATATAATTGCCGCAAGAACAAAGCAGTACCTGTCCGAGGGCAAAACAAGCGCATGGTATCACTATATGTCCCGCCCCGAGTTTGTTGAAGCGGAGGCGGATATGAGGGCAATCCACTGGGCAAAGGAAATCGGCGCTCCTCTTTATATCGTTCATCTTGCCAACAGTAAGGGCGCAGAGGAGGTTGCTAAGGCTCAGGCTGAGGGCTATGAGATTTATGCGGAAACCTGCCCTCAGTATTTGGAATTTACCAGCGAGGTTTATAAGCGTCCCGACGGAAGAAACTTTGTCTGCTCACCGCCTATGAAAGGCGAGGAAAGCAGAGAAGCCCTCTGGAAAGCGATAAAGACAGGCGTTATCTCAACAATAGCTACCGACCACTGCCCCTTCCAAAGCTACGAAAAGGACTGGGGCAAGGATGACTTTACAAAGATACCAAACGGCTGTGCAGGTATTGAAAATATGTATCCTTATATGCTTGCAGCAGCAAATGCAGGAAAAATCAGCTACGAAAAGGCGGTTGAGCTTTGCTCGGCTAACCCCGCTAAGATATTCGGCTGCACCGAAAAAGGAGAAATCGCAATCGGCAAGGACGCAGACATTGTAATCTACGACCCCGAACGTGAATTTACAATCACAAACGACAAAATGCACTCCGACTGCGACCATACGGTCTGGGAGGGAATTAAGCTTAAGGGCTACCCGGAGGCTACCTATTCCAGAGGCAGACTTGTGTATAAGGACGGAGAATTTCTCGGCGAAAAGGGCTGGGGCAGGTTCGTAAAGCGTGTAAGAAAGTAATTGACCGCTCCCGATAAATGTGATAAACTGAATGCATAAAATATTCTGAAAGGACATGATATTTATGCTGAATTTAAGAAACGAGGCGGCAAGATGCCTGCTTTGTGCGCTTCCTGCTTGTACCTCCGCTTGCACAAACGGCTGCGACCCGGCGGCTATGCTGAGGGCGATAAGATTTGAAAACGAAAAGGCGGCGGCAAGATACATAATCCCCGAGGAATGCGGGAACTGCTCCGCCCCCTGCGAAAGCGCCTGTATTCACCCGGATATGCCCATTCGTATTCTTGAAGCGGCAGCCCTTTTTCCCGAAAAAACTCCGAAGCCCGATTACAAGAATCTTGAAACGGAGTTTATGGGCGTTAAGTGCGAAAATCCCTTTTTCCTTTCCTCTTCCGTTGTTGCGGGCAGTTACGAGATGTGCGCAAGAGCGCTGGAGGCGGGCTGGGGCGGAATTGTTTACAAAACAATCGGACTTTTTACCCCCGACGAGGTTTCTCCCCGTTTTGACGCAGTAGGCAAGGAAAACACGCCTTTTGTGGGCTTTCGCAATCTTGAGCAGATTTCCGACCACCCTTATGAGGAGAATTTCGAGGCAATAAGACGGCTTAAAAAGGATTATCCCACAAAGGTTATCGTGTCCTCAATTATGGGCAGGACGGAGGAGGAATGGACGGAGCTTGCACGGCTTTCGGAGGAAGCGGGAGCAGATATGATAGAGTGCAACTTCTCCTGTCCCCAGATGGCGGGACCCGGAATGGGCTCGGACGTAGGACAGAGTCCTGAACTTGTGAAGCGATATACCGAAATGACGAAGCTTGGAACTAAGCTTCCCGTAATGGCGAAAATGACCCCGAATCTGGGGGATATGACCGTACCCGCTATGGCTGCCCTTGACGGGGGAGCGGACGGAATTGCAGCGATAAATACGATTAAGAGCATTTCCTCTCTTGACCTTGAAAGCCTTGCGGTGCTTCCTGCGGTTTCGGGAAAATCTGCGGTTTCGGGCTATTCGGGAAAGGCGGTAAAGCCGATAGCGCTTAGGTTTATTGCGGATATGGCGAAATGCCCGGGACTTAAATGTATGCCCTTAAGCGGAATGGGCGGTATTGAAACCTGGAGAGACGCTGCGGAGTTTATTGCCCTTGGCTGCGGCAATATTCAGATTACAACCGCTGTTATGCAGTACGGCTACCGCATTATAGACGACCTTAAAAGCGGGCTTTCGGATTTTCTGAAAGACAATGGTTATAAGAACGTTGACAATCTTCGTGGCAGGGCGCTTTCGCAGCTTGTGCCTGCGGATAATTTAGACAGAAATACGGTTATCTACCCCGTTTTTGACAGAAATAAATGCTTAGGCTGCGGCAGGTGCTATATCTCCTGCGCCGACGGCGGTCATCAGGCGATAGGCTTTGAGGGCAGAACGCCTAAGCTTATTGGAAAGAATTGCGTAGGCTGTCACCTTTGCCGGCTTGTATGCCCCTCGGGAGCAATAGGCACGGGAAACAGAGTGGATAAGCCGAAAAAATAAATTCAGCGAAAGGAGAACTCGCTATGTCAATTCTGCTGTCACGGCTTTGCGCCAATACCGAAAAAACCTATAATATGAAGCTTGTGGCAGGACAGAACGGGCTTGAAAATCCTGTGCGCTGGGTTCACATGGTGGAGGACGTTGACGCAGCAGGCTTCATTCACGGAAACGAGCTTGTTTTTACAACAGGCATACGTCAGCAGGGGCTTGAATGGATATTCGGCTTTGTGGTAAGCCTCAGAGAAAGCGGAGCGGCGGGGCTTGTGCTGAATATCGGTCCTTACATAACCTCTGTTCCGCCCCAGGTTATAGTTTACTGCGAAAAGAATAATTTCCCCCTGTTTACTATGCCATGGGAAGAGCACATAATCGACGTAACCTACGACTTCTGCCACAGAATCGTAAGAAACGAAGAGCTTGAAACGGGAGTTGCGGCGGCATTCAGAAACCTTATTTTCTCCCCCGAAAACAGGGAGGGGTATCAGAGCACAATGCTAAGAAGCGGCTTTCACAACGAAAGCAGCTATACTGCGGCGGCAATTTCCATTACCTCCGAAACCGAGCCGAGAGCGGCGGAGCTATGGAAGAAGTACCAGTTCGACTTCGGCAGGATTCTGCGCAGGTCACGATATTCGGTGTGTATTTTTCTTCAGGAAAACAGTCTTATCGTTATTCGGCAGAATTCCCCCTGCGAGGAGCTGCGGGAGCTTATACTTTCCCTTGAAAAGCTGCTTTCAGCAGGAGAGAAGATACACGCAGGTATAAGCCGCAGCGCAGAGGGCTGGCTCTCTGTTCCTGCACTTTACAACGAGGCGGTTTCCGCTCTTACTGTTGCAAGACAGCGGGGGAAAACCGCAGAGGAATACAGCAATATCGGCGTTTACAAGATTCTTTTCGGGGTAAAGGACAGGGCGGTGCTTAACGACTACGTTAAAACCGCTTTGGGACCCCTTATGGAATGGGACGCAAGAAGCGGCACGGACTATACCGAAACCCTGCGGCGGTACCTTGAAAACGAGGGGAGCGTGCAGGCTACTGCGGCAGCGATGAACGTCCACCGCAACACTATAAACTACAAAATGAAAATGATACGGGACATTCTCGGAAACGACCTCAAGGACAGCGACAGAATGAACTGCCTTCTGGCGTTCTGTATAATGAATATGAACAAATGAGGTGATTTTTATGGCAAGACTTACTGCCGAACAAATCAAGGAGTATCACAAGAAGTACAATTTACAGTCCTGGTCAAAGCAGGGCGGGCTTAACCCCATAGCCGTTGAAAGGGCGGAGGGAATTTACTACTGGGATTATGACGGAAAACGATATGCGGATATGTCCTCCCAGCTTGTAAACTTAAACGTAGGTCACGGAAATAAGAAAATCGTTGAGGCTATAAAGGAGCAGGCGGATAAGTTCTGCTACATGAGTCCCAGCCTTGCCGCCGAGTCAAGAAGCCTGCTGGCTAAGATGATAATTGACAGAATGCCTGACAATATGGGAAAGGTATTCTTCACAAACGGCGGCGCTGACGCAAACGAAAACGCAGTTAAGATTGCAAGAATGTTTACGGGCAGGAACAAGATTTTCTCCCGCTACCGTTCCTATCACGGCTCTACCTTTGGTGCAGGAAACCTAACCGGCGAGCCTCGCAGATACCCGCTTGAGCCGGGTATTCCGGGATTTGTGAAGTTCTTCGACCCCTATATTTACCGTGAGGACATAAAGTTTGAGAGCGAAAGAGCCGCTTCCGAATATTACGTTAAGAAGCTTCGTGAGCAGGTCTGCTACGAGGGACCCGAAAGCGTTGCGGCTATCGTTATGGAGACGGTAACAGGCTCCAACGGCGTTATTATTCCGCCCGAGGGCTACCTTGAGGGAGTAAGGAAAATCTGCGACGAGTTCGGAATTATGATGATTTGCGACGAGGTTATGGCAGGCTACGGAAGAACGGGCAAGATGTTTGCCTTTGAAAACTTCGGCGTAAAGCCGGATATAGTTTCCTTTGCAAAGGGCATTACCTGCGGCTACGTTCAGCTTGGCGGCGTGGTTGTAAGCAAGGAAATCGGGGCGTATTTTGACGACCATCTGCTTTCCTGCGGTCTTACCTATTCGGGACACCCCCTTGCCTGCGCTGCGGGAGTTGCATGCCTTGAATACTACGATGAAGCGGATATTCTCACAAATGTAAATAAGTCGGGAAAGGTACTGGGCGAGCTGCTTGAAGACCTTAAGGCTAAGCACTCCTGCGTAGGCGACGTAAGATATATTGGTCTTTTCTCCGCAATCGAGCTTGTAAAGAGCAAGGAGACGAAAGAACCCCTTGTGCCCTACGGAAAAGACCCGAAGGGCGTAATGGGCGGCATTATCGGAAAGCTTAAGGAAAAAGGCTTTATGACCTACTCCCACGAAAATATGATTTTCGTTTCTCCTCCGCTTATTATTACTCCCGAGCAGTTACGGGAAGAAATGGCAAAGGTTGACGAGGTATTAACTGACGTTGATAAGTCAATCTGAAGAAAGGAATGAACCGTAATGCCACCGAAACAGTATAAGAATGCGCCCGCAGCAAGGCTTTCCGACTATATAGAGCCGAAGCGTTTCAGAACGGTTATGCACGAGCAGTACACACAGCCCCACGGGCTTTCGGAAACTCCCGTAGAGCTTGAGCTTAACGAGAAATTCGCCGCTTCCCTTTCCTTTAAAACGCCCTGGGACAGATGGCTTTACGGCTTTGTAAGGCGAAACGAGCTGCTTGAAGGGATAAACTCCGAGGGAGAGATTTCCTCGGTTTCCCTCCACGACTGGGACGGCAGATTTCTGATGATAATAGACTCGAAAAAGGGGGAGCAGCCCTATTTCGTAAAAAGCGAAGAGGTAAAGGAGCTGCTTGAAAACTGCTTAAGACCTCCGCAGCAAAGATAGTGTGTTGTAATAAAAAACAGGGGCGGCAATAAGCAATAACTGCTTATAAGCCGCCTGCATATAAGAAACATAAGAAAGGAATGAACAGACTATGTATAAATGCAGCAGCGAAAGAATGGCGGACAAAATCAATACCTTCAGCAAATTCGGCGACGCAGGACACGGCGGAATTACCCGTTACTCCCTTTCTCCCGAGGCTATTATGGCGAGAAACGAGTTTCTTAAGAGAATGAAGGCAATCGGCGCTGAGATTGAAATAGACGACGTTGCTAATATCTACGCAACCCTTCCCGGAACAGACAAGGATGCAAAAAGAATTGTAATGGCTTCCCACTGCGATTCTGTAAAGAACGGCGGAAACTATGACGGTATTCTTGGGGTAATGAGCGCTATGGAGGTGCTTGAAACCGTTGCGGCGGAGAAAATCCCCCATAAGCACCCGCTTACCGCTATGATCTGGACTAACGAGGAAGGCTCCCTTTATCCCCCTGCTATGATGTGCTCGGGAATTGTGTGCTACGACTACCTGCCCGAAGATATAAGAAGCAAGTTCAAGTTTGAAGATATGATGAATTCCAAGAGTATTCTCGACTCAACAAAAACCTTCGGCGAGGCGCTTGACAAGTCGGGCTTCAAGGGGGATAAGAAATACAGGCTTTCTCCCGACAGATATTGCTATATGTTTGAAACACATATTGAGCAGGGACCTATTCTTGAGGACAACGGCAACGACATCGGCGTGGTTGACTGCGTTCTCGGTATGTTTAACTACCGTCTTAAGTTCTACGGACAGACCACTCATGCGGGAACTTTCCCCATGCCGAAAAGAAGGGACGCATTTTTCGCAGCTTCTCAGGCGCTTGTTTATCTCCATGAGGAAATAGATAAGCTTGGAGTTTCCGACCTTGTTTATACAACCGGCGAGGTTGTGTGCCACCCTTGCGTACATACCTGCGTTCCTGATTTCTTTGACTTTTCCTTTGATGCAAGACACGAAAATCCCGAGATTCTGGAAAAGGTGCTTGCAATCGTAAAGAGCTGCGCCGACAAGACCTGGGCGGGCTGCATCTGCCAGGTTACTAAGGCTTGGAACAGAGACACGGTTTACTGGGACAAGAAGCTTGTGGGCTATGTAAAGGCTGCCGCTGAGGAGCTTGGGGTAAAGCACCAGTACATTCACTCCGGAGCAGGTCACGACGCCCAGTTCGCCGCTTATATGCTGCCGACTACTATGATTTTTGTGCAGTCTAAGGACGGACTTTCCCACTGCGAGCCTGAGTTCTCTTCGGTAGAGCATTGTACCGAGGGCGCAACGGTAATGCTTGGGGCAGTACTCAGAGCCGACAAAGATTAAAAGATTAAAATCAGGCTGCCGAGAAATCGTCAGATGCTAGGAAACCGCATAACGGCTAGGCTTTG
>JBJERM010000142.1:0-1643 GCA_051882315.1 Ruminiclostridium sp.
TTGTCGATTATCTTCGTTCCAACGGACATATTTTCCTTGTCATAGTAGAAATCAACACCCTGTACGTCAATATCACAATTTTTCGGAGTGATGTCCTTTCCGTCAATATCCATTTCCGGAAGGTCAAGCACCGCCTGAACCTTGTCAATTCCAACATCAATAGTACGCAGCAGCGCAGAATAATTCCCCGCAGAGCCAAGGCTGTCCAGTACGATAAATGAGCAGATAATCATGCCTATGCAGTTTAGCAGAACCATACTGCCGCTGAGGTAAAAATACACGGAAAGCAGTATCATTGCAGCTCCGGTGAGCTTTATCAGCACATCCTGTGTCTGCATAAGCGGAACGAATTTCAGTTCCATTTCCGTGTTTATGCGGCGGTTTTCCTCGATAGCGCCGTTGAGCTTTTTCGAGGTCTTTCCGGTCAGATTATATCCCCGCACCTCGGAAATTCCCTGCACATATTCCAGCACCTTTTCCACAACATCGGTGTCGGATTGCACTTTTATGGGAGCCAGTGCTTGACTTTTTCTCTGCAAAATGCTGTTTATCACAAAGAACAGCACAACTCCCGCCGCGGTAACAAGCCCTATTCTCCAATCGAAGAACAGTATCATCACAGTTATCACAAGCGTAGTGAGAATGCCCTGCGTTGTCATCATAACAACTCGTGTGCATACGCCCGCAAGCTGTTCCATTGTGTTCGTAGTGACGCTGGTTATCTGTCCGAGGCTGTTCTTGTTGAAGTAGCCCATCGGGAGATACCTCATGTGTTCTGCAATTTCAATGCGCTTGTTTGCGGCGGTGTAATATCCCGCCTCGCACTGGAGCATTGTCATGCGGTATTTCACAACAGAAGCCACAACAACGCTTGCAAGCAATATTCCAAAGCAAGTCCAGAGAAGTTCGGGGGTCACATTCTGCTTTATTGCTCCGTCAAGCAAAAGCATTATCGCCGGTATTTTCATTGCTTCCATTAGCGCGAATACAACGCTCAGAGCCAGCGATTTATAGAACTTTCTCTTGTTGGTTTTTCCGCAGAAATCAAAGAATTTTCCGAATATCTTAAGCATTAGAAACACCTGCACTTTCCGTATCTCTTACGCTGATGTGCGACTTCCACATTTCGGGATATATCTTTCCGTTAGCAAGAAGCTCCGCGTGAGTGCCTTCCTCGGCGACCTTTCCGTCGTTTATAACGAATATTCTATCTGCGTCCGCAATAGTGGAAAGCCTGTGCGCAATGACGACAAGCGTTTTGCCCTTTACCAGCTTTGCTACCGAGGACTGAATTATCGCTTCATTCTCCGGGTCGGTGTACGCCGTTGCCTCGTCCAGAATGATGATAGGCGTATTCTTCAGCATTGCCCGCGCAATAGAAATCCTCTGTCGCTCGCCGCCGGAGAGATGTCCTCCCGCGCCGCCAACCACGGTATCATATCCGTTAGCAAGCCCCATAATGAACTCATGGCAGCCGCATTTCTTTGCAGCTTCCTCCACCTGCTCATCGGTGGCACTCAAATCACCCATGCGGATATTTTCGCGGATAGTGTCGTCAAACAAGAAATTGTCCTGCGAAACGTATGCTACACGGCGGTTGTATTCCTCCTGCGACAGGTTTCTGATGTCCACGCCGCCTATCT
>JBJERM010000143.1:0-18776 GCA_051882315.1 Ruminiclostridium sp.
TCATTGTTGAAAAAATTACACATTTCTCTATTGACAAGCCGTGCAAAATCTGTTATAATACTAAGGCTGAAGTACAATCCGTACTTCAAAAATCCTTGCTCGCAGGGAAAACTGCGGGCCGATAGTCTATAAGGAGGTATAATATGGCTAAGTTAGGCGAAAAGTACGAAGCAGTCGTTGTTCTCTCATTAAAGAACGGTGAGGAAGCTGTACAGGGACTCGTAGCTAAGTTTTCCGATTTAATCAAGGAGAACGGTGAACTCGTAAATGTTGACGAATGGGGCAAGAGAAAGCTTGCTTACGACATCAACTACGAATCTGAGGGCTACTATGTTGTTTACAGCTTTGACAGCAAGCCCGATTTCCCCGCTGAGCTTGAACGTATCATCAGCATCACCGATGGCGTTTTACGTTCTATCGTAACCTTACGCAAGTAAGCATACGACGGTAAGGAAATCATGGACAGGAGGTTGAAAAATGTATAATAAGGTAATATTGCTCGGACGTATAACTCAGGACCTTCAGCTCAGGACAACTCCCCAGGGCACCTCTGTTCTGACCTTCAGTATTGCGGTTGACCGCCGTTTCCAGACCAAGGGCGAGGAGAAGAAGGCTGACTTCTTCAACTGTGTTGCATGGCGCCAGGAAGCGGAGTTTATTTCGAGATTCTGGTCAAAGGGACGCGCTATACTTGTAGAGGGCGAGCTCCAGAACCGCAGCTATGTTGACAAGAACGGCGTTACAAGATATGTTACCGAAATTATAGTTGACCGTGCCTGCTTTACAGGCGACTCTCGCCCCAATAACAATGGCGGAAGCTACCGTGACGCAGGATACCCCGAAGAGCCTCCCGCTCCTTCGCAGCACCCCGCTGCTGCGTCCAATGCCGAGCCTACCGCTTCAAACGGCAGCTATACGGCTAAGGACTTTGTTGAAACCACCACAACAGATGACGATTATCCATTTTAATGAAGGAGGATATTACAATGGCTGAAAAGAAGGAAATGAACGAAAGAGCTGCACGCCCCGTAAAGCGCGGCAGAAAAAAGGTTTGCCAGTTCTGCGCTGACAGAGCGGAATTTATTGATTACAAGGACGTTGCTAAGCTTAAGAAGTGCATGACCGAGCGCTCCAAGATTTTACCCAGACGTGTAACAGGCTGCTGCGCTTATCATCAGAGAGAGCTTACAGTTGCAATCAAGAGAGCAAGACAGATTGCCCTTATTCCTTACGTTTCCGACTGATAACGTAACATAACGCAAAAATATAGAGCAGATTCACTTAACTGTGAATCTGCTCTGTTTTTTTGTGCAGTTCTGCGCTGTGGGGCTGATAATTACTGTCAACGGGTCGGGGAGGAAGTCCCGACCCGGTTGTTCATGGGAACTTGAAATACTTCCGTTCCGGATTATTGCCTCGTTATTCGGAAATGTTGATACATTCGGTCATATTGTGGACAATTTCCTTGATAAGCGGGGTTAAGAAGGGCTTTGTAACGTAATCGTCGCAGCCCAGCGCCGCAAACTCAACGGAAGTATCAAGGCTCTTGTCGCCCGTCATAAGTACAACAGGGGTCTGATACTTCTTCCGTATCAGCCGCAGAGTTTCCAGTCCGTCCATTTCAGGCATATTTACGTCCAGCATAATAAGGTCGAACTTCTGCTCATCAAGAATTTCAAGCGCCTCTTTTCCGCTTGTGGCGGAAACTATTTCGTACATGGGCTCGTCCTTCATTATGCGGGCAATAAGCTTGTTATTAATTATCTCATCGTCCACGGTAAGAATACGCCGCTGTGAAAAATCTCCCTGCTTCATGGTATATTCCGTATCCTCGTCAATCATCTGAAGCATAATATCTGCGATAGCGGGGTCGAACTGGGTGCCTCTGCCTTTTTCGATTTCAGCACGGACAACCTCCTGGGGAAGCGCCTTTCGGTAGCTTCTGTTGCTGGTCATAGCGTCGTAAGCGTCGGCAACCCCCAGTATTCTTGCGGCTTCCGGTATCCTGTTGCCCTCAAGTCCGTTGGGGTAGCCCTTTCCGTCGTATCTTTCGTGGTGATATTTTGCGGAAATTGCGATAAGATTGCTGCCCGAAATTCCTCTTAAAATATGATAGCCTGTTACTGGGTGGATTTTGATTATACCGTATTCCTCGTCGGTAAGCTTTCCCGCCTTGTTGATAATTTCGACGGGAACTCTAATTTTTCCTACGTCGTGGAGCAGTCCTGCACGGTAAATCTCCTCCTGCTCCTCCTTGGTCTTGCCCATTCTTGCGGCAATCATTCTGGAATACTCTGCAACTCGCTTTGAATGACCGCTTGTATATCTGTCCTTTGCGTCAACCGCTTCGCTGAGGGCGGTAACGGTCTGGATAAACAGGGCTTTTATTGTGTTCTGCTTTGCAACAAGCTCGCTTGTCTGCTCCTCGATTTTTTCCTCAAGCTCAGCATGCACCTTTTCCAACTCGTTCTTTCTGGTTACAAAGAAGACAATACCTATAAGGCTTACAAGAGCAAGTATAATCGCTTCTGTGCATACTGCAATCAGATAGGTTCTGAAGCCCGACTCTTCCCAGGGCTTCTTCATTTCCGAGCGCAGGGTATAGGTTGTTTCCTGGAGAACCTTTTCTCCTGTGCTGTCAAGGATTTGCAGGCAGACGCTGTACTGGGAGTAATCCGGCTTGAATATCTTGATATGCTCAATCTCGTTCCAGCTGTAGGTTTTCGGGTTGGTTTCAAGACCCTTTATAAAGAAGCGCACGCCTACGTCCGAAAAGGCATAGTTCCTTACCGAAGCGTGAAGGTTTATATCCTTTGCTCCCGGAGGGATAATGTAGGTATAATTATTCTCCTTTTCAAGGGGCTTTCCGTCGCACTCGGCAGACACTATTCCGTACTTCATTCCCGTTGCTTCATTTTCGGAAATTCCGCTGAATACGATAACGCCGCTGTTGCTGCAAAGGAAAAGCCTTCCGTCGGGGGTAAGATAATTCCATGAATTTGCCGTAAGTCCCGAGAGCAGACCCTCTCCCGCAGAGTAAAGCTTGCAGTTGATATCGCCGCCGCTGCAAAGTCCGGAAACAGTTGTTTCGTAAAGACCTGCACTGCAGGTTACATAGGCTTTTTCGCCGTCTATAATTACGTCGTAGTTGTTGAAATAGGGGAAATCCGAAATACGGCTTATATTTCCCTTTGAATCCATGTGGCAGAGGGCGTTGCTTGTTACAATAAGAAAGCCGTCCTCGTTGGGGACTATACGAAGCACAACCTCGGAGGAAAGTCCGTCCTCGGCGGTATAGTTCTTAATAAGTCCGCCCTCGGATATAACATAAATTCCGCTTCCGTCGCTTCCTGCCCAAAGAGAACCGTCGGGACCTTCGGCAAGGGAAAGAATCTGGGTGTTGGCAAGCCCGTCGTCGGAGTCCAGAGCGGCTGTAAGCTCGCCGTCTGTAAAGAAGTTTATGCCGTTGGAAGTTCCTGCCGCAACAGTACCGTCGGAAAGGCGGATAATGCACCTGAAACGGTCGCTTGTAACCTTGTCGGTTTCGGTGGTGTACTGGCGTATGCTTCCGTCGGGTTTAAACCTGAAAAGTCCTCCGTAGGTGCATACCCAAAGACTGCCGTCAATATCTGCATAAATACAGCGAACCCTGTACCCCTCGGTCATTTTTTTGAGCCCTGCGAACTTATTTGAAACGCCGTTGCTGTCAAATGCCACAAGCCCGTTGTCCGTTCCGCAGATATATGTGCCGTCGTAGTATTCGATTGCATTTACAACGCAGGAGCTTACTCCCACTTTTTCAAATACGTCAAGAAAGGGGCTTTCCGAAAGCTTCATAACTCCGTAATGGGAGGAGGCGAGCCATAGATTGCCCTGATAGTCTTCATGGAAATATACTATCGAGGAGTCGAAGCCCTTGAATTTTACTCTCTGGTACTTTCCATCCTGCCCGATATAGCCTGTTTCAAGGCGCTGGGCTATCCAGATACGGTTGCTGCTGTCCTCAAAAATTGCGGAAATCTGGTCTGCACCTATATCGAATTTCTCTTTAAGCACGATTCTGCCCGTTGTAATCTCGGTGCTGAAAAGCTCGCCGGTTTCGGTACCTACCATAAGTCCCTTTGAGGTGGGAGCAAGGCAGTAGTAGAAATAGTCACCCATTCCCGCGCTGTCAAGCTTCAGCTTCCTGTCACCGTCGATTGCATAAACACAGCCGTTATTGTCCAGAACCACAAGCATATCCTTGTAAACGGTCATGTACTTGACGAAATTTATGTCAAGGGAGGATATTTCAATGTTGTCGGAAGCGTCGAACTTACAGATTTTTTCGCTTGTTCCCACATAAACGTTGCCCTCGTCGTCCTCGGCAAAGCAGCGCACCGAATTTGTGGGCAGTCCGTCTTCTTCGGTAAAATAGGTGTAATGTCCGTTTTCGTATCTTGCGATACCTGCGTCGTTGGTGCCAATCCAGAGCCGTCCCTTGCTGTCGGTCATCATGCCCACAACGTTTACAAGACCGCCCTCACGGATAAATTCAAACTGGTTTCCGTCGTATCTTGTTAGACCTGCGTAGCTTCCTATCCAGATATATCCATCGTCGGTCTCGCAGATAACGTTTGCCTCGGAGGAAATCATTCCGCTTGTATTATCGTATATCTTTTCGACAAAGTTAAGATAGTCGGAACTGTTCTCCTCGCTTGACTGAGCTGTTACAGCCCCATTTTCGCCGCTTTCTGCCGAGGTTTTTACTCCGAACATAAGGGAAGCGCCGGAAAGAGCGATACCTGCCGCAGCTATAAGTGCGGCGGCTTTGGGGGCGGAAGCCTTTTTATCCTTATGCTTCTTGATAAGCCTGAAGGTAAGGGTTATAAGGCAGGCGATAAGAACGCAGATCTGCTTATCAACAACCTCAACAATAGCCTGTCCAGCCATGGCAGCCGCCCAGTGGGGAGCGTCGTACCACAGAAGCATATCCACAAGAGTATCTCCCCAGCTGTTTCCTGTATAGCCGTCGAAGAAGATAAGGTTTATGGGGGTGGAGGCAATTGTGCAGATTATTCCCAGCCAGAAGCTGGCAAGGGCTGCTCTCAAAGGGTTAAGAAGGTAGCCCTTCTTTACGAAATATGTAATAAGCGCTGCGGCGATTATGCCCACAAAGCAGTAAACCAGTCTTATGGGGCTTGAGGCGCCGAAGAAGACATTTGCGGAAAGGGCGGCAATAAGCGCCCCCGGGAAGCCTGCAAAATCGGCGGCAACAAAGGTTCCCGTCATATCAAGCCAAATCGGCAGACCGATAGTCTGAGCGATAAGACGACCCGATATATTAAGTACAATTCCCGTAATAACGGCGATGAGCTTTTTAAGCGATAGTTTCAATAAAATCACCTCATGGTAGCAGAAGTGCCAAGCTGCAAGCTGTAAACAGAAGATTTTCAGCTTTTTTCTCTTGTTCATACTATATTCCTAATAAGTATATCACAAATTGTCGAAAAAGTCCATAGGCTGGGGAGGAATATTTGAGGTGCTGAGGATTATTATGTGCGATATGGCAGAAAATACAGAATAGTCCGCCTCTTTTCTGAGGCGGACCTAAATTTATTGCTGCTCCAGTCCGAAGCTTACTGAAAGCGCGCTATCAACCCTGTGCATAGCGGCGCTGTCCAGCTCGCCCATACGTTCCTTAAGCCTTTTTTTATCCAATGTACGCACCTGTTCAAGCAGAACGACGGAATCCTTAGCAAGCCCGCAGCTTACTGCGTCGAGAGAAATATGTGTGGGCAGCTTTGCCTTCTCCCGCTGGCTTGTGATTGCGGCGGCGATAACCGTGGGGCTGTGTTTGTTGCCTATATCGTTCTGAACAATAAGAACAGGCCGTATGCCGCCCTGCTCAGAGCCTACAACGGGGCTTAAATCCGCGTAATATATCTCTCCGCGCTTTATTGTCATATTAACCATTCCTTTCCTGTTACGCGCTTTACGGCGGGGCTTTTCCTCCGCCGATATTATTTTTAACAGCCTGTATTGTTTTATTCACCGTTTATGGCGGCTAATATATTTTATTGATTTCTATTGACTTTTGTGCGGAATTTTGTATAATAATAGTGTACGAAAGGGAGCGGAAAGCTTTTGTTTTTGCGCTGTTTTAGGTGCAGCAGCTTCTGCCCGCAAAAAAAGGAGTACCTATGAAATTTAAAAAAGCGATATGCCTTTTAACTATATTTTCTTTTTGTGCAGCAGTTCTTTCCTCCTGCTCTCCTGCCGGAAGCGGCGGTTCTGCCGTAACGGAGCAGAGCGGAGAAGCGGCGGTTTCCGCTGATACAACAACAGCCGCCGAAGAACAGACTGCCACAGAAGAACCGGAGCCGGATTACGATAATATGACACCAGAGGAGTTACATAACGCAGTAGTCGAGCGCTCTCTTATTACAGTCGGAAATACCGAAAGAGCTGCTGCTGCCCTAAAAAAGGCGGAACAGGGCGAAAGTATTACGGTCGCCTATATCGGCGGCTCAATTACCGAGGGTCTTACGGCAGGTCCCGAGGACTGCTGGGCAAAGCTGAGCTATAACCGCCTTTGCGAGCAGTTTCCCTCGGCGCAGATTAATTACGTCAATGCAGGAATGAGCGGAACGCCCTCCACGCTCGGAATTATAAGGGCGGAGCGGGACGTGCTTGCGCCTTACGGAAATCCGGATATTGTCTTTATTGAGTTTGCGGTAAACGACGCTCAGGATGCCATAAGCAAGGAGGCCTACGAGTCCCTTGTGCGGCGTATGTTGGGGCTTGACAGCAAGCCTGCGGTGGTGCTTTTGTTTACAAGAACCTCAATCGGCTATACCTGCCAGAAGCACATGAGCGAAATCGGAAGTCATTACGGATTGCCCATGATAAGCGTGCCGGACGCAATAAATCCCGAGCTTGACAGCGGAAGAATGGAGTGGGCTGACTACTCCGACGACGAGGCGCACCCACATATCGAGGGGCATAAGCTTGTGGCGGAGATGATTGACAACTATTTCGGAAAGGTATTGGCGGGAGAGGAAAGCGAGGCTGAAGAGCTCAGCGGCGCAGAACCCCTTTACGGCGACGCTTATGTTAATATGCACCTTTTAGACAGGACAAACCTTACTCCCGTTTCATTGGGCGAATACAATGACGAAAAGGTAACCCTTTCACAGTTTCCTAACGGCTGGACAAGAAAGGGCGGGGAAAACCTGGGAATATCCTTTGATATAACCTCGGAAAGCCTGTTTATTATATACCACTGCAATAAAAGCAATAAATACGGAACAGCAGAGGTTTACGTTGACGGAGAGCTTTGCTCCGAGGTAAAGAGCAGTTCCTCAACAGGCTGGAGCAATCCCGTGGCGCAGCTTGTCTTCAAAAGCGACGAGCTTAAAACCCGCAGGGTTGAGATAAAAATGGCTGAGGGAAACGAGGATACATACTTTGGAATACTCGGTTTTGGTTATACAGATTAAGGCTGACGACTTCTTGGCAGCCTGAAATATAATAAAATCAGAAAGGAATCTATCAAATGGCAGAAAAGAAAAAATCCATCTTCACCGAATTCAAGGAGTTCATATCCAGAGGGAACGTTATGGATATGGCAGTCGGCGTTATCATCGGCGGCGCTTTTACTAAAATCGTAAACAGCGTTGTTTCCGATATTATTATGCCCGCTCTCGGTCTTGTTACGGGCAGTATCGACTTTGCCGACCTTAAGCTGGTTCTCAGCGAGGCTGTTATGGAGGGAGAAACCGTTGTAAAGGAGGAGCTTGCTATCCGTTACGGCGTGTTCCTTGACGCTCTTGTAAACTTCCTGCTTATGGCTATCTGCGTATTTATCGTTATCAAGATTATCGGAACTTTAAAGTCCAAGGCAGAAAAGCTCAGAAAGAAGGAGGAAGCAGAGGCTGCTCCCGAGCCGGAGCCTGCACCCGCTCCCGACCCTCAGCTTGTTCTTCTTACCGAAATCAGAGACCTTCTGAAAAGGGACGAAAAGTAAAAGAATATTTACAGAATGCGGCTTTGGTTATATACTAAAGCCGCATTCTGACAAATTATCGTATTTTGTAACAAGTATCTCGTAAATTTGTATAAAAAATCATTGACATTTTCCGCTAATAATTGTATAATTTAAAATATATATAACAAAGAAGGGATATGCTATGAAGTTCAGGTGGAATAAGAATTACCTCGGCTGGGGACTTACCGCCTTTGCGGTTATTATTGCAAGCCTGCTGGTTTACGCTGCGCTTTCTAATTTCAAGGAAATAGCCGCAGGCGTCGGAAACTTTTTCTCCGCCCTTCAGCCTATCCTTTACGGACTTGTAATCGCTTATCTTCTTTCTCCCATAGTCGCTTTTTTTGAAACAAGGGTTTTTAATAAGGTCTTTAAGAAATCCCAGCTGAAAGCCGAGGCGGCAGAGGCTGCGGAGGCTGCCGAAGCGCTGAAAAACGGCGAGGAGCATTATCATCACCTGAGAGTGTATGTAAGGAACAAGAAAAGCCGTATTTGCAGTATTCTTGTATCGGTGCTTATCCTGTTCGGAGTAATTGTGGGAATATGCTTTGCAATACTTCCTCAGCTCAATACAACAATAAGCCTGCTGGTTGAAAACATTCCTACCTATGTGAAGAATATAACCACATGGGTGCAGGATATTTTCGCCGCCTATCCTGAAATAGGCAGTGAAATCACCAATATCGTAAACGAGGCCAGCGCAAGCCTGAAAACCTTCCTTACCTCCTCGATACTTCCCCAGATGGGCGATTATCTGGGCTTCCTCACAAACGGAATAATGAGCATAGTAGGCTTGCTTATGAACCTTATCTTCGGTCTTGTGGTGAGTATCTACTGCCTTTACAGCAAGGAGCTTTTTTCCGCACAGATGAAGAAATTCATCTACTGCATTATGAAGGTAAAGCACGCCAATAGCTTTATCGGCGGTATAAGAAAGATACACAAATCCTTCGGAAGCTTTATTACAGGCACACTTATCGACTCCTTCGTGGTAGCCTGCATAACCTTCGTTGTAACAACGATTTTCGGAGTGCCCTTCTCGCTGCTGGTTTCGGTAATAATGGGCGTTACAAATATAATCCCCTATTTCGGTCCCTTTATCGGCATAATCCCCAGCACCTTCCTTATCCTTATGGAGGACCCGGTGATGTGCCTTGTATTTATTGCGATTGCAATAGTAATACAGAATCTTAACGGTAATGTCCTTACTCCCCGTATTCTGGGCGAAAGTACCGGACTTTCCAGCTTCTGGGTTGTTTTCGCAATTCTTGCAGGTCAGGGACTCTTCGGCTTTATCGGTCTTATTATCGGCGTTCCTCTTTTTGCAGTACTTTATGCGGCGGTCAAAACGATTGTTGCCTCAAGGCTTAAGAAGAAGGGGCTTCCCGCAGAGTCAGACCATTATACGGACATAGCCTCATTTGAGGAGGAGGGACTTGTGCCTGTTTCCCTTGCCGAAACGGTAAAGCGGGAGCAGGAGCAGCAGGAACAGCGGGAGCGGGAGCTTAAGGAGCGCAAAAAGGCTGAACGGGAAGCAAAAAAGTATGCGTTAAAGGAAAAAATCGGCAAAGGCGGAAAGGAATGATTCAATATGAATATGGAAAAGCTTAAGCGGGACTACGGCGATGTGCTCTGGGCAGGACGAAAGTGTATTCTGGGGCTGCCTATCTCCTTCACACGCTATATCATCACGGAAACCTCCCTTTACACGAAAATCGGCTTTCTCAATATAAAGGAGGACGAAATCGAGCTGTACAGAGTGTTCGATAAAAAGCTTTCCTTTACCCTCTGGCAGAGGATTGTGAACTGCGGAACAATTTCCCTAATGTCAAAGGACGCTGATACCCCCGAAAAGAAGCTTATTTCTGTCCGTAAGCCGAGAGAGGTCAAGAAAATCCTTGACGAGGCGGTTAAAATCCAGCGGGATAAGTATTATGTACGGGGCAGGGATATGATAGGAAATATGGGCGGCTGCGACCACGATGACAGAGAGGAATTTGCCTCTGATGATTTCGTAGAATAACAGCCATTTTTTGCAGGAAAATTGTGCATATTTTACGAAAATTCCGGATTTTCAAAAATTTTCTTAAAATGCTGTCACTTTTTTACTGCCAGAACTGTTTTATATTATAGATGTAATATCCGGGGAGGATATTACATAATGAGAGAAAACTCATTTGCGTTTTGTTTTTAACACTATGCAAAGAAAGGAAAGGAAAAGTTTATGAACAAGCTTATAAGAAATGCGGCGGCGATTCTTACCGCAGGCATTGTTGCAGCAACAGGACTTGGCGCAACAAGCTTTGCCGCAGGCGAAGAGTATACCGTAAGCTATACTGCTGAATATGCCGCTACGGTAGCAAAGCCCTCATATTCGGTAAAGGGCGCTCAGGGTTACAGGTACATAAAGCTGTCCACAGCTACCTCAGGCGCTACAATCTATTACACAACAAACGGAAAGACCCCCACTACAAGCAGTACAAAGTACAAGGCGGGCACTCTTCTCAAAATAACCAAGAATATCCAGATAAGGGCTATTGCAGTCAAGGGCAGCTCAAAGAGCGCAGTAATGACCAAGACCTTTAAGGTAGGTACGGTTCTCGGCGACGTTACAGGCGACGGAAACATCAATTCCAACGACTACAACCGCTTAAAGAGCTACATTAACGGCAAAACCTCCTATATCTGCAAGGACAACGCAGACGTCAACGGTACGGGTACAATTACCAGCAAAGACCTTTCTTTAATTAAGCAGTACATCAACGGCGATATCAAGAAGTTCCCCACAGCAGATGACGAGGAAGTAACAGCTTCTCTTTCCGTTACGCCCAAGATTACTGTTTACAAGACCTACGGCGGAAAGAAGATTGAGCTTACCTGCTCCGACAAGGACGTTACCCTTTACTACACAATAAACGGCAAAACTCCCTCCAAGAGCACCTTAAAGTACACAGACAAGTTTATTGTTGACGACGATACTACAATAAAGTGCGTTGCATACAAGAACGGACAGTACAGCAAGGTTGTTACAAGAGAGGTTGAGGTTGACCAGTGCAAGAGTGTTGAAACGGATACCCCTACTTCCCAGACATATAAGGATTCCGTAAAGATAAAGCTTTCCTGCGCTACCGCCTATTCAAAAATCTACTACACAACCGACGGTACAGACCCCACGAAATTCGGAAAGCTTTACTCAGGCGCTATTGAGCTTACAGAGGACACAACTGTAAAGGCATACTCAAGAGCTAAGGGTTACGCTGACAGCGCAGTCAAGACCTTTACATACAAGGTTGAAACAACAGAATTTACCATTTCCGGTATTGTATGGAACGATACCCCCTCCACAAACTCCAAGGCAGACGGCATACGTCAGAGCGGCGAAGCAGGAATTAACGGTATTACCGTAAATCTTATCAATGCAAGTACCAACTCCCGCGAAAAAACAACCGCTACAACCACAATAGGCGGCGTTGCCGGCTCCTATAAATTTGAAAACCTTAAGCAGGGCAACTCCTATAAGGTTGAGTTTGTATTCAACGGTCAGAAGTACAGAGCTTACGATTATGTTGTAAGTGGTGGAAACCAGGCGATTACTTCAAGCCTTCCTACTCTTATTATAAGAAAAGAAGGCGCATTCACCACCGACGGCAAGTCCATTTCCAACTCTAACAGCTACAACAGTGCAATTGCAAGCAGCAATTTTGCTACCTACGCAGTTACAAACACAAAATACTCCTCAACCGTAACGAACGCTGACCTTGCGTTAAAGACAAATGTTTACGGCGATATGAAGCTTACCTTTACTCCTTCTTATGTAAGCGGCACTTCCGGAAACAAGAGCCTTACAGGCGCAGCTAACCAGCAGGTTTCTACAGGCGATACAGTAACCTTCAATCTTACTCTTACAAACAATTCGCCTTCCCAGAGTCTTACTGGCGTAACAATGAGATTATATCTCGACGAGGGTCTTACTCTCCAGAGCATAACAAATTCCGGAAACTACAGCGTTGATTACAGTCCCAACGGTACTGCTTCAGGATACCGTGTATACGACATAGACAATATTGTCGGCGGCAGCTGCGCACCGGGCAGCACGATTACCCTCAGCGTAAAGGCAACCGTAACTGCTGCAAGCGGTGCGGTTATCTCCAACGCTGCTGAAGTTACCTCCTACAGATATTCCGGTTCCTGCTATGACAAGTCCTCTATCCCCGGCAACATGAATAACTTTGCTGCAAGAGAAAACGATGAAGCCAAGACAGTTGAGCTCAAGGTTACAGACGGCGGTTCTTCCACCACCAAGTCAATCAGCTGCAACACAACCTCTCTTGTTGTAGAAGCAAACGGAACTCAGAAGTATAAGGTAGTTGTAGAAAACGGAACAGCAGGCCTTGACGACGTTATCATTGACAACGGCGGAAGCAGCGCCTTCGATTATACGGTTGGCTACGAAAAGTTTGACACGACTACCATAATTGAAATCACTGTTGTTGGTAAGGCGGAGGGCAGCGGTTCAATCAAGGTTTACCTTAAGGAAGACACAAAGAAGGTTGTAACAACAACTGTTTATGTAAGACCCGCACCAGAAACAACTACATAAACTTCCCCACAACATAATAATTTACAGCCGAACGCCGTGCAGCTTTAAAAGCTGCACGGCGTTTTTGTGTTCTTTTCGCTATCCCTAAAAAATATTGGCTAAATTAACCCTCTGATTTTCCCTGTAAAGCCCCACAAGGTCAATCGCAGTAATACACTCCTCCTTAAGCTCATCACTTTTCTCTTCCGCAAGCGCCTTTATCCGAAGCAGAGACAGGGTTATCTCCAGAGCATGCTCCTTGTCGTTTACGAATATGTGTGCAGCAAGATAATGCTCCCAGTTTTTTGCGGTTTCGGCGGAAAGACTCTTTGCGGCTTCAAAATCCTCCCGCTCATAGCTTTCCGAAACACGGGAAATGCTTTCCTGTATTTCACTTGTAACCCTGGCTGTATAGAAATAGCTTATAATTCCTGCTGCCACAAGCCCGATAACGATTATTCCGCAGATTATCGCCCTTTTCATTTCTTGCCCTCCTTTCCCGCCTTGTCGCAGAGAATAAGAGTATAGGTTCCGTCCCCGCAGGCGGTCATAAGGAAAACCTGACTGCGCTTTAAGCTTTTTCCCTCCAGTACCTCATTCAGCCACCGCTCTCCCAGTCCTGCCTCCCGCAAGCCCGAATCAAGCAAAAGCCCGTCCTTTATAATAACGCTGGGCGGGTTGGAGGTTCCGTCGCTTTTCTTGAAGAAGTTTATTTTGCCTGTGGTTTCGACTATTGCATATTGCACCTCGTTAATATCAAAAATCTCCTGGTCACGCATCGACTCAAGCACATCGTCCACGGTATACCGCAGATTCTTAAGCTCCCGCTGGTCTATAACACCGTTTGAGATAATAACACGTGGATTTCCCGTTACCGTCCGCCTGAACTTTACGTTTTTCATCATCAGCACCGACATAAAAACGTCAATGCACACAATCATAAGTATCGGTACAATGCCCAGCAGCATAGGCAGGGAAGGGTCTTCAAGGGAAAGGGTGGCGATATTTGAAATAAGAATCGTGGTTACAAGCTCGCTGGGCTGAAGCTCCCCTAACTGCTTCTTGCCCATAAGCCGCAGGGAAAATATTACAAGAGCAAAAAGTATAACGGAACGTATTACAATTATAAGCATACAATCAGTCCTTTCGCTCATATTTTATCCTTTCTGAATAAATTAATACTTTTCAGAAAAAATATTGCTGAAAGGACTGATTACTCTGAAAAATCAAAAGCTTGAAAGGGAGCTGGAGCGAAACACGGTGAATATCCGTGCAATTATGCGAAGCAGCAGCGACCTTAATATAAAATACGCCCGTGCGGGGCAGGTAAATATCTGCGCTATAAGCTGCGAGGGGCAGGTTGACACAAATCAGATTGCAAACCTTATCTACCGCCCCATAGGCACAATCGGAAACGAGAAAAAGCTTACCCCGCAGCAGGTTTCGGACATCATAAGAACGGAGCTTCTCCTTGCGGTTGAGCAAAAGCAGATTGAAAACTACGAGGACCTTGTTTCCTCCCTGATGAACGGCTTCTGCGTTATACTGACCGACGGAGTGGACAGCGGGATTGCCGTAGGCGTTCAGGGCTTCAAGACAAGAAGCGTAAGCGAGCCGCTCAATCACCAGAATATCCGCGGTTCAAGGGAGGGCTTTGTTGAAGCGGTGCGTACAAATATGTCAATTGTGCGCCGCAGGGTAAAATCCCCCGACCTTGTTTTCCGCCTTGATACAGCGGGAAGCCTTACGAATACGGATATATGTATCTGCTATATCGAAAAGAGGGCGGATAAGCGGCTGGTTGAGGAGGTTACAAGGCGGCTTAAGGAGCTGCCCCTTTCGGTTATCCTTGAAAGCGGCTATATCCAGCCCTTTCTTGACGAGAAGAATATGCTTTTCGCCGAAACGGGAGCAACCGAGCGCCCGGACGTTTTCGTTTCAAAGCTGTACGAGGGCAGGGTAGGGGTGCTTGTGGACGGAACGCCCTTTGCGCTGATAATACCGAAGCTTTTTACCGAGAACTTTATGATGCTGGACGACTATACCGAGCGCCCTGTCTTTGCTTCTCTTATGCGCTTTATGCGGTATTTTGCCTTTTTTATTGCAGTATTGCTTCCCGGCTTTTTTGTAGCTGTTGCGGACTTTAATCCCGAGCTTATACCCGACGCACTGCTGCTTAATATTGCATCATCAATTGCAATAACTCCCTATAATCTTCTTACCGAGTGTATAGTGATGAGCGTTTTCTACGAGATAATGCGTGAGTCGGGGCTTCGTATGCCTGCAAACGTAGGACACGCCGTAAGCATCGTAGGCGGTATCGTTATCGGCGATATTGTAATCTCAGCTGGCCTTGCAGGCGCTCACATGCTGCTTGTAATTGCGATTGCTTCTATTGCAAGCTTTATCGTTCCCGACCTTTACAATGCAATTGTGGTAATGCGTTTTGTCTTTATTCTTGCAGGAGGACTTTTCGGGCTGTTCGGCATAACTGCGGCGGGGCTTCTGTTCTGCATAAAGCTCTGCTCAATGAACGCCTACGGAATACCCTTTACAGTACCTCTTTCTCCCTTCTCTCCGAAAAATATGCGGGATACGTTTATAAGAATGGGCTGGCGCTTCCTTGCAAAAAGCGACTCTAAAATTCAGGATATGAATGGCGTTGAGATTAAGAGTAAAGCCCGCTGAGAGGAGGAGTGACTATGAACAAAATCGGCTGGGGACAGCTTGCCCTTGTGCTTGTCACGTCAAGGGTTTTCTCCGAGGCGACAACAATTTCCGAAACAAATATCCAGTACGGAATGCAGCGGTATTCTGTTGTAATTCTGTCATTTCTGCTTACTGCGGCAGCGTATATTCCGTTATATATCCTCTCAAAGCGCTCCCCCGAAAAAGGAGTTATAGGAGCGATAGGGGAGAAAAGCCCGATTACAGCGAAAATACTTGGAATACTGCTGATTGTCTTTATACTTGGCGCTATGGCTGAAACCTTTGTGGGGCTTCATTACTACGCCGCAAGCACGGTGCTTGAAGCTGCGCCCTCATCACTTTTGCACCTTATAACCTTTCTTGTATGCCTGTATGCCCTGTACAAGGGCTTACAGGCTACGGTAAGAACGGGAGTTCTTATATCGGCGGCTTTTTTAGGATTGCTGCTGCTTGTGCTTACTGCTCTTGCCCCCGAAATAAGGCTCAGAAGCCTTTATCCCGCCTTTGCAGACAGACCGAACACCTTTCTTACCGAGCTTCTCGCCGAATTTTCAAAGAATACCGAGACGATAATTTTCGCCTCCCTTTTCGGCAGGGTAAGAAGCGGAGCGAGAAAAACCGTTATAACCTATCTTATAATTTCCTGCGCCGCCCTGCTTACAATGACCTTTCTTTACAACACGGTTCTGGGCGAATATCTCACAGAAGTAAATTTCCCCTTTTATACTCTCGCTTCAATATCCGATATTTCGGTTTTACAGCGGCTTAACGGAGTGGATGTAATTGTATGGGTAATGGCGGCGGCGGTTAAGCTTGCCCTTTTTGGGGCGGCGGTATGGGAGATAATAACCGAAAGCTTCGGCGGAAAATGGGCGGGCTTTATAACAGGCGGGGCGGTACTCGGCGGGGCGGCTCTGCTTTCTCTGCTTATGGCTTCCGAGCTGCCCTTGCTGCGGCTTATGCTGGTTGTTAAGAATACGGGACTGCCCCTTATAGCGGCAGGTACGCTAATCCCCTTAGCGGCGCTGATTATGGTGCTTGCCAAAGGAAAAAGGAGGGCGAAATGAAAGGGAAGAAAATAGCGGGTGCTTTTGCCTTTGTTTTAGGTGCAGTATTCTGTCTTTCGGGCTGTATTCCCCATACGGAGCTTGACAAGCAGGCGATAGTGGAAGCAATCGGCATAGACTACGATAACGGGGAATATACGGCTACTCTCCAGTATTTCGGAATGGAGGAAAGCGGCGGTACAACCCTTGTTGACAACACAAAGCCAAACGTTATTACCGTAAGCGGAAAGGGTGCAACTCCCAGCGACGCAGTTGAGGAGGCTTCGAGCCGCTGCGGAAAGCCGCCGATGATGGGAATTACGGGAGTGCTTGTGGTTGGAAAAAGCGCCGCAGAAAACGGGCTTGAGGGGCTTATGGGCTTTGCTCTTGCCCATTACGAAAGCAATATGAAAATGCTGGTAGCTGTTGCGGAGGACAAAGCGGAGGACGTAATGAAGCTTAAGTTCAAGGAGGGGACGGCTTCCGTTGACAAGCTTGAAGCTATGCTTAACAATCAGGCTTTTTTAGGGCTCGGCTACTCCCCTAAGTTCTATCAGATTATGGATAAGCTGCGCCAGCCCACCCAAAGCGCAGCCCTGCCCCTGCTAAGGGTAGTAGACAACAATTCCGACTTTACAGAGGACGGAAAAACCGCCGAAATAGCGGGCGGAGCACTTTTCCGTGACGGGAAGTATATCGGAAAGCTGTCGGTGAAGGATATGTCGGGACTTCAGTTCCTTATGGACCGCTGTGATACTGCACAGCTTACGGTTGAATTAGACGACGGGGACGTTACCGTTGTGCTTTACGAGGTTAAGACCGAAATAAACCCTGTTTACCAAGAGGGAAAGCTTAAAATCGGGGTTAAGGTTACTGCCGACGGAAAATATATCAGCAGCACCCTTTCCGACCCCATAGGCGCAAAGGAGGAGGTTGAGCGGCTCTGCGAGGAGAACATTGTAAAGCGGATTTCGGGGGCAGTTGAAAAGACCTTTGTGCAGAGCGGCGCCGACCCTGCGGATTTGAAATACTCGATTTCCTCAAAGGAGTATTTCTCGTGGCTGAGAATTGAGGAAAACTACGGGGAGCAGCTTAAAAATGCGGAATATAGCGTTGCGGCAGACGTAAATATAACCCGTTTCGGTGTCAGCGGCGCTTAATCAGGCTGACGATAAACCGCCGTCTGCGTCGGCAGCCCGAACGTTTGGCTACACTGCACAAAAACCGCTGCAAATATTTGTTGAAATTACCGCCCTTGTATTGAAAACGTTTTATTGGTATAATTAGTATATGCGAAGGATTTTCGCAACTGATTTTAAGGAGGTAAAACCAATGAATTACGGTTTTTTCGACGAAAAAAATAAAGAATATGTAATTACCCGCCCCGATACTCCTTCGGCGTGGGCTAACTACTTAGGCTCCCCCGAATACGGCGCTATTATCTCAAATAACGCAGGCGGCTACAGCTTTGTAAAGTCCGGCGCAAACGGACGTGTTATCCGCTACCGCTTCAACTCCGTAGCTACCGACCAGCCCGGCAGATATATCTATATCAGAGATACCGAAAGCGGCGACTACTGGTCCGCTTCCTGGTCCCCCGTATGCAAGCCCCTTGACAGCTACAAGAGCGAGTGCCGCCACGGTACCGCTTATACCGTTATCACCTCCGAATATTCGGATATAAAGGCTGAAACCCTCTACTACGTTCCCAAGGACGCTACCTACGAGGTATGGCGTGCCAAGATTACAAACACAGGGGACAAGCCCAGAAAGCTTGCTGTTACAGGCTACTGCGAATTTGTAAACGACCCCAACTACGAGCAGGACCAGGTCAACCTCCAGTACACCCTGTTCATCACCCACACCTATTTTATGGGCAACCACATTCTCCAGAAGCAGAATGAGGTTTATAATCCCGACGGCGGACGTTTCCTCGGTCTTGCAGGTCAGAAGGTAGACAAGTACTGCGGCGACAGAGATAAGTTCGTAGGCAGCTACCACAGCTACGCTAACCCCGTGGGCGCTTCGGCAGACCTTAACAACGACCTTAACTACAACACCAACTCCTGCGGCGCTTTACAGACCGATATTACACTGAACCCCGGCGAAACAAAGGAATTTGTTTACGTTCTCGGTCAGAAAACCGAAAAGGAAGCCGCTGAAATCATCGCAAGATACGAGGACACAAGCGTTGTAGAAAAGGAGCTTGCTGAACTTAAGGAATTCTGGCACTCAAAGCTTGGCAACCTTCAGGTTCATACTCCCGACGAAAACTTCAACAACATTGTAAACGTATGGAACGCTTACAACTGCTTTATCACCTTTATCTGGTCAAGAGCCGCTTCCTTCCAGTACTGCGGTCTGAGAAACGGCTTCGGCTACCGTGATACTGTACAGGATATCCAGGGTATCATCC
>JBJERM010000144.1:0-1629 GCA_051882315.1 Ruminiclostridium sp.
TGAACGTTATAAGAATGCTATGGAGCATTCGGACAAGCAGAACGCAAAAGATGAAAGCGATAGAGCGACATTTGATGCTGTTTTAGCTGCTATGAATACAAATCTTGAAATATACAAAAGATTTATGGATGATCCTCATTTTGCCGATACTCTAAGGAATTTCATATTCAACAGAACATATAGGCCCAACGGCACTCATAATACATCAAATAGTATTCAGCCTAATGGATAACCAGTAATCCCTCACAGAATTATTACTGCGAGGGATTTTTCTATATTTACGATATATTCTTATGACATCAAGTAAATTGTGCAAGTACTTTTTCCACATTCAAGTCAATCACCAATCTATCGGCTTCATATACTCCGTATAAGCGTGAGCACTATCTTTAACAGCTGTAACTACTTGGTCGAACAGGAACTGCTTATATGCTGTCCTGAGAATATGTGTTCGCTCCACAACGCCCACATCAATATAATCTTCCCATTCGTTATCCTGATACAAGCACTTATCAAAGTAGTAGAACAGCGCACCAAGAATACTTGAAGCTGCCTCATCGCCACCGTTCTGTTCGTGGTAGTAAAAATCATAATCCTCGCAAAGCTCTTTGAACAGATGATTGATTATTTCCAACTTTGCGTAGTCCTTTTTCTCCACAAGTTCCGAAAGATACTCCGCAGCCCTGTCGGACAATCCCGTAAACTCGCACACGGTTTTCATTTTTCCTTTCTGTGCGGTTGTGTTCGTTCTGCCGATAAGGTAGTCTGCGTTCACATTCAGCACATTTGCAATCCTTGCGAGTATCTCAATATCGGGCATACGCTTATCGTTCTCGTAATAGCCGAGGGTGCTTTTGGATATACCAACCACATCGGCGAACTGCTCAATCGTGTAGCCGTTCTCCTTGCGAAGCTCCCTCAATCTTTTTCCAAACACCTGTTCGCAGGTGTTTTTTGTTTGTTCAACCATAGAAATCCTCCTCACATTGTTATCAAAAAGACTATATTTGTGGAATTATAGAATATTTACCACAAATAGCTTGACAGGTTAATCGTGAAATGGTATAATCACATTACCGCCCACGATAGTCGCCCTTTACACTATACTACCACAATCATCGGTATATGTCAAGCGGTATTTCATATCTGAAAGAAAAAATTTTCTTTTCAGTTTTGCAATCATCTTATTCTTTTGGAAAGGAGGACCTGCCTGTGATAACCTACGAACGATTTTGGACAACCTTGTATTGCAAAGACCTCACAACCTATGCACTAATCAACAAGCACCACATAAGCAGCAGCACAATCAACCGTCTACGGCATAATAAACCTATCAGCACGGAAACTATTGACAAGCTCTGTAAAGCGATGGATTGCGATGTCGATGATATTATCAAGTACACAGACAGCGAGCAAAAGGCATAGCGGCGGTATGCTCAACAGCTTGACTACACCCGCAACTTGGCTTGATTGAGCGTATGCTCGACTTATCGGCTACAATGGACTTTTAACAGAAAATGGGCATATTCGATAAGCCGACTATACAGCAGACTTAACCTGAAAATCAAACACGGCATTTTGCCCGATGTGGTGGTTATGAACAGGGGTTTTAGGGGGATTGTTCCCCCT
>JBJERM010000145.1:0-1628 GCA_051882315.1 Ruminiclostridium sp.
GATTTTATGAACTTCAACACCGCCCTCCTGCACAAAAATTTCAAGGGCGACAGCGGTATGGGTGCAACCCTTACCCCAATATATCAGTCCAGCGCTTTCGCCCATGAATCGGCGGAAAAGCTGGAGGCTGTATTCAACAACAAGGCGGCGGGCTTCGCCTACACAAGAATAAGCAACCCTACCGTTGAGGCTTTCGAGCGGCGTATAGCGGCGCTTGAAAAAGGTATAGGTGCAGTAGCCTGTTCCTCGGGAATGGCGGCAGTTACTATGTCGCTTCTGAACATTCTGCAATCCGGCGACGAAGTAATAGCCGGCGCAGGACTCTTCGGAGGAACGATAGACCTGTTTGGGGACTTAAAGGCATTCGGGATAACAACCCATTTTGTCAGCGAAGTAACCCCCCGGTCGATTGAGCCCCTTATAACCGAAAGAACAAAGGCGGTTTTTACGGAGCTTATCGGAAATCCGAAGCTTGACGTTGTGGATATAAAGTCGGTTGCAGAGCTTGTACACAGCAAGGGAATACCACTTATAATCGACAGCACAACCGCAACTCCATACCTTATAAACCCCGCCGATTACGGAGCGGATATAATCGTTCATTCCTCCTCCAAGTATATAAACGGCGGCGGAAACTCAATAAGCGGAGTGATTATCGACAGCGGCAATTTCAGCTGGGATACCGACCGTTACACAGGACTTAAGGAGTACAAGAAGCTTGGAAAATTCGCCTATCTTGCGAAGCTCAGAAGCGGAATCTGGCGCAATACGGGATGCTGTCTTGCTCCGATGAACGCATTTTTAAACTCGGTTGGGCTTGAAACTCTGGGGCTTAGAATGGAGCGGATATGTTCAAACGCTCTTGCTCTTGCTGAATTTTTTTATGGCATCAGCGGCATAACCGTAAATTATCCCGCACTCCCCGAGAGTCCGTATTACGAGCTTACTCAAAAGCAGTTTTCGGGCAAAGGCGGCGCAATTTTAACTATAAGGCCAGGCAGCAAGGAGCGGGCGTTTAAGCTTATCAACGCTTTGAAATATGCGTTAATTGCCACCAACATAGGCGACGTAAGAACCCTCGTAATTCACCCTGCAAGCACGATTTACACCCACAGCTCCGAGGAACAGCGGCAAAACGCCGGAGTTTTCGACGACACCATAAGAATAAGCGTGGGAATCGAGGATATAGAGGACTTAAAGGAAGATTTTTCAAATGCATTAGCTGCGCTGTAAGCAGCCTGCACAAAAAAATACGAAAGGAAAGTTACGTTATGGCAGTAGATTACGGTGTTTTAAAAAAAGGCGGCTTTATGCGCCAGAAGCAGAAGAATAATTTCTCTCTGCGCCTAAGGGTTGTAGGCGGAAACCTTACCGCAGTACAGCTTGCGAAGATTTCGGAGGTTGCAGAAAAATACGGCGACGGTCACGTTCATCTCACCTCCCGCCAGAGTGTTGAAATTCCTTTCATAAAGCTTGACGATATTGACGAGGTAAAGGCTGCCCTTGCCGAGGGAGGAGTTGAGCCGGGAGTATGCGGACCCAGGGTAAGAACCGTAACAGCCTGTCAGGGAAGCGCAATCTGCCCCAGCGGATGTATTGATACCTACGCTCTTGCAAAGGAGCTGGAC
>JBJERM010000146.1:0-5278 GCA_051882315.1 Ruminiclostridium sp.
AGGTGCTTTATAACGTCGCCGAAGTCGATACGGTTTATTTTCGTTACAAGCTTGCCCTTATTTTTGCTCTTTGCGAAAAGGGAAAGGAGAATATTTTCCTCGTCAAGATTTGTAAGTGCAACAAAAGCTCCTGCGTTTTCAAGCCCTTCTTCCAGCAGAATTTCCTGGTCGGCAGCGTCGCCGTTTATAACAGTAACATCATCGCCCAGGGTTGTGCAAAGCTCCTCACAGCGCTTCGGGTCTTTTTCGATAATCTTAACCGCAATTCCCGAGCGGGAGAGAATTGTGCAGAGATAATGTGTAATTTCTCCGCCGCCCACAACCATAACGTCCCTTACGGAGTTTGTTTTGTAGTTAATTCTGCGGAAGAAGTTTGCGGCGTTTTTCGGGGAAGCGATTATCGAAATAACGTCCTTCTCCTTGAAAGCAAAATCGCCGTTTGCTATGTAAGCGTCATCATCCCGCTCGATTGTGCATACAAGTACATCGCAGTGAAGTTTTGTGGTGATTTCCTTTACGGTGCAGTTCACAAGGGGGCTGTCCTCGGGCAGCTTGAATTTTAAAAGTTCAACCTTGCCCTTTGCGAAGGTGTCAATTTTGATAGCGGAAGGGAAGCGCAGTACTCTTGCAATTTCAGCCGCAGCCGCCTGCTCGGGGTTTATAACCATGGCAAGCCCCAGTTCTTCTTTTAAATAGGGAGCTTCAAGGCTGTACTCGGGGTTTCTGACACGAGCTATGGTCTGGCAGTTACCTGCCTTTTTTGCAATCAGACAGCAAAGCAGATTAAGCTCGTCCGAGCCTGTTACTGCAATAAGAAGGTCGGCATTTTTAATTCCCGCTTCCTGCTGAATAGCGTGTGTAGCGCCGTTTCCCACAACCCCCATAACATCTAAGCGTGAGGCGATTGAGTTCACCTTAACCGCTTCAAGGTCGATTACGGTAAGGTTATTTCCCGTTTCGTTAAGCTGCTCCGCAAGCGCCTGTCCTACCTTGCCGCAGCCAACAATAATTATGTTCATATCTGTTTTCCTTTCGGTCCTCCAAATCAGCCTTTATTGTAATCCGCCCTTAGCTGTCCGCAGGCGGCATTCACCGATGCGCCAAGCTCACGGCGCATTGTTACGCCTATCTTATTCTTTTTAAGAACGTCGTAAAACCTCATAATTGTATCAAAATCGCTGCATTTAAAGCAGTCGTTCTCGCTTCCGTTATATCTTATTATGTTGACGTAGCATCTGCTGTCGCCGATAAGTTCAGACAGCTGCTTTGCATGCTCGGTGCTGTCATTCACGCCATTAAGCATTACATATTCAAGGGTAATTCTGCGGTTTTTAGCTTCCGAATAATGCTTTACTGCGGGCATAAGCTCCGACAGGGGGTATTTTTTGTTTATGGGCATTAGCCTGTCTCTCAGCTCGTCGTTGGGAGCGTGAAGGCTTACTGCAAGATTTACGGGATAACTGCTCTCGGAAAGAGCGTATATTTTCGGAACAATTCCGCAGGTTGAAAGGGTTATATGCCGAGGACCTATATCAAAGCCTTTCTGGTACATAGCGGTTTCAATGAAATCCAAAACAGCCTCGTAGTTGTCGAGAGGCTCGCCGATACCCATAACTGCAATTCCGGATATTTTTATGCCGCTTTCCTTAATAACGTAGATTAGCTGCTCCGTAATTTCTGCGACGGTAAGATTTCTTATCTTTCTGAGTCTTCCGCTTCTGCAAAAGGCGCAGCCCATATTGCAGCCTACCTGAGTTGAAACACAGATATTGCAGCCGTATTCGTGCTTCATAAGCACGGTTTCAATGAAGTTGCCGTCAGATAACTTAAAGAGATACTTATCGGCGGAATTGCTTTCCAGCTTTTTCTCGCAGGTAAGACCTCCTGCAAAAAAATCGGCTTCAAGTTTGTCTATTAGAGACTGTTTCAGCGGCAGCACCGAAAGCTTTCCGAAGTCTCTGTAAAGGCAGGGAAGAATTATATCAGCCTTAGTGGGCTTTTCACCGATTTCTTCAAGATAATTCCGAAGCTTTTCGGGGCTGAAATTATAAATATCCGTCATTTTTTCTTTTCCTTTTTTAAGGGCATTACAGCATATTCAGCAAGTCTTTTTAAATATCCGTCCCTCAGCATTACGTTAAGCTCTTCTCCAAGGAAGAGAATATACATACAGACGTAAAGCCAGAGAATAAGCAGAACTATTACAGTAAGACTTCCGTAGATATAGGAGTAGTTTGCAAAATTGTCGATATAGAAGGAATAAAGCGCAGAGAAGATAAGCCAGCCAAGGGCGCTGAAAACCGCTCCGGGAAGCTTTGTAAATGGCTTTCCCTTGTCTATCGGCAAGGCAGTATAAATAAGCAGGAAGAACAGCACAAGTATTCCGAAGCCGATTATCCAGCGCAGTGAAAAGGCTGTGCCGTTTATTCCCTCAAGATAGGGAAAAGCAGTGGTAAGGCGTTCAAGTATAGATGCACCGAAAACCAGCAGAGCAAGGGTTATAAGCATTACTGCAATAAGAATAACCATATAGAAAACCGCAGAAATTCTCAGCCTTATAAAGCCTCTTGTTTCCTTTTCGTGATGAATACGGTTAAGCCCGTTTATTATGCCGATAAGACCTCTTGCCGCAGACCAGAGGGCGACTATTGTTGTGATTGAAAGAATTGCGCCGTTGGATTTCTCGTTTATTTCTGCAAGAAGCTGTTTCAGAAAAACAGAAACGTCCTTTGAGATTATCTCAAAATCGTAAAATTCGGGCTGTGTAAGAAAATCAACGTTCTTGATAACGGTAAGCATAATAGTAAGAAAGGGGATAAAGGATAGCACGATAAACAGGGCGGAATAAGCGGAATATTCCTTTATATTATCCCGCTGAAACCGTCTTGTAATCTGATTTATGCATTTATATATGCTTATCGCCGTTTCTTTGATTTTCATAACGTGCTTAACGCTTCTCCGTTTTGCTTTTCTTGTAGATTTCTTTATATCTGAGTCTTTTTTCTTTTTGCCGCAGTCTGTTCCTGTAAATCCGTTCAAAGGCTTCCGTTTCTTTGTAGCAGGAAACTGTTACTATATTGTTTTCCATAACATAACGCAGGAAAAAGCGCCCGTGTTCGGGGCAGGAGGCAGCTGAAATAAAGGAGCTTTTACCGTGGCGGCAGATAGCCTCCCTTTCAGCCTCGCCGCTGCATACAGGGCAGAGGGCAGGTATTTTTCCGCAGAAAGCTCCCATACCGTCTGCATTTCCCGTATAAGGAAAAACATCGCTTGAAAGCGGCTTTTCACAGCGCCAGGGCTGCTGAGTGGATTTATCCTTAACAGGGAATTTGTAATCATTGTATTCGGAAATTCCCTTTTTAATGTCAAGGCAGCGTGCCACAAGTACGGTCATATATGCGTCGTTGAGAGCGTCATGAGCCTGTATGTTGATTTCTATATTAAAGTGCTCAAGAGCGGTTTTAAGCCCTGTCTGTCTTGCTCCTGAGCCTGTCTGCATACTGAAAATCCGCTGCAGATTATAATGTGGCGGCAGCTTTATGTCGGAAATTTTATGGAACTTTAGATTTTCGTTAAGTACGGGTAAGTCGTCGTCGCCCCATGTAATTATAACCGTTTCCTCGCCGAAAAACTCCGACATTCGCCTTACTGCACTATCAAAGGAAATACCGCAGTCTATATCACTCTGAGAAATTCCCGTAAGAGCGCAGACGTACTTGTTCATAACCGTGTAGCATACAGGCTTTATGTTGAGCTTTTCCCGGTGGAGGATTACAAGCTGTTCATTCAGCATCATAAAGCCTATCTGTATTATTTCTCCGTGGGAAAGCTCGGGGACTTTAACGTTCTGGGCGGAGGACTGGTTCCATTCCATATCAAAGATTATATAGTTCATCGGTTTCTTTCCTCAAGCGGAATATAGTCCTGATGCTCCGCAACGTATTTATAGGCGGGACGTATGATTTTGCCGTTGTTTATGATTTCTTCAAGTCGGTGAGCGCACCAGCCCGAAATACGGGATATTGCAAAAATAGGTGTAAACAGCTCCTCGGGTATCTGAAGCATATCATATACAAAGCCGCTGTAAAAGTCTACGTTAGCGCAAATCGGCTTATAAAGGCGGCGCTTAGAGGTAATAACCTCCTTGGCTATACGCTCGATTCTGTCATAGAACTCAAATTCATCGGTTCTGTTTTTTTCGATTGCAAGCTCTCTTGCGTATCTTTTAAGAATTACCTCTCTGGGATCGGACTCTGTATAAACCGCATGACCAATACCGTAAACAAGACCCGTCTTGTCGAAAGCCTCTTTGTCAACGATTTTTGAGATGTAATCTCTTATTGCGTCCTCGTCCTTCCAGTTAAGAACATGGGTTTTTATATCCTCAAGCATATGTTTTGCCTTTAAGTTTGCACCGCCGTGCCTGAAACCCTTAAGGGAAGCTATTGCTGCTGCAACCGCAGAGTAGGTGTCCGTTCCCGAGGAAGTAACAACATGTGTTGTAAAGGTGGAGTTGTTACCGCCGCCGTGCTCTGCGTGTATTACAAGGGCAATATCAAGAACGCTTGCTTCAAGAGGAGTGAATTTGCCGTTTTCTCTTAGCATGTGCAGTATATTTTCCGCTGTTGAGTATTCCAGAACGGGATTTCTTATCATAAGGCTCTTGTTCAGCTTGAAATGCTTGTAAGCGCAGTAAGCGTAGACTGAAATAAGGGGCATTTTCGCTATAAGCTGTATAGACTGGCGCAGAACATTAAAGGAGGAAATATCCTCGGGGTTTTCATCGTAGGAGTAGAGGGTAAGTATGCTTTTCTGGAGGGCGTTCATAATGTTTGAGCTGGGCGCCTTCATAATAACGTCCCTTGTGAAGTTGTTTGAAAGAGTCTGGTAACCGCTTATAAGCTTTTCAAAGCGCTTAAGCTGGTTTTCATCGGGGAGCTGACCGAAAAGGAGCAGGTAGGTTATTTCCTCAAATGCATACCTTCTGCCGTTAAGTCCGTTTACAAGGTCCTCAACATTGTAATTGCGGTAATAAAGTCGTCCGTTGCAGGGTATTTTCTTCCCGCCCTTTACGTCATAGGAAACTACGTCCGAAATCTCGGTAAGACCTGCAAGCACGCCCTTTCCGTTTATGTCACGCAGTCCACGCTTTACATCGTATTCAAAATAAAGGGAAAGATCTATTGTACCTTCCTTGAGGCATGAGTCATACAGCTCGGCAATAAGCTTGTCCTCCTCCTCGCCTATATTTACTATTTCACGTTCTTTATTATTTTCT
>JBJERM010000147.1:0-5252 GCA_051882315.1 Ruminiclostridium sp.
AACGCCGTTCTGCACCACCCATTCAACGTTGTTTTCCCTGTTGGAATAGTTCATTCTGTGACGGGTTTCATCGCTGAGCGTCTCTCCCGTGTTAAGGAACAGAACGTTGTCGCAGGTCTTGAAGTAAGAAATCGCCCATCTGGTTTTACCGCTTCCGGCACCGCCGGTTATCAGGGTAATATTGCCCATAACATACCTCCCGATTAATATAGAGCTTTTGCCCGTTAAAATTACCGATTTCAGCCGCTGCACAGCAGAGAAAATCAATATACTTGACAATATTATATAACAATAATGCTTTAAAGTCAAGTTTTTTTGCTTTAATGTGAAAATCATCGGAAATATGCACTAACCCCTCTTGTTTTATTTGGTTATTTGTGATATACTTTAATAAATTATTCTTATGCTGAACTACCTGAAAGGAAAGAACAATATATGGACAGATTTTCGGAACAGATAACAGGAAAGGTGCCCGACGGGAAGGATATGTTTCTGCGGGGGCTTATAATCGCAGGAGTGCTCCTTATAGTAGGAGTTATGGTATTTTTATGTATGCTAACCCAGCTTATGGCGTTTATGCCCTGCGTTGCCCTTGCCCTTGGCGCAGCCTTTCTTGCGAAATATCTTTTTGAGGGAACTATGACCGAGTACGAGTACATAGTTACCAACGACGACCTTGATATTGACAAGATTATCGGAAAGAGAAAGAGAAAAAGACTTATAACCGTTGACCTTTAAAGCGTTACCGAAATGGGACTTTACACAAATAACGAGCTTAAGGCTGACGTTACCGTTATGGCGCACGACAATACGGGGGAGGACCTCTGGTATATTGTATGCAATTCCCAGAAGTACGGAGTTCTTGCGGTTCTTTTCAACCCGGATTCACGGACAAGGGAGAATATGATCGGCGGCTTTGAGGCTAAGCTTAAGGCTAAGTATTTAAGCGAGATAAAAACCGGGGAAGCGCAGTCCCTGCCCGAAAAAGAGGAAGAACAGACAGACGATAGCCAGCAGATAGAACAGGATTGAGAGATAAATTACGGTATTAACTCAATAATGCCGTAATTTTTTGTTACGGGAGCAGCGCAGGAGGAGATAATTTTGAAAAGTGCGTTAAAAAAGAGCACCTTCAGAGAGATAAAAGGCACAATGAGCCGCTTTTTGTCTATTTTCGGAATAGTAGCAATCGGCGCAGGCTTTTTTTCGGGAGTAAAGGCGGCGGCGCCGGATATGAGGCTGACTGCCGACAAATATTACGACGAAAATAAGCTGATGGATTTCAGGGTTGTTTCAAGCTACGGCTTTAACGAGGCGGATATTGAGGCTTTGCGGGAAATCGAGGGAGCAGAGGTTTACCCCGCCTATTTTTCGGATTTTATGTCCGAATCCGAGGGCAGGCAGCCCTCAGCCGCAAGAGTTTTCGCCCTTGGCGATAACGGCAATAAGCTTAACAGCCTTATTCTTTCCGAGGGCAGGCTGCCGAAGGCGGAAAATGAGTGCATTGTCTGCGTTTCCGCAATGAAGGGCGGCGCAGGAGTAGGGGAAACCGTAGTTTTTACAAATGAGGACGGGGAAGCCCCCGAGGATATAATCTCCGTAAACGAGTATAAAATCGTGGGCAGCTTCAAAAGCCCCATGTATATAGACAAAACCAGCAGAGGAAGCACTTCAGTAGGCAACGGCTCAATAAACGCAGTTTACTTTATCCCCGAGGAAAATTTCTGCGTGGAGTACAATACCGAGGTGTACCTGAGATTTCCCGAGCTTGACAGTCTTAACTGCTATGAGCAGGAGTACAAGGACAAAATTGAGGAAATAACCGAAAGGATTGAAAGCATAGGCGAGGAGCGCAAAATCGGCAGGTATGACGAGATAATGTCCGAGGCAAACGACAAGCTTGACGAGGCAAAGGAAAAGCTTGCGGACGCAGAAAAAGAGGCGGCGGACAAGATAGCCGACGGAGAAAAGGAGCTTGCCGAGGCTAAGCAGAAGCTTGATGATGCAGAAAAGGAAATTGCTGAAAACGAAAAGAAGCTTGAGGACGGAAAAGCGGAGATTGCCGAGGGAAAGCAGAAGCTTACGCAGGCAAAGCTTGATTTGGCAAACGGTAAGGCGGAGCTTGAAAAGGGAAAGGAAGAATACCTTGAGGGCAAGGCTGAATTTGAGGAGAAGAAGGCGGAGCTTGAAAGCGGAAAAGAGCAGCTTGCAGCAGGAAGAGAGCAGCTTGACAAGGCAAAGGAAGAGCTTGAAACCGGAAAACAGCAGTACGAGGACGGCTTGATACAGCTTGAAGAGGGCAAAAAACAACTTGAGGAGGGCAAGGAGGAGTACAGAAAGCAAATCCTTGAAGCCCAGAAGCAGATTATCGAGGGCGAGTCACAGATTGAGATTAATACAGCAAAGCTTACCTCTGCGGAGGAGCAGTATGTATCACAGTCTGCGGAGCTTGAACAGACAAAATCCCTTTACGAATCAGCTGATAAGCTGTATCAGGAAAAGTATTACGATTTTTACTATAATACCTTAAAGCCCCATAATGAGAAGCAGGCGCAGCTTGATAAGGAAAAAGCGGATTACAATGACGCTTATGCTGCATGGGAGGTTAAGAACAGCCAGGTTGAGCAGCAGAAGGCAGAGGTTGACCGCCAGCTTGACGAGCTGCTTGAAATGAGTATATTAGACCCGGGCTATCAGGAGGCTTACCAGAGCTACAAGGAAAACAATAAGCAGTATCTTTCGGCAAAGGCGGAGGTTGACGCTGAAAAGGCTTCCCTTGCAGCCACTAAGTCTGATATTGACAGCAGGCAGAGAGAGCTTGACCGGGAAAAGGAAAGCTTCGCTGTTACGGAGGCTGCTCTTGAGGAAACGGCAGACCTGCTTAACACAATGAGCATAAAGATTTCCGACGGAGAGGTTGCGTTAAAAGAGGCGAGAACAACCTTAGACAACGGCTGGGCGGAGCTTGAAGAGGGAAAGAAAAAGCTTGCCGAGGGAAAGCTTGAGCTTGAATGGCAGCAGAAGGAAGCGGAAAAGCAGTTTGAGGACGCCGAGGAGGAAATAAAGGAAAACGAGAAGAAGCTTGCCGAGGCGAAAATCAAGATAGAAGAGGGCGAAAAGCAGCTTGCCGAGGGCGAAAAGGAATATGAGGAAAACGAAAAGCTTATAACCGACGGCGAAAAGCAGCTCAAAGAGGGCGAAAAGAAGCTTGCTGACGCAAAGGCGGAAATAGAGGCGGCGGAAAAGAAGATTTCCGACGGAGAAAAGGAAATTGCCGCAAACGAAAAGAAGCTTGCTGACGCTGAGGCTGAAATAGCGGAGGGAGAGCCTAAGCTTATCGAGGGAAAGGAAGAGTACGAAAAGGGTCTTGCCGAATATCAGAAGGGCGAAAAGGAGCTCCTGGACGGAAAGAAAGAGGCGGAGGACAAGATTGCTGACGCAAGGCTTGAAATAGCAAAGGCTGAGGCGGACGTTGCAAAGCTTGACAAGCCTATCTGGTACGTTTTCGACAGGAACGACAACCCGGGTTACAGCGAGTACGGAGAAAATGCCCAGAGAATAAACAATATCGCTTCTGTTTTCCCTGTGTTCTTTGTTCTTGTAGCGGCGCTGGTATGCCTTACAACAATGTCCCGTATGGTTGAGGAGCAGAGAGTGCAGATTGGCACGCTTAAGGCGCTGGGCTACTCAAATTCCTCAATAATGTTCAAGTATATGTTCTATGCGGTTTCCGCAACGGTTGCAGGCTCGGTTTTCGGAATACTTGCGGGCATGCACCTGTTCCCTGCGGTAATCATATCTGCCTACGGAATTATGTACGATATGAACGGAATGATACTGAATATAGATATAGTTACCGCCCTTATTTCTACTCTTATGTTTGTGGCAGTAGTTGTGCTTGCGGTATTTATGTCCTGTAAATCGGCTCTTGGCGAGCAGGCGGCTCAGCTTATGCGGCCGAAAGCACCGAAAACGGGCAAGAAGGTACTGCTTGAACGGATAAAGCCCCTTTGGAAAAGCTTCAGCTTCGGGGGAAAGGTAACTGCCCGCAACATATTCCGCTACAAGAGAAAAATGCTTATGACGGTAATAGGAATTTCGGGCTGTACAGCCCTTCTCCTTACGGGCTTCGGACTGTACGACAGCATAAACGATATTATTGCAAAGCAGTACGGAGAATTGCAGCACTATCAGGGAATTGCGGTTTATGACGGGGAGAAGTACCCCGAGGCGGAGGAGCAGACCTCGGAAATCATTTCAAAGTACGGGGACAGCATAAACGTTTATCAGAAGATGATGACTGTAACCTCCGGGGAAAAGAACGTTGAAGCTTATATTGCAGTTCCGAAGCAGACGGAAATGTTTACCGAGTTCCTTACCTTAAGGGACAGGAAAAGCAAGGAGCTTTTCGAGTTTACCGACGGAAAGGTATATATTGACGAGAAAATGGCTCAGCTTTTAGGCGGAGTACAAAGCGGCGACAGTATTGAAATCCGTGTTTCCGACTCGGACACGGTAACAGCGGAGGTTTCGGGTGTATTCGAGAACTACCCGATGCACTATGTTTATATGACGGACAATACCTACCGTGAAATTTTCCACGAAAGGCCTAAATATAACTCAATCTACTTCCGCCACGACTTAGGCGAAGAGGGAGAGGACGGACTTGCGGAGGAAATTCTTGAAACCGAGGGGGTTCTTATGGTGTCATACAGTTCAACCGTAATGAACAGCTACCGCAATATGCTCAGCTCTCTTAATTACGTTATTCTTGTAATTATTCTTGCGGCGGGTGCGCTTGCATTTATAGTAATGTACAATCTTACGAATATAAACATTACCGAGAGAATAAGGGAGATTGCTACGCTTAAGGTTCTGGGCTTCTACGACGGGGAGGTTGACGGGTATGTTTTCCGTGAGAATATAATACTTACCCTTGTGGGTGCGGCGGTAGGACTTGTGCTTGGCGTATTCCTTGCAAACTTTGTTATAACTACCGCAGAGGTTGATTTAGTAATGTTCGGGCGGAGCATTTATCCGCTGAGCTTTGTTCTTGCGGCGGTTGTTACAATGCTGTTTTCGGTGTTGGTAACGCTGTTTATGCACAAGCGGCTTATGAATATCAATATGATTGAGGCGCTTAAGTCGGTTGAGTGATTTTTGATAGTTGCGAGGGAATCCCCGCCGCACTTCGTGCGGCGGGGATTTTTGCGGCGGCGAAGCCGCCGCCAGAGGCGAGCGCCCGCTTTAGC
>JBJERM010000148.1:0-5252 GCA_051882315.1 Ruminiclostridium sp.
CCGATCTAGAAGAAATTCTCACTATTATCAGCGGAAATTCGGAGGACTGCTTTGACATCAACGAAAAAATACGTCTCAGGATTCAGAATATGAATATTCCATTTGACCGAAAGGAAATCCACGTTACAATGACCTACGGCTTTGCTGATTACGGCGAAGCGATGACGATTGAAAAGCTTATTTCAATTGCCGATTCAAGGCTTTACAAAGGCAAGAAAAACGGTAAAAATCAGACGGTTTATCACTGACATACGAAATACCCGCCCTTTTAAAGGGCGGGTAATTTTATACATGAAAATCGGGCTTTGTGCCGGAAGAACGCTCCTCAATTATATGAAACGGGGTAGTATCCGTACCTCGGAGCTTTGTGCGTCTTTCAATGCAGTAGTTATAGCAATATGTGCCTTTTTTTGTTACAATTGTCACCTTATATCCCCGTTCTATTCCGAAAAGCGTGTTTTTCTCATAGGTAACAGCTGCAACGTCCGAATAATTGATATAAACGACCTTTTCTCTCACAGCTCCGTTAGGACAAAAGATAGCAAAATTCTTTTCATCGGCAGTATATTTGTACTCCTGACCTCGGAACAGAAGATTTATGATCAGAAAATACACAAATCCTATTGGTATATAGAAAATTACTATAAGTCGTATAAGATAAAAGATAGCGCCGGTAGGATTTGTACTGATTTCTTTCATATATACGCCAAATAATGCTATAAAAATTAATATTGCGGCGACTGTCAATATTATTGTCACAACCTTTTCAGAATGATATGAACATCTGAAAACGCCGCTTGTATGAAAACCGAAACGCTCCTCGTTGGGACTAAAAGATGTATTCATAAATTCCTCTTGATATAAAAAAACAGTACATTCAGCGGTTTTGCCCGCCGAATGTGCTGTTGCTATATTACTGCTTATCGCCCATTACCATAACCATAACGGCTTTCTGAGCGTGGAGTCTGTTTTCTGCCTCGTCGAAAATCTCCTTTGCGTGTTCTTCAAAAACCTTGTTGGTAATTTCCTCTTCTCTGTGTGCGGGCAGACAGTGAAGTACCATACAGTCGGGATTTGTAACTGCCATAACAGCGTCGTTGACCTGATAGCCCTTGAAGGTAATCTTCCTCTTTTCGGCTTCGCCCTCCTGTCCCATAGAAGCCCATACGTCGGTATATACAATGTCTGCGTTCTTAGCGGCTTCAACAGGGTCGTTCACAATCCTGAACTTACCGGGGTACTGCTCTGCAAGCTTGAATACGTTTTCGGAAGGGTAGTAGCCCTCGGGGCAGGCAAGTGAAACGTTCATCCCCATTTTAAGACAGCCAACCGAAAGGGAGTTAGCCATATTGTTTCCGTCGCCGATAAAGCAGAAGTTAAGCCCCTCAAGCTTATTCTTGTACTCTCTTATTGTCATAAGGTCTGCAAGCACCTGACAGGGGTGAGCAAGGTCGGTAAGACCGTTGATTACGGGGATACTGCCATATTCTGCAAGGTCCTCAACCTCCTTCTGCTCAAAGGTTCTTATCATAATTCCGTCAAGGTATCTTGAAAGCACTCTTGCGGTGTCCTGAACAGGCTCGCCTCTGCCTATCTGCAGGTCGTTTGAGGAGAGGAACAGGGGATATCCGCCAAGCTGGTACATACCTGTTTCAAAGGAAACCCTTGTTCTTGTGGAGGACTTCTGGAAAATCATTCCGAGGGTCTTTCCCTCAAGCCGTCTGTGGGGAATACCATTTTTTAGTTCATATTTAAGCTGGTCGGCAAGATTTAAAATCTCTGTAATTTCTTCTGCGCTTAAGTCAAGCATTTTAAGTAAATGTTTCATAGCTTTTCCTTTCTTTAGTCAAGTATTTCTTCGAGGATTTTTACGCCCTCGTCAATTTCATCATAAGTGATTGTAAGCGGCGGTAAAAGCCTTACCTTATCCTTTGCGGTAAGTACAAGCAGTCCCTTGTCGAGTGCAGCCTTTGCCACATCTCCAGCCTTTTTGGTTTTAAGGCTGATACCTACCATAAGTCCGATACCGCTTAAAGCTGTTACTTCTTTTATTGCAGTAAGCTTTTCCCGCAGGTATTCGGATTTCTTTCGTACCTCTGCAAGAAACTCGGGATTTGCAGCCTTTTCAAGAACCGCAAGGCCTCCCGCACAGCAAACCGGGTTTCCGCCGAAGGTAGAACCGTGAGTTCCGGGGGTAAGGGTTCCGGAGCATTTCTTTCCGGTAAGGCAGGCGCCCATAGGAAGTCCGCCTGCAATACCCTTTGCAAGAGTTACTATATCCGCCTTTTTGCCGTAATTATCGCCCGCAAGGAACATTCCCGTTCTTCCGACACCCGTCTGAACCTCGTCGGAGATTGTAACTAAATCCTTTTCCTCGGCAAGTCTGAAAATCTCATCAACAAATTCCTTATCAAGAGCGTTGACTCCGCCCTCCCCCTGTATGTACTCGAACATAATTGCGCATACGGTATCATCGCACTTTGCCCGCAGGTCGGCAATATCATTTGCATTTACATAGATAAAGCCCTCGGTGAAAGGGAAGAAGTAGTTGTGGAAAACCTCCTGTCCCGTTGCGGCAAGGGTAGTTATGGTTCTGCCGTGGAAGGAGTTTACAAGGGTAATTATGTTGTGTCTGCCTTTTCCGTACTTGTCGAAGCTGTATTTCCTTGCAATCTTGATTGCACATTCGTTAGCTTCCGCCCCCGAATTTCCGAAAAACATCTTTTCCATACCGGTGGCTTCTGCAAGCTTCGCCGCAAAATCAGCCTGCACCTTAGTATAATAGTAATTGGAGGTGTGCTGAATTTTCTTTACCTGAGTGCAGACCGCTTCAACCCAGTCCTCATTGCAGTAGCCAAGGGAGTTTGTGCCTATACCGCTTCCGAAGTCGATATATTTCTTGCCGTTCTCGTCTGTTGCCTCTTCGCCGCAGCCGCTTTCCATTACCAGCGGGTATCTGCCGTAGGTGCCCATAACGTGGCTGTTGAATTTCTCTATTGTTTCCATATCTTTTTCCGTTTCTATATAATCATTGTTCCTGCACCCTCGTTTGTGAGCAGCTCGATAAGAATTGAGTGGGGAATACGTCCGTCTATAATATTTGCCTGCTTTACTCCTCGGCGCACTGCCTCAACGCAGCAGTCTATTTTCGGAATCATTCCGCCCGAAATAATGCCCTGCTTTTTAAGGTAGGGAACCTCGCTTACGCCAACTGTCGGAATAAGGGTGCTTTCATCGTTCTTGTCGTTCAGAAGTCCCACAATATCCGTCATAAGGATAATGCTTTCCGCCTTAAGCTCAGCTGCAATTCTTGCCGCAGCAGTATCTGCATTAATGTTGTATACAGTACCGTCTGCGCTGCTTGCAACAGTTGAAATTACGGGAATATAGCCGTTATTGAGAGCGTCGTTTATAACCGTAGGGTCAATCTTTGTGATTTCGCCAACAAGACCAAGCTCAGGGTCAAGCTGTTTTGCTTCAATCATGTGGCTGTCAATGCCGGAAAGACCGATTGCCTTACCGTTGTGGTGGTGAAGAAGCTCTACAAGGTCCTTGTTAAGCTTTCCACAGAGAACCATCTGCACGATTTCAACGGTTTCCTTGTCGGTATAGCGCAGACCGTTTACAAATTTGCTCTCCTTGCCTACCTTTTTAAGCATTGCGTTAATTTCGGGACCGCCGCCGTGAACAAGCACGATTTTCATACCAACGGTGCTGAGCAGTACAATATCCGACATAACCGCCTGCTTTAACGACTCGTTTGTCATAGCGTTTCCGCCGTATTTTACTACGACAACCTTGTTGTTGTACTTCTGGATATAGGGAAGAGCGTCGCTTAAAATTCTTGCTCTTGTGTCGTTTTCAATGTGTATCATTTTCCTGCCCTCTCAGCTTCTATAATCGCCATTGATTTTAACGTAATTGTAGGTAAGGTCGCAGCCCCATGCGGTTGCAGAAGCGCTTCCGTTGCCGATTGATACGTCGATTGTAATTTCGTCCTCAAGAAGAACCTTCTTAGCCTCTTCTTCGGAGAAATCAATGCCTGCGCCGTCAGCGCAAACGTCAATCTTACCCGCCTTGGAGGAAAGGGAAACGAAAACCTTGTTAATGTCAAAATCAGCCTCCGCGTAGCCTACTGCACAAAGAATACGTCCCCAGTTAGCGTCTGCGCCGAACATAGCGCACTTGAAAAGGGGAGAGCGGATAACGCTCTTGGCTACTATTATTGCAGTATCAAGGTCGGAAGCGCCTGTTACGTTACATTCCAGCAGCTTTGTTGCGCCCTCGCCGTCCTTTGCCAGCATACGGGTCATATTCATCATAACCGCAAACAGAGCCTTTTTGAACTCGTCAAAATCAGCTCCCTCAGCAGTTATTTCAGCATTTTCCGCAAGTCCGTTTGCCATAACCGCAACCATATCGTTTGTGGAGGTGTCACCGTCGATTGAAAGGCAGTTATAGGTAATCTTAACTACCTCGGAAAGTGCCTTTTGCAGCATTTCGGTTGAGATTGCGGCGTCTGTTGTTATGAAATTAAGTGTTGTAGCCATATTGGGGTGAATCATGCCGCTGCCCTTAGCCATTCCGCCTAAGGAGCAGAGCTTTCCTCCGACTGTAAACTGAACTGCGACCTCCTTTTTAACCGTATCGGTAGTCATAATCGCAGTTGCGGCTTCCTCATTTCCTGTATAGGAAAGCTTCTCGCAAAGGGGCTTTATAGCCGCCTCAACGGGTTCAATTGGAAGAATCTGACCGATAACGCCTGTTGAAGCAACAATTACCTCCTCAGGCTTAATTCCAAGACCCTCAGCCGCAAGGCAGCACATTTTATAAGCCTTTTCCTCACCGTCGGCGTTGCAGGTGTTTGCGTTCTTCGAGTTTGCAATAACAGCCTTTGCCTTGCCGCCTGTTTTTTCGAGATTGTTCTTAGTAACGACAATCGGCGCGCCCTTTACCTTGTTCTGAGTGTAAACAGCGGCAGCGTTGCAGATAACGTCGCTTACAACAAGGCAGATGTCGTTCTTATGCTTTATAGTAGTGTCGTTTCCGTCATTTGTGGGAGATTTCTTTATCCCGCAGTAAACGCCCGACGCTTTGAAGCCCTTAGCCGCACAAACGCCGCCGTCTACAAATTTATGGTTATAAATATTCTTTAAAGTCATTTTAAAATCCTCGTAAATAGTTATATTAATCCCGTGGTTTCTTCAATACCCATCATAATATTTAGGCACTGAACAGCCGCTCCGCTTGAG
>JBJERM010000149.1:0-5240 GCA_051882315.1 Ruminiclostridium sp.
GGCGGCGAAGCCGCCGCAAGACGCCGCGCTCCGCGCGGCAAGGCGCGAAGCGCCGGAAGGCGGCGAAGCCGCCGCAAAGTGCCGCGCTCTGCGCGGCAAGGCGCGAAGCGCCGGGAGGCGGCGAAGCCGCCGCAAGAAGCCGCGCTCTGCGCGGCAGGGCGCGAAGCGCCGGGAGGCGGCGAAGCCGCCGCAAGACGCCGCGCTCCGCGCGGCAAGGCGCGAAGCGCCGGGAGGCGGCGAAGCCGCCGCAAAACGCCGCGCTCCGCGCGGCAGGGCGCGAAGCGCCGGGAGGCGGCGAAGCCGCCGCAAAGTGCCGCGCTCCGCGCGGCAGGGCGCGAAGCACCGCAAAATAACGCCGCCGCTAAAGCGGCGGCGCACAGCTTGTCAAAAAAGCAATATTTCAGGCTGCCGAGAAGCCGCCAGATGCTAGGAAACCGCATAACGGCTAGGCTTTGTGCCTGCCGTTATGTGGTTGCAGGAGGCAACATAGTCATCGCCCAAGGGCGGCACGGACGCCGCCATACAAAGCGATGACGAGTTGACAGACGCAGATGGTGGTTTATCGACAGACTGACTAAAGCCATAAGGGAGGCGAAAAATTGAATATTGAAATTAAAATCGACAGCGGCTACGAAATACCAAAGGTGATAATACTTACCGACAAAATGAGCGAGGAGATAAACGAGCTTGTGCGGCGCATTTCCGAAAAAGCGCCCCGGGTTATTGCAGGCTTTCGGGAGGATTTTATGAAAATTCTTGAGCAGCAGGAAATAACCCGTATTTATTCCTGCGGCGGGAAGGTTTTCGCTGTCGCAGCCGACGGGGAATACACTCTCCGCAGCCGGCTTTACGAGGTGGAGGAGCGGCTTGGCGGGGATTTTGTAAGAATATCCAATTCGGAGATAATTAATCTTCGGAAAACGGAAAGCTTCGACCTTAGCATTTCGGGCACGATATGCGTAAGGCTTTCGGGCGGCACAACCGTCTACGCGTCAAGGCGGTATGTTCCGAAAATAAGAAAGGCGCTGGGAATATGAGAAAGGACGGCATCATTATGAAAAAGAAGCTTATTGAAAGAACGGTTGCGGGACTGCCGATAGGCATAGCGATAGGTCATGTTATTACGGTTATTATTTCGCTTATAGAGGGCAGCGGGGAATTTTACGCCTGCGTTCCCGAGTTCACCGCCGAAATCGGAAACGAGGCTTATGCGGTGGCTTTGCAGACTCTCCTCTGCGGGATTATGGGCATGGGCTTCGGGGCGGCTTCGGTTATATGGGAGTGGGAAAGGCTCAGTATTGCGGCTCAAACGGGGCTTTGCTTCGGTATTTATGCGCTTTGTATGCTGCCAACGGCGTATTTTGCGAAATGGATGGAGCATACAATAACGGGAATTTTAAGCTACTGCGGAATTTTCGCCGCAAGCTTCGTTTTTGTCTGGCTGGTGCAGTTTGCTATCTGGCGGGTAAGGCTTAATAAAATAAACCAAAAGCTTAAGGCAAAATAAAGTCAAAAATGCGCCCTGCCGGACGGCAGGGCGCTCACTTTATATCAGTTTACTCTCCAGCGGTGTCCGCAGTTCTGGCACACGGCTTCGCTGTGGGTTTTGGATTTGGTTTTGGTGTTTGTTACTGCGGGGATAATAAGTATAAGTCCGCAGGTGCATATCGCAAGCAATATCCAGCACGCCCAGCCGAAGCAGCCTCGGTGCTTTGTTTTCGTTTCGGTTACAGCTTGTATAACTACACGGTCGCAGCCGCACTTGGGGCAAATCATAGTGACTCCTTTCGGTTCGTGGCAATAGGCGGTGTTGACGGAGGAACGGGTTTATTGAATAATGAAAAATGAATAACGAATAATGAATAATAAAATGCGCTCCTGCTGCCGCAGGGGCGCTTTGGTGGACCTGGAGGGGTTCGAACCCTTGACCTCTGCGTTGCGAACGCAGCGCTCTCCCAGCTGAGCTACAAGCCCGTTTCAATATAAGCATTATATCACAGAGGGAGAGAAAAATCAATACAAAACTGCAAAAAAATTCCTTGACAGCCAAAAAACGGCAAGGACATTCGGGCGGGGCAATACCCGTCCCGATTCATATAAAATCAAGCGCCGCAAAGAACATTTCGTACAAATCGTCCCAGCCCTCCGGCGCTTCAACCCCGCCGCCGTTTACCGACCGCAGCATAGCGGCGCAGGACTGCTCCCCCTCCTCGATAAGCTCCGCCGCAGTTATGGGGAAGCCCTCGGCGGTTGAAAGAACGCAAAGAGCGTTCACGGGGTTTTTATCGCTGCGGGTGGCATAAATCCGCTCCTTGAGGCGGCTGTCGTTTTTTGCTTTTTCGAGAAGGCCTGTAAGGCTGTCGTTCATAAAATCACTTCCTGCTGTTTTCTGCTTTTTCTGCTCTTATTTTACCATTTTTTCGGGGCGCAGGCAATAGCTTGCGATATATTTTTTCTATTTTTGCAGGAAAGCGAAAGCCCCTTTTCCGCTGTGCTGCTTTCCTTAACATTCCGGAGGATTTTTGTCCTTGTTTAGGTTCTGCAAATTTGTTATAATTAGTGTGTTCGGCGCAAAAGCACACACATACTTGATGTCAAGCTCATTTCTTCCTAAAGGACATTACACCCGAAATTCTCTGCTGAATGATTGCAGCGCAGAGACTGCCCAAAAAGTACGAAACCGCATAACGGAGCTTGGCGAAAAATACTATCAGCCTAAGCCCGAGCACATGAATAACGGCTATGAAAAGGTAACGCTTCCGCTTATCTGCACCGCTGTTTGTGCGGCGATAATTACCGCTGGGTTTTATGCGGTTTCCGATAAGCGCAGCGGCGTGATACCGATAGCCTATTCCACAAAAACAGGGCGCAGAATAGCAGGGCTGAAGCTCATATCGGTGACGCTTGCTTCCGTGATGATACATACGGTGTTTGTGGGGCTTATCCTGCTGCTTACCGCAAAAGACGTATATTCGGAGTTTTATCGGCTTTCGGTCAATTCCTTTGCAGGAGTTGAGGTGTTCTGGATAGATGTAAGTATGTGGCAGTATCTCTTTATCGTGATTGCCTTTTCTTATCTGATTTCTGCGGCATTTTCGGCTGCGGTATATTCGGTATGCAGCAGGGTAAGCGGATATGTCGGTGCGATTTCGGTTTGTATTCCCTTTGGCTGCGGGGCGATTCTGCTTTTTGCTTTTCCCTTCAGGTGGATTTTTGCGCTGCCGAAAAGCTGTATTGAGGATATTTTTATTCTTGGGGCAGTAGTTTGTGCGGCGACTACGGCTGCTATTGCAGCGATAAGGAAAGCACGGCGGGAGCGGGTGTGACTATACCATTCGGCGGAAATTTCCCAATATATAAAAACGAGCTGTTCCCCACCGGGGAACGCCTGCTTTGTAAATTGAAATATATCAAGAATAATACAGGCTTGACTTGCTGCCATATATTATATATAATAGTGTAGCGCCAGGTTGTGCTATACTGTAATTACAGCAAGCGAACAGCATAAAATTGTTCAGAGGGTTGATTATATGATAATAGAAATGATAGGAATCTGCCAATATTTTGACAGCGAAAAATGGATAACAACCTCAGACAGACCGCAATATCTGAATTGCGAAAAAAGCGACAGAAGCTTATTCTACGATTTATTCCTGCACAGAAAAACGTTGACCGACGAAGATGAGCCTGCAATAAGAGAGCTTTTTTCTCACATGAACGAGCTGTTAAGAGAATGGAACAGGCAGGACTTTGATGAATGGAATTGGGATAGCTTTAAGGGCGATGTGTTTGGATTCGGATATTATACGGTAAAGGATATAAAGGAATACTATAAGGAAAACAAAAAATACCTGTTGGAGGCTTCGGTTATAGCTTTGGAAAATATGATTGAGGAGCTATGTCGGTTCCAAAAAGGCTCTGATGAAAATTTTCGTTTTGTATTTACTGTATGGTAAAGGATTTTGTAAAATCAGTAAAGGGTACGGATTTTCCGAAATATTTTGATGATACCGTCACAAACGAGGAGTTCGACGAATGGATGAAGGTATTCTATAAATACAGAGGCAGTCTGAACACCGGTGGCATTTGTGCAAAAGAATATCTTGACCTCAGAAAATATGAAGGCAGGACAAACGAATACAGGGTTTTATACATAAACAACGAAATTGCTGCGGTAAGCCGTAATTCCGGGCAGGGTGATTATGCACCGCAGCCTCCTGTTTGCCTTCTCGAAAAATACAGAAGCCTTGACAGCACCTATATCTGTTTCGCAAACCGCCTGTTTCATAAGAGTTTGTTTGCCTGTTCCTCTTAAACCGTATATGGCAAGTATTTTTCCCTTATAGCATTCATTGCCTTCTATACCCGGAAACAAGGCTGATAATAATCGATACTCTACAGAAAATCAGAGAAACAGGCGCTAGTGATTGCAATTACATCAATGATTATCAGCTTATGTCAAACCTAAAAAGGATTTCCGACAGCAAAGGTATATGCCTTCTGCTTGTCCACCATACACGAAAATAGAAAGCCGATGATATTTTCGATATGATTTCGGGTACAACCGGTTTGTATGGTGGGGCTGACGGAGCATTCGTTCTGTACAAGGACAAGCGTACAAGCAGCGAGGCAATGCTTGACGTGTCCGGGCGTGACCAGCAAGACCAACGGTTCACACTAAATAAAAACCCCGAAACGCTGCTGTGGGAGTTAGTAAGCGTGGAAGCGGAACCGTATAAAGAGCCGCCTGAACCCATACTTGAAAAGATTGCTGAAATCGTTACTACCGAAAATCCAAGCTGGCAGGGCACTTCCACTGAGTTTGCAAATCTCATCGGAATTGACATTCAGCCAAATAAGCTAACGCAGAAGCTGAATGTAAATGCAGGTAAACTGCTAAATGATTATGGGATAGAGTATTCCAACACACGCACTCATAGTGGCAGAACCATTTCTTTTCAGCTGAAGAAACCACTTTAGCGTGACGATGGTGACGGTCGTGACGATATTTTTGAGGGTAGGGGTGGTGTCTATTTTATCGTCACCATCGTCACAACCGTCACGGAAAGCAGAAATGAAAGGAGTTTTTATGGATAATACGGAAACAATAGGTCGTTTCGGCTCAGCATGGCAGAGGTTTATGAAAGAAAATCACCCCGACGTTATAATGACTGACCTTACCGGTGATAAATTTGATGTACTTACAAGGAAGATTGACGCAGAAGCGTGGGAAATGTGGG
>JBJERM010000150.1:0-18485 GCA_051882315.1 Ruminiclostridium sp.
AAAACCGTGTCAACAGTAGGGTCAAGCTCGTTCTGCCTGCGTTCAAGCTGACCTATGGGGATTACCTTTGCGTCAAGGAATTTGGTTATCGCTCTTTCGTGGGGCTCTCTTACGTCGATTATGGTTATTTTCTCTCCCTCGTCAAGACGGCGCTTAAGTTCCTTCGCTTCAATCGCCTCAACGGGGGCTTCCTCCTCTTCCTGCTTCTTAATGCCGCAGAAATCGGCGTAATCATATTCTTCAAGCTTTGTTATTGTGGGATGCTCGCCGCAGATAGGACAATTCGGGTCCTTATGCACCTTAAGCTCTCTGAACCGCATTTTCCATGCGTCAAAGTTCAGAAGCCGTCCCACAAGTGTTTCTCCGCCGCCCACTATAAGCTTAATTACCTCGTTTGCCTGTATTGTTCCGATAATACCGGGAAGTGCGCCCATTACGCCGCCCGTTGCGCAGGAGGGCACAAGTCCCGCAGGAGGCGGAGCGGGGTACATGCATCTGTAACAGGGACCTTCCTTTGCGTAGTAAACGGAAGCCTGACCCTCGAACTGATACATAGCGCCGAAAACGTCCGGCTTTCCCAGCATTACGCAGGCGTCGTTCACAAGATAGCGGCACTGGTAATTGTCCGAAGCGTCCGCCACAACATCATACTGTGAAATAATATCAAGTGCGTTGTCGGCAGTCAGCATATAATTGTAGGTTTCAACCTTTACAAGGGGATTTATCTGCTTTATGCTGTCCTTTGCGGAGGCTACCTTCGGTCTGCCTATGTCACGGGTGCCGTGAATGACCTGCCGCTGTAAATTCGTTTCGTCAACCTCGTCAAAGTCGATAAGTCCCAGCCGCCCTACGCCTGCCGCAGCAAGGTACTGAGCCAAAGGCGCTCCGAGACCGCCCATTCCCACAATAAGAACCGCCGCCGCTTTCAGCTTTTTCTGTCCCTTTATGCCTACCTCCTGCAAAAGAAGATGTCGGCTGTAACGGAGAATTTCCTCGTTGGTAAGCTTTTCCCCCTTGGTATCTCCCAGAACGCTTTCGGTGGGCGCTCCGCCTGCAATAGCGGGGATAAGCATTATCTCGTCACCCTCCTTAACGGGAGTGTCGTTGCCCTGTAAAACCTTTATGTTTTCGCCGTTTATAAATACATTTATAAACTGGCGGAGATTGCCGTTTTCGTCGAAAAGAGCCTTTTTTGTTTCGGGATATTCGTCGGCAAGAGTACGGATTACCTCGCCTACGGTACTGCCCTCAAGAGAAAGCTCCGAACGGTGGTTTGTGAACGAGCGCAGGGTTGTTGGTATAAGTAGGGTTACTGCCATTTTGTTTGCTCCTTAAGTATAATTTTTTCTTCGGAAAACCGATTGCTTTCGGAAGATAGTACAAAGCTTCTTGTTGCAGCCGCTTCTCCATTTATAACCGAGGTTATAATATACGAATAAACGGGAAGAGCGTGCGCCCTGTCAAATTCCGAGGGAAAGGCTTCGCAATTTGGGTGGGAATGATAAAAGCCGATAATGTCGCTTCCCTTTTTTCGGGCAGCAAGCTCTGCTTTCATCATTATTTCCGGTGTTATCTCAAAGCGGTGATATTTTTCTGTCTGCTCATAGCCGTTTGTGACAGCCTCGGCGTATTCCCCGGTCTTTTCTCCGCTTTCGTCAATCCTGCCGAAAATAATCCCGCAGGATTCCTCAGGGTAGCGGCTTTTGCCGTCTGCAAGAATATATTCCAGAACTTCCTGCGAAAGATATATCACGCTTACACCTCCCATAGCGGATTTGAAAGATAACGACCTCCGCCGTCGCAGAGTATCGTGACTATCACCGAGCCAGCAGGCGCCTTTTCCGCAGCTTTCAGCGCTGCAAGAACGTTTGCCCCGGAGCTTATCCCCACAAAAAGCCCGTATTCCCTGGCAAGAAGCTTTGTGGTTTCATAGGCCTTTTCGGTGGATATTTCTACGGTTTCATCTGCAAGCGATTCGTCAAAAAAGCTTGATTTAACGTGAGCCGAGGGGTGCTTTATGCCCTCGATTCCGTGAAAGGGCGAGTCCGGCCGCATCATTACCGCCGTTATGCCGCTGTTATATTCCTTCAGCCGCTTTACGCAGCCTGTAAAGGTTCCTGCGGTGCCTGCCCCCGACACGAAATGTGTGACTTCGCCGCCTGTCTGGGAGAGTATCTCTTTGCCCGTCCCGTTATAGTGAGCAAGCCAGTTTTCGTTGTTGCTGTACTGGTCGGGGTAGAAATATCTGTCGGGATTCTCCGAAATTATACGCTGTACCTCGTTATAGGCTCCGTCAATTCCCTCAAGAGGCGAGGTTTCAACAATCTCAGCGCCGTAGGCTCTCATAAAATGCCTGCGCTCTGGAGAAACGTTGGCAGGTATACAAAGCTTAACTTTGTAACCAAGCACCGAGCAAAGCATTGAGTAGGAAATGCCCGTGTTGCCGCTGGTGGCGTCGATAACGGTCTTGTCCCTTGTAAGACTGCCCTCCTCAATTCCCCTGAGAATCATAGCCTTTGCCGCTCTGTCCTTAACCGAGCCGCCCACGTTCATAAACTCCGCCTTTGCGTAAAGCCTTACTCCCCTTTTCAATCCATCAATGTCAAGACTAAGCAGGGGCGTATTTCCTATCAGATCCAGTATTTTCATAAAGCCCCCCATTTTTGCGCTAAAATAAAAAGCTGCTTCATTACAAGATGAAACAGCTTTAATAACGTATTTTAAGCTGTTTGCATTTGCATAAGAATAAGGCAAATGCAAACGGCAAAATAATTTTTGCGGGGTTTACATCTGCGCCTTACGCATACACATACAACAGAAGAGCTTTGTTTTCATAATAATTATTCCTTTTCTATCACATTTACCTACTAAGTTTATAAGTTTATATCTGTATAATACACCTAAAACCTTATTTTGTCAATAGGTTTTAGGGTATTTTGTCAGAATGTATATTTATTGCCATTAATTTATACATTGTTTGGCGGAAATGTATAACTTCAAGGCGGAGGATTATATTACTGCTCTCCAACGCAATTGTACTTATCCTCGCAGCTTCTCATCGCAAGAATAGTCTGCTCAATCAGATAGTCAAGCTCCCAGCCAAGCATTTCTGCGCCCCGCTCTATAACCTCACGGGAGCAGCCTGCGGCAAAGCCCTTGCTTTTGTACTTTTTCTTTACGGATTTAACCTCAAGGTCCTGCACGCTCTTTGAAGGGCGCATTATCGCTACTGCACCTATAAGCCCGGTAAGCTCGTCAACGGCGTATAATACCTTTTCCATTATGTGCTCAGGCGCAATATCCACAGTCAGCATATATCCGTGGCTTGCGGCAGCATGGATTATTCTCTCATCTATTCCGTTTTCCCGCATTATTTCCTGCTCCTTGATGCAGTGCTGCCCCGGATAAAGCTCAAAATCCAGGTCGTGAAGCAAGCCCACTATACCCCATAGCTCCGTTTCCTCCGCATAACCCAGCTTTTCGGCAAAATAACGCATAACACCTTCTACCGTCAGCGCGTGTTTAATATGAAAGGCGTCCTTATTGTACTTGTTCAGCAGTTCCCATGCCGCATCTCTTGATAACTCTGCCATAATACAACTCCTTTTTGATAAGTAATTTTTACTCCGAAGTTATTCTTCGTGATATTGCAATTACCGCTTAATTAATGTAAAGCCGCTATAACTTTTTCAGTATAACGGCTTTGCTTTATTTAGAAATTATCGGCTTATGATAACGCTTTTTCCGCATAGGATGCGTCAAATGCGTTATGTATGTCTATCTCTGACTTTATAAGCTTGTTTTCATACATAAAATCGGCTATCTTCTGCGCTCTTTCAAGATATTCTTCGGTTATGCCGGGCTTGAAATAATCAAAGGACGTATCGTATGAATAGGTCTGTTCCACAACACTTATAGGCGTAGTATCCGAGCTCATAGCCTCGTATGCGCCCTGAGGATTTTCTGCGGCAAATTTCTGCGCTCTGTCCATAGCAATAATTATCGCATAGGCAGCCTCTTTATTTTCCTCAAGCCACTCCTTTCTTCCTGCGGCTACAACAGCGGAGGCGTACTGGGGTTTATTTCTGGTATCCTCCACAATATTGCCAAGGCCTGCCGCAGCAAGCCTTGCAGCCCCATAATAATTGTAGCTGACAGCGTCTGCGTCGCCCGAGGCAATAAGAGTCTGTGCGTCCTGAAGCGCATTTATCTGACCGATACTGTCTAAATCAAGGGAATATTCGTCAACAACATCATAAAAATATTTTTGCAGTATAGTTCCTGCGCCTACTACCACCTTTTTGCCGTTCAGGTCGGCTGCGGAGGTTATTCCGCTGGCGGGGGAAGCAAGGATAGCATAATTCTGATTGGAATTTGCAAGAGCAAAGCCAACTACTCCTACATTATTGCTTACTGCCGTAATCAGAGGGAAATCAGCGTAAAAGCCTACGTCTATCTCCTTTGCCGCAAACGCCTCGTTTATTGCAGGGCCTGCCTGTGCAAAGCCGAAAAACTCGGCTGTATAGCCCACTTTGTTAAGCTCCTCTTCAAGGTAGCCATTTTTAATTGCAATAAGAGCGCTTTCGGTAACTCCCTCTACACCGCCGTTTCCGCCGCTGCCTATTCTCACGGTTTTAAGCTCTGTTGTGGTTTCAGCAGCAGTTTCTGCTTTTGCTGTATCCGCCTTTGTATCGGCTGCTGTTCCCGCAGAACTTCCTGCGCAGGACGCAAGGCTGAGAGAAACTGCCGTAACAAGTAATGCTGCTAATGTTCTTTTTAAGCTTTTCATAATAATTATCTCCTTTTAATCAGCGGAAAGAACCTTTGAAAATTCCTTTTTGACATCAAATTCTTCCGCGTATTGATGAATTGTAACTTTTTTCAGCTTGCCGCTGAATTCAAACGGCACCTCGTAATCCTCATATACGGGAGTGTGCTTATTTGCTTTTATAGTAGTAGCAAATCCCTTTGAATAGTAGAAGTGCTTTATCTCTGTGCCGCCGCAGGAAACGCCGTTAATATAAATTATAACATCTGCCGATAAGCCGTGACGTACAAATTCATATTTTACCGTTACCTCTCCCACGGGTACAGGAATATCCGATACAGCCGTATAATATTCATATTTATTGAAATTGTAGGCGTATTTAAGCCTGTTATCCTTAATATAGAACACAAAGCCTCCGAAGCGGTCGCCCGAGCTGAAAATAACGCCCTCGTCATCCTCTGATTTTCTGTATATTTCAGCCTCAATATAATGATGAGCAAGGTCGGTATTTGTTCGTGCCTGAGAGCCTACAAGCTCATAAGGCTTAATAACGTTTTTAAATACAAGCTCGCTTTCGGGCATAATGCGCTTGTCGCCGTATGCACGCATAAGATTTTCGGGCTTTGCATGGGTTGTACCCCAAAGCATAGGAAAGACATTATTCCGTCCTGCCTCAATAAAGAATTCTTCCTGAAGCTCTCTGAGCTTTTCGGGATATTTATCCGCAACATTATGCTTTTCGGAATAGTCCTCGGAAACGTGGTACAGCTCCCATACGTCCTCGCTGTAGCTTTCGCTGAAGGTGTGCATTGTAACCGCTTTCCAGCCGTCCTTATAAATTCCCCTGTTTCCGAAGCACTCGTAATACTGAACTGTCTTGCGGTCCTCTGCGTTCTTATCCTCAAAGGTGTATTTAAGGCTTATGCCTGTAAAGGGCTTCTGCGGAACACCCTTTATAGTATCCGGCTTGTCAACGCCGAGAATATCCAGTATAGTGGGAGTTATATCGGATACATGGTGGTACTGTCCTCTGATACCGCCGCCCTCCTTGATAAGCTCGGGATAACGTATTATAAGCGGGTCCTTTATTCCGCCCTCGTGCGCCCACTGCTTATACCATTGGAACGGCGTATTGCCTGCGTTCGCCCAGCCTGTCGGATAATGATTAAGGGCAAATTCACTGCCGATTTTATCAATATTTTCAAGAGCTAACTTAAATTCACGCTCTTCGGAGGTGGTTATATCCATACCGCTTAAGCAGTTATATCTTCCCTGTATTCCACCCTCGCCGCTGGCTCCGTTATCGGACAGAAGAACAATCACCGTATTGTCAAGCTGACCGCTTTCCTCAAGATAATCTATGAGCCGTCCTATCTGGGCGTCGGTATGTTCAAGAAATCCCGCATAAGCCTCCATATATCTTGCATAAAGCCTTTTTCTGTCCTCGGAAAGAGAATCCCATGCCTCAACGTATTCACACCTGTCGGTAAGCTCTGCGTCCTTTGGTATCACGCCAAGCCTTTTCTGGTTTTCAAACCATCTAAGCCGTATTTTATCCCAGCCCTCGTCAAACCTGCCTTTATACTTGTCAATATATTCCTTAGGGGCATGATGAGGAGCGTGCATAGCTCCGAATGCTGTATAAAGGAAAAAGGGCTGCTCGGGATATGCCATGGTATGCTGGAATACAAAATCAATTGCATGGTCCACAATATCCTCCGAAACATGATACCCCTCTGCCACGGTTTTCGGCACGGGTATTTCAGAGTTATCCGAAATAAGGTGCGGGTGATATTGGTCTATCTCGGCATGAAGGAAGCCGTAATAACGGTCGAAGCCCTTTCCTAAAGGCCATTGGTCGTAGGGACCCGCGGGAGCCTTTCCGGAGCTAAGATGCCACTTGCCGACAGCGTATGTAGCATAATCGTATTCTTTCAATATCTCCGCCAGCGTTCCGTAGGAGCTGTCTATTCCTCCCTGTCCGTTGGGGCAGCCCGTTACATACTCAACTACGCTTGCAATACCCGCACAATGGTGATTTGCTCCTGTAAGCAGCGACGCTCTTGTTGCGGAGCATACCGCCGTTGTGTGGAAGTTATTGTACCTGAGTCCCTCGTTTGCAAGACGGTCAATATTCGGCGTATCAATATCAGAGCCGTAGCAGCCAAGCTGTGCAAAGCCAAGGTCATCAAGCACGATATATACCACATTAGGAGAAGCTTTAAGCGGACTTTCAACCGGCTCTCTCCTTATCTGCGTATCAAGAACCGTTCTGCCTATTCTGCGTGAGCTTACTTTGAATTTCTGCATAACAATATCCTTTCATTATTCAATATTCGACGCCTTTTTCAGCTCGTCAAGGTAAACATATTCCGCCGCATACTGGTGAATAACAAGCTTTCTGAGCCTGCCCCCGAATTCAAAGGGCACCTCGTAATCATCATACACCGCAGTATGCTTGTTTGCCTTTAAAGTCGTTGCAAAGCCCTTCATATAATAGAAATGCTTGACATGAACGCCTCCGGCAACGGCACCGTTTATATACAGCTCAACATCGGCGGAGGAATCCTCCCTTACGGTAAAGGTATATTTTACCGTCGAAGCTCCGAGCGGAACTTCAATATCCGACTCTGCCGTATAGAAATCGTAGCGGTTGAAATTATACGCATATTTCAGCTTGTTGTCCTTAATATAGAATACAAAACCGCCGAAACGGTCGCCGGAGCTAAAAATTACTCCCTCTTCGCTGCTGTCCGACCTATGTATTTCCGCCTCGACATAATGACTTGCGGAATCCACATTCGCACTCATCTGCTGCGGCACAAGGTCATAAGGCTTTATTACATTCCTGAATACCCTTTCTGTTTCGGGCATTACCCGCCTGTTGCCGTACATACGCTTGATATTTTCGGGCTTTGCGTGGAAAGAGGCACGAAGCATAGGGAATACGTTGTTTCTTCCTGCCTCAATAAAGAATTCCTCCTGAAGCTCTCTGAGCTTTTCAGGGTACTTATCCGCAACATTGTGCGCTTCAGAAAAGTCCTCGGAAACGTGATAAAGCTCCCATACATCATCATTGTAGCTCTCGCTGAACATGTGGTTTGTAACCGCTTTCCAGCCGTCCTTGTATATTCCTCTGTTGCCGTGGAGCTCATAATACTGCACCCTTCTTTCATCGGGCACTTCAGCCGATTCAAAGGTGTACTTCATACTTATTCCGGTAAAGGGCTTCTGTGGAACGCCCTTGATAACAGCAGGCTTTTCAACGCCGATAATATCCAGTATGGTTGGAGTTATATCGGAAACGTGGTGGTACTGACTTCTTATTCCTCCATTATCCTTAATAAGCTTTGGATAGCGTATAATAAGCGGGTCCCTTACTCCGCCCTCGTGAGTCCATACCTTATACCACTGAAACGGCGTATTTCCTGCATTTGCCCAGCCTGTCGGGTAATGGTTGAAGGAATACTCTCCGCCTATCTCGTCGAAATGCTCAAGGGCATTTGGCAGCTCCTCTTCGTTGGCAACGGTAATATCCTGTCCGCACATAGCATTGAACCTGCCCTGTACTCCGCCCTCTCCGCTGGCGCCGTTATCGGAAAGAAATACTACAACCGTATTGTCAAGCTGACCGCTTTCCTCAAGATAATCAATAAGCCGTCCTATCTGCTCATCGGTATATTCAAGAAAGCCCGCAAAGGCTTCCATATACCTTGCATATACCTTTTTTCGCTCGGGAGAAAGACTGTCCCAGGCAGGAACATATTCGTTGCGGGGAGTAAGCTCTGCGTCCTTTGGAATAATTCCGATTTTCTTCTGATTTTCAAACCATTTTTGCCTTATAACGTCCCAGCCCTCGTCAAACTCGCCCTTATAACGGTCTATATATTCTTTCGGTGCATGATGAGGAGTGTGCATTGCTCCAAAGGGAAGATACAGGAAAAAGGGCTGCTCGGGATAAGCCATAGTGTGCTGAAAAACCATATCAATCGCATTATCCACAATATCCGCAGAAAGATGATAGCCCTCTTCGGGAGTTTTAGGCTGCTCTACCTCGGAATTATCCCTTATAAGGTGAGGGTGATACTGGTCAATCTCTCCGTGCAGAAATCCGTAATAGCGGTCGAAGCCCTTTCCAAGCGGCCACTGGTCGTAGGGTCCGGCAGGAGCCTTGCCCATACTTAAATGCCATTTGCCGGAGCAGTATGTGGCATAATCATATTCCTTCAATATCTCGGCTATTGTTGCGTATGAGTTATCAATATGTCCCTGGGCGTTCGGGCAGCCTGTAATAAATTCCACAAGACTTCCAACTCCGCAGGCGTGATGATTTGCGCCTGTAAGAAGAGAGGCTCTTGTGGCAGAGCAGATTGCGGTGGTATGAAAATTATTGTACCGCAGTCCCTCATTTGCAAGACGGTCTATGTTGGGAGTACGGATGTTTGAGCCGTAACAGCCCAGCTGAGCAAAGCCCATATCGTCCATAAGAATATATACAACATTCGGCGCTCCCTTTGGATGAAGCTCAACCGCTTGTTTTTCAACCCTTGTTTCAAGAACAGTACGACCGATATCGGCGCGTTTTACTTTAAATTTTGCCATTTCTTTTCCTCAATTCTTCTATTTTGCTTCAAGCTGCTTTCGCAGCGCCTTGCCCAGCAGATATATCCTGTCAGCACAATGCTCGAAAAACATTTCATAAGCAGTACACAGACAGTTTAGCGACGGTTCGCCGTTTACAAATGGTTCACGCCATCTGCGGCAGCCTCCCCGACAAAGATATAAATGCCTGCATTTCCTGCATTTTTCATGTATCGGCAGCGAGCAGCTCACAAAATCCTTAGCTTTTTTACTTTCAATAAGCGCATCAAAATCATCCTGCACCGTTCCCAGCTTCCATTGGTCGGCGGCATAAAAGTCGCAGGGATAAACGCTTCCGTCGCCCTCCACCACAAAATAGCAAACGCAGCGTCCCGACATTCCGCAGGACTCTGGCTGATAACCTGCCGCCATCTGCACCCAGTTGGAAAAAATCCGTATATCCAGATTATAGCCGCTGATAAAATCCTTGTACCAAAGGTCAAACAGCTCGCAAAGAAATTTTCCGTAGGCTCTTGGTGAAAGAGAATATCCGTATTTTTTATCCGGTTTTTCATCAAGGCATGGAATATACTGCTGATACATAAACCCGTGCTTCTTGAAAAAGCTGTAAAGCTCGGCGGTGTTTTTTGCAGTAAGGGAAGTTACAACGCTTACGATGTTATACTGAACGCCATGCTTTTCAAAAACTCTTACGGTATTCATTATTCTGTCAAAGGTGTTATTCCCGCCATTATCCTCGCGAAATTGATTCAGCTTTCTGTCCCCGTCCAAGGACAGTCCTACGAGAAAGTCATTCTCCCCCAAAAATTCCGCCCATTCATCGTCAATCAGTATTCCGTTGGTCTGAATGGTGTTCTGGATTTTAGTATCATTTGTATTGTATTTATGCTGCAATTCAATAAGCTTTTTGTAAAAATCAAGTCCTGCAAGAGTAGGCTCTCCGCCCTGAAAAGCAAAGCTGCAAAATTCATCAGCGTAACACAGCGCATTCTTTACAAGCACTTCAAGTGTGTCATAAGTCATCATACCCGCATTTGGACAGCTTCTTTCGCCGCTGAGCGAACGGTAAAAGCAGTATTTGCAGCGTATATTGCAGGCAGAGGAGGCTGGCTTTATAAGAATACTTGCCGACGACATATTATTCCTTTCCTTCCGACTTTTCCCATGGCGTAATCAGAGAAAAAATCAGACTCAGAAGCTTATCCATAATAATTCCCACAACACCGATTACAATCATACATACTATTACCACATCGGAATTCATAAGGCTTCTTGCGCTGCTCATTCGATAGCCTATTCCGGAAAGCGAAGCTATAAGCTCGGCTGCAACAACCGCCATCCAGGAAACGCCAAGACCAAGCTTAAGTCCTACAAGAATACTCGGCAGCGCATGGGGCAGATAAACCTTTGTAAAGGTTCGCCAGGGTCCCAGCTTATATAGCCGTGCAACCTCTATATACCCCTTCGGAGTTCCCGATATGCCGCTCATTGTATTTACCATTATAGGGAAAAATGCGGCAAGCACTATTATAACAATCTTTGAAGCCTCGCCTATTCCGCACCACAGGATAATAAGCGGTATCCATGCAATAATGGGTATCTGCCTTATTACGGTTATTGTGGGCTGGATTATGTATGATATGGTTTTTGACATTCCCATAATTGAACCGAGAATAATTCCGAATACCGCAGAAAAAAGGTAGCCCTGAACTACTCTTGAAAAGCTTACAAGCAAATCCTCCTGCAGCTGACCTGTACTAAGCATTTCCGCAAAGGCTTCTGCTACCATTGATATTTTCGGAAGTATACTTGCGGGGATTTCCGTGAAGTTTGTGACGTAATACCATAACAGCACTATGACTAACGGCGGAATCAGCGCAAGCAGTATCTTTTTCACATTAATCTTTTTCATTTTTTCACCTCAAATCATAAATTCAGCTTCCTCAAGAAGCTCTGCGGAATCCTTGAAGAAATAATTGTAAATCTGTTTCTTGTATGAGGCAAAACCTGTGCTTCCGCGGTTTCTGCGGGAATATTTGTCGGTGGTGATGATCTGCTTAATTTCTCCGGGTCTTGCCGACATTACTACTATCCTTTCGCCCAGAAAGACCGCCTCGTCTATGTCGTGAGTTACCATTATCATAGTAGTCTTTTCTTCCTGATGTATTCTCAGCAGCTCCCTTTGCATCTGTATTCTTGTAAGTGCGTCCAGCGCTCCGAAGGGCTCGTCGAGAAGCAGAATGTCCGGATTGCCCGCAAGACCTCTTGCGATAGCCGCCCTCTGGGACATTCCGCCCGAAAGCTGTGAGGGATATGAATTTTCAAAGCCCTCAAGCCCCACAAGCTTTAAATGCCGCTTAACAAGCTCGTCTCTTTCACCTTTCGGAAGATTTTTAATGCCGAAGCCTATATTATCCTTTATTTTAAGCCAGGGCAAAAGCCTGTGGTCCTGAAAAACCATTCCGCAGCCCGGGTCGGGACCGTCGACCTTAACGCCATTCCTTTCCACGATTCCGTCGCTGTAATCCACAAGTCCGCAGATTATTTTAAGCAGTGTGCTCTTTCCGCAGCCGCTGTGTCCGACGATAGTAATAAACTCGCCCTTTTTCACCGTAAGGTTAATGTCCTTTAATACAAGGAAGGGGCTTCCGTCGGCGATAAATTCTTTGTTAAGGTGTTCAACCCTTACTATTTCCTTTTGTTCTTTTTCCATATCTATTCTCCATTACAGCTTAGCTCTGTTTTTGTATGCTACGAGTATAACATCACCGCTCCGGGTTTTCAAGGCAAATGTCTGCAAACGTATTCAGAAGCAAGCCCTTCCGCTTCATATCAAACCTGATTTTTCGGCAATTTCAGCAATTATTCACACCCGATTACAAGCCCCGCCAACGAATTAACGCAAACGTTTGCAAGCATTATCAGTGCATTTGCTTCAACAAATAAATAACGCAGTTTCTTGATGATTTCTGCAATTAGTGCAAACGTTTGCAAAAAGGGCGGCAATACTGCCGCCCTCAGCTTGTCGAAAAAAACTATATTTCAGGCTGCCGAGAAGCCGTCAGATGCTAGGAAACCCCATAACGGCTAGGCTTTGTGCCTGCCGTTATGGGGTTGACGACGCAGATGGCGGTTTATCGACAGCATGAAGACGGCAAAGCTGCCGCCCATGTTTATAATATTCATATATAATACTCGCAATCAAGGGCGCTTGAAGGATGCGAACAGCTTTCGCGGACTATAAGAGTTCCCTCCAACTCTACGCGGGCAGTAGCCTTGTGCCCGCCTTTCAGCCTGTCAAGCAGCAGCAGAACCGCAAATTTTACCATATCCTCCTTCGGCAGGCGTACAGTTGTGAGCATAGGCTTTGTAAACTGAGCCTCCTCAATATCGTCGCTTGAAATTATAGAGGGGTTGTAATATCTGTTCTTATGCCTGCTAAGGGCGTTAAGCATACCAACCGCAGTAATGTCGTTTGCACAGTATATCCCCGTGGGAACGTTCTTCTGCTGCATAAGCCTTTCCATTACCTCGTACCCCTGCTCCTCGCCCTGACGGGTATCAATGACGAAATCAATATCATAATCAAGATTATATCTGAAAAGAGTATCTCTGTATCCTTTAAATCTGGATTCGTTATGGCAGTCGCCCACATATCCTATCTTTCTGTGACCAAGCCCTATTAGATATTGTACCGCAAGGGCAGCGATTTTCGCCCCGTCGCATATAACCTCGTCAGATTCATAATTGGTGGAATTACGGTTTATGGATACAATCGCCTTAAAGCTTTTTTTCAGGGTCTTTAATGCCACAGTGCTGCATTTTCCTATAACAACAAGGCCGTCGGAAACGCCCGACAATATTGCGCCAGCATTTATATCAACACCGTCTTCGGATAAATCCGGCAAATGCAGCACCTGCGAAACAATACACATATTTTTGTGTATCTCGCTCTCTGTTATATGAGCTATCTCCCTGAAAAACGGGTCAATTCCCGCAGCTTCGGTTCTTGTAACAATAATCGAAATTTTGTATGGAGCTTGTTCTCCCTTTATTCCAAGCTTCAAGTTTTTTGCCGCTTCATTCGGTATATAATTTAGCTCTCTCGCTGCGGCAAAAATGCGTTCACGCACTCCATCTGCGGAGCATTTGTATTCCGGATTGCTCAGCACTCTCGATACGGTTGAATAAGAAACTCCTGCTATTTCCGCTATTTTCTTTATAGACATACTACTCTCTCCTGATTTTCCTTCGGAATAAAACAGCCCCTTTGTTTACGCCCTTTATCGGCAGCCTTAATCCGCCTTCTCTACCCGAAATGCTTCATCGCTGTTATAAAATACGGGCTTCATATTTTTTAGCGCAAGAAATTCCGTAATAAAGGCTTTCAGCTCCTCCGCAGGCTTATCAACAGTAAAATACTGTCCGCCGCAGCCGTCGTGAAAATGTATCTCAGACGAGAATTTTTCTGCCGCTGCACGCTTCAGTTCAGCAGCTTCCGCTAATCCTATTATCATTGTAATTATCTCCTCATTGATATAAATCAGCAATAATTTTACCTGCATAGTATGCAGGTTGGTTATTATATAATACAACCGTATCGTCTGCTTGTCAATAGTTTATAAAAAAGTCACATAGACAAAAAATAAGAATGTATGGTATAATAGCTTTGAAAATTTTGTATCAGAAATCGCCATGACTTTCTGCTATATAATAAAAATATCACGATAAAAAGGAACTTCTGTATAATGTGCAAAGAAATAACCAACGATGAACTGAAAAAGCTGCCCTCAGACAGCTTTATAATGATAGATATAAGAGATGAATACGCTTTCGGGTACGGGCATATCAGCGGCGCAGTAAACATACCGCAGGCAAGCATTGATAACAATATACCCGACCTGCCAAAAGACAAAAAGCTGATAATCTGCTGCAAAAGCGGAGCGATAAGCCGGGAAACCGCGGACAGGCTTTGCGAGCAGGGCTTTGAGGCATATAATCTTATCGGCGGCTACTGCGAATGGCTGCGGGAAAAGCTTGAAAACCAGGAAATTACCTCAAACGTGGAGAAAAGCATACGAAAAAAGTTCAGCAAGACAATATGGAGCAGATTCGCCAAGGCAATTACAACCTACGACCTTGTAAGCCCCGGCGATAAAATAGCCGTCTGCATTTCAGGCGGCAAGGATTCTATGCTTATGGCAAAGCTTTTTCAGGAGCTTAAACGTCACGATAAATTTCCCTTTGAGCTTGTTTTTCTCGTAATGGACCCTGGATACAGCCCCGAAAACCGCAGCATTATCGAAAAAAACGCCGAAGCCTTATCCATTCCTCTTACGATATTTGAATCGGACATTTTCGAGGCAGTTTATAACATTGAGAAGTCCCCCTGCTATGTCTGCGCCAGAATGAGACGGGGACACCTTTACAGCAAGGCGAAGGAGCTGGGCTGCAACAAAATAGCGCTGGGACACCATTTTGACGACGTTATAGAAACGATTCTAATGGGCATGCTGTACGGCGGTCAGGTGCAGACTATGATGCCAAAGCTTCACAGCACAAACTTTGAGGGAATGGAGCTTATCCGACCCTTGTACCTTATCCGCGAGGACGACATTAAGCATTGGCGTGATTATAACGACCTGCATTTTATCCAGTGCGCCTGCAAATTCACCGATACCTGCACCACCTGCACGCCAACAAATACAGGCTCGAAGCGGCAGGAGGTAAAACGGCTCATAGCAGAAATGAAAAAGACAAATCCGCAGGTAGAGATGAATATTTTCCGAAGCGTGGAAAACGTAAATCTTAAAACCGTTATTGCATACAAGGACGAAGAGGGTACGCACAGCTTTCTGGACTGCTATAAAAAGTAAAATTCTTATTGCAGCTTTCTTGTGCAGGACATATTCTTTTTATCCTATTCGCCAACGGGACGGCTTAATTTAAAGACTTTAACAACCCCGATAAAATGCAAAAAAATGTTTGAAGATATGCCTGCAAAATATTCAATGCTGTCTATACTTTCAGGAGTTCCGGCGCTCTCGGTTTCCGTATTCGGTTACCCGGGTCTGAGCGATTGGATGGTTTTACATAGCAGCACAGCCGATACGAAAAAAGCATCTGCAATAAATACAACAGGATCAGACGGAGTGCTTACAGGAAATCACATTTTGCGATTTCCTTTCTGTGTGAGATCCTTGATAACCTCTCCCGCTATGATTAAGCCTACCACAGATGGAACAAAAGCGTTGCTGCCCGGAACCTGACGGCGCTGAGTACATTTTCTCGCTGTTCCGGGAGGACAAATACAGTGTGTACGACAGCTGATAGCCATATCGTCAACCGGGGTAATCGGCGGCTCCTTGGAATACACAACCTTTAATTTTTTGATACCTCTGCGTTTCAGTTCATAACGCATAACCCTTGCAAGCGGGCATACAGAGGTTTTATAAATATCAGTCACCTCAAAAGCGGTAGGATCTACCTTATTGCCGGCGCCCATAGAACTGATAATAGGTGTCCCCGCAGCGTTGGCGTTAATTGCAAGTGCAATTTTTCCCGTTACTGTGTCAATAGCATCGACAATGTAATCATACTTGGTAAAATCGAACTGTTCCGCTGTTTCGGGAGTGTAGAACGTTTTATATGTGTTGACAACTGCGTCGGGATTGATTTCATAAATCCTTTCGGCGGCAACATCCACCTTGTATTTCCCTACTGTTTTTCGTGTTGCATATATCTGACGATTGATGTTGGTCAGGCAAATCTTATCATCGTCAACAATATCTATAGTTCCCACACCGGAACGGACAAGTGCCTCTACGGTATATCCGCCTACACCGCCGATACCGAACACAGCCACACGGGAAGCAGCTAATTTTTCCATTCCTTCTTTGCCGAATATCAGCTCAGTCCTTGAAAATTGATTCAGCATATAATTCCTTTCTTTTCGATGAAATACTGACATCTCTTAAAAGACGCCTGCATATTTACACCGATAAAACAAGTTATAATAAATTGTTGAAGCTCATAATTGCTTTCTTCAAGAGGAAAGCATTGACCGCAGCGCCGTAATTCCCGCTCAGGAGAGGTAATTTCTTGAAAGCATTTTCGCCGGCTTTTCTTCCCATAGCGGCATCCGGTGGAAAGTTATGACTGCCGCACTTCAAATCAAACAAAATAGCCGAGCACATCCACTCCGCAAAACCGTACCTTGCGGGCTATACCTGTGCCTGTCCGATTAAAAAGTCGGGTATTTCCAATAAATCAATATTCTTCATAGCGTTCACCAAACGCCGCAGCTGCTATAAAATAATCAATTATTTATTGCATTTTCAATTTGAGTGATAGCATTCAAAAGCAGCGCCTTCGGACAGGCAATATTCATGCGTACAAAACCGCTGCCGCCTGCTCCGAACGATGCGCCGCTATTAAGCCTTACCTTTGCTTGTTTCAGAAAAAAGTCGGCAAGCTCTGTATCGGATAGTCCTAATCCTCTGCAATCCAACCACATCAGATAAGTGCCTTCCGGCGGGATTAACGAAATCCTGCCGCCTGTTTTGGCACAGGCCTCTCCCAAAATCCGGATGTTCTCCTGCAAATAGGGAAGTAGTGCGTCAAGCCAGGCTTCGCCTTCCTTGTAAACTGCTTTTGTTGCGGCAATCGCCATATTGTTCAGTTCTGCATAACCGGTAGCTCGCAAGGCACGATATAACCTCCTGCGAATATCAGCGTTTGAAATAATGATGTTTGAGTCTTGCAGCCCTGCCAGATTAAAAGTTTTTGAAGGCGCTGTACAAGTCACGGTTCTGGCGGCAACTTCTTCCGACAGTATTGAAATCGGAATATGCCGATTATTCCCATAAACGAAATCCGAATGAATTTCATCGGAAACGATAATCACATTATACTTACAGCAAATTCTGCCAATCTCCGCAAGCTCGTCCCTTGTCCAGACACGCCCAACGGGATTATGGGGAGAACAAAGCAAGAAGACCTTTACCGAGTTTTGTCTGATTTTATTTTCAAAATCGGAAAAGTCCATTTTGTACTGCCCGTTTGTAAGCCGAAGCTCAGACACAACGAGTTTTCGCCTGTTTGCCGTAACAATTTTCGCAAATGGATAATATACCGGCTGGCAGATTATGACGCTGTCTTCTTCGTCTGTTAAAGCACGGATTGCCGCTGAAATGGCAAACATAACCCCCGGAGCTTTGAGTATCCACTCCGGTTTTATGCTCCAATCCATACGCCTTTTATACCACGAAACAATCAGATTGTCGTACTCCTCATCGGTTTCCGCATACCCGAATATACCGTGATTTGCCGATTCAATAAGCGCTTCTTTAACAGCGGGCGGCGCTTTAAAATCCATATCTGCAATCCACATAGGTATTACATTCTCAGCACCGGGAACCGATTGATATTTTATATCGCCGGCAGTATGGCGATCATAAACGGTATCAAAGTAATCAGAACTAAAAGAACACATAAACACCTCCGCATATCTGAAATAAGCCAACGCTTCATAAACAGCATAGCCTTATGGTTCAATCCATGCACCATTAAACACACCAAACCTATGTGTTTAATAAGTTATATTATAAGCGTTTTTTATTATGTTGTCAAGAGTAACCGAATGATAATCGGGATATGGATTGAAAAATACAGTCTGGAATGAAATCAGAAATTTGAGAATTTAACACGAGAATATGTAACAAGCGGTTTTGCAGGAGAGAATAAGGAAAACAGCGGGACTGTTAATTTTTGCTGTGAACGCCGATAGTTCTATGAAAGCAGGTCTTTTTTTGAAAAAAATAGCTATCCACATAAAAACCACAAATCTTCCCGATAAAATAAAAACAAAATCAAAAATGAGATTTTTTGGCGGCGAGTGGTCTGACTGCTGCAAGCTGAACTGCCGATAAAGCGGCTTGGCAGCATCAAAATGTCTGCCCACATAATGCCCACATAAAAACCACACATTAGTCGGGTATAGTTAGGATATAAAAAGCGAAAAACATTTGGAGGTAATAAAAATGTCAAATAACCGAAATCCGGGTAAGAAGCAGGCTGCGAAAGCACCACAGAAAAAAACAAATTTCCTTCCGAT
>JBJERM010000151.1:0-18095 GCA_051882315.1 Ruminiclostridium sp.
AACCGGAAATGTTCTTGTTGTTGAAAAAATATAGTGATACCCCTAAAACAACGGCTTTTAATAAACATTAAGGAGCAGTAATATGATCTGGGATACCATAGATATACTTTACGTTACATTTATTGCGCTGGTAATAATCGGCGGAATAGCAGCTATAATGATTTTAGCGCCCAAGGAAAACAACAGGCGGCAGGCGAACGAAAATTCCTACCGTTTTCTTAAGAAAAACGGCGAAATTAAGCTTGCCGGCGGAAAAACAAGCCTTTTCGAGGGCGGAAAATACTTCTATGTGAGAAAAGGTCCTTATGAGGCAGACGGCTTTGCGGACGGTATCAAGGGCGCCGACGGGAAATACTATAAGGGTGCGGCGCTTGCAATGGTCTACGTTCCCGACAGTCTCGCCCAAACCGCAGCAGAATATTTCTGCGGAATGAACGACGAGGGAACGGATGAAATCATAAGCGAAACAATGTCTGCCGCCCTGAGCGAAAAGCTTTCGGAATATACCGCCGAAACCGATGAAGCCGCATTCAGAGAGATTTTCAGGAAGCATGCTGAGGCTAAGCTTATGAAGCTGGGCATAATGATTTTCGCAGTAAACAGCCTTAAAATCGCAGAGGACCCCTCAGCACAACAGTAAACAATGCCCCAAAAGGGCATAAGAACAGCCCGCCTTAAGACGGACTGCACATAAAAGGAGGAAAATAATCAAATGGAAGAACCGGTAATTATCGCAATATGCGTGGGTGTGGTTATTCTTTTTGCACTTGTTGCAGGAATACTCTCCCGCTATCGTAAGTGTCCCTCGGACAAAATCCTTGTAATCTACGGTAAGGTAGGAAGCGACAAGAGCGGACAGGCAAGAAGCGCCCGCTGTATCCACGGCGGCGCAGCATTCATCGTGCCTATTATCCAGTCCTATCAGTACATGGACCTTACCCCTATCTCAATCAACGTTGACTTAAAGAATGCGCTTTCTAAGCAGAATATCCGTGTTGACGTACCCTCAAGCTTTACGGTTGGTATTTCTACCGAGCCGGGGGTTATGCAGAACGCCGCAGAACGTCTTTTAGGACTTCGTATGCAGCAGATTCAGGAGCTTGCAAAGGATATTATCTTCGGTCAGCTCCGTCTTGTAATCGCAACAATGGAAATCGAGGAAATCAACACCGACCGTGACAAGTTCCTTATTGCGGTTTCCAACAACGTTGAAATCGAGCTTCGTAAAATCGGTCTTCGCCTTATCAACGTAAACGTAACGGATATAAGAGACGAGTCCGGATATATCGAGGCTCTCGGTAAGGAAGCTGCCGCTAAGGCAATCAACGACGCAAAGAAATCCGTTGCCGAAAAGGACAGAGACGGTGCTATCGGTGAAGCTAACGCGAACAGAGACCAGCGTATTCAGGTTGCAGCCGCTAACGCAAGCGCTATCGAGGGTGAAAACGCCGCTAAGGTTGAAATCGCCCAGTCAGAGGCTTCAAGAAGATTTAAGGAAGCCGAAGCTAACGCTAAGGCAGAAAACGACGCTAAAATCGCTATTGCACAGACCGGCAGAGACGGTGAAATCGGTCAGGCAAACGCTATGCGTGACCAGCGTATTCAGGTTGCAGCAGCAAACGCTGCCGCAGTAGAGGGCGAAAACAGCTCAAAGGTTGCTATCGCTCAGTCCGACGCAGCAAGACGTGAAAAGGAAGCTGCTGCACTCAAAATCGCTACCGCAGCAGAAGCAGTTCAGGCAGCAAAGGCAAGAGAAGAAGCCTACGCAGCCCAGAAGCTTGCAGAGCAGGGACGTGCCGAGCTTGAAAAGGCAACCCAGCAGGCAGACGTTATCGTTAAGGCGCAGATTGCCAAGGAGCAGGCGGAGATTGCCGCTGAAGCTGAGGCAGAGGTTATGCGCCGCAAGGCAAAGGGTGAGGCTGACGCTATATTCGCCAAGATGGAGGCTCAGGCAAACGGTGCCAAGGAAATCCTCCAGAAGCAGGCGGAAGGTATGCGTGAGCTGGTAAACACCGCAGGCAGCGCAGACGACGCAGTAAAGCTTATCCTTGCAGATAAAATGGAAGAACTTATGCGTATTCAGGTTGAGGCTATCAAGAATATCAAGATTGACAAGATTACCGTCTGGGACAACGGCTCAGGCAAGGACGGAAAGAACTCCACCGCCGACTTCATCAGCGGTCTTATGAAGTCCATTCCTCCCATGAACGAGCTTTTCGCTCAGGCAGGCATGCAGCTCCCCGAATTTTTAGGCAAGGAGCAGACTGCTGAGAATGAAGCGCCCGCCGAAACCCCCGCAGAATAAGAGATTAGAGAAAATAACAGGACTGCCCCGGCAGTCCTGTTTTTGTTTTATGAGATGTGGAGAGAGGGAGAGATAAAAGAGATTAAAGAGAATAAAGAAAAGACGCTTTTTGAAAAAAGCTTGGCAAAAACTTTCAGCCGCTTCGCGCAAAGCGGGCACAAAAGCAAACAACAGGAAACAACAGCGATAATTTCAAGTAAATATTACCGCAAAAACTGCGAATGTGCATCAGATTTCACCCGCAAGCCAAGTGCAGTAATCAAGCTTCAAAGGGGGTGGAGCGCTCCCGCGCTCCCGAGGGGTTAATGGGGCGAGCAGCCCCCTTGCTTATTTTCTCTCTTCTCTCTGGACTCTCTTTACTCTCTCGTACTTACTACGAAATTCCAAGCATCTCTGCACATCTGTTCGAGGCTGCGTTCTGCTTTCCAGCCCAGCTCTTTAGCTGCCTTGTCGGGGACGGAGTAGCATTCTGCTGCATCGCCGGGGCGTCTGCCGCCGATAACGTAGGGAATATCTACGCTGTTTACCTTCATAAAGGCGTTAAGGATTTCAAGAACGGAGTAGCCCTTGCCTGTACCGAGGTTGTAGGGGATTGCGCCCTTCTTTTCTCTTACGCTCTTAAGCGCCGCTATATGTCCGAGGGCAAGGTCAACAACGTGAATATAGTCTCTTATGCAGGTGCCGTCGGGGGTAGGGTAATCGTTTCCGAAAACGGTAAGCTTTTCCTGCTTGCCGGTGGCTACGTTGATAATTATGGGCATAAGGTTATTTGGGATACCGTTGGGGTCCTCGCCGATTTTGCCGCTTTCGTGAGCGCCGATAGGGTTGAAGTAGCGCAAAAGCGCTATGCTCCAGTCGCTGTCTGCGTGACAAATATCACGGCACATATCCTCGATTATAAGCTTGGTGTTGCCGTAGGGGTTGATTGCGCTAAGCGGGAAGCTTTCGTCAACGGGTACTGTTTCGGGGATTCCGTAAACGGTAGCGGAGGAGCTGAAAATAAGCTTTTTGCAGCCGTACTTCTTCATGGTTTCCAGCAGATTGAAGGTGCCGCCAAGGTTGTTTCTGTAATACATAAGCGGCTCTCTTACGCTTTCTGCAACCGCCTTGTAGCCTGCAAAGTGGATAACAGCCTCAATCTCGTTTTCGGCGAAGATTTTTTCCATATCGGTGATATTGCACATATCCGCCTCGTAGAATTTGAAATCCTTTCCGCTGATTTCCTTGATAAGCTGAACCGCCTTGGGCTTGGAGTTGTAGAAATTGTCCATTACAACAATATCTTCTCCCGCCTTTAAAAGCTCAATGCAGGTGTGGGAGCCTATGTAGCCTGTTCCGCCTGTTACTAAAATTGCCATATTAAGTCATTCCTTTCTGTTTTATAAACAGCGGCGCCGCCGTTTCTTTGCTTTTATTATAGCGCATGCAATAAAGCTTAGCAATAAAAAATAATATCAATTATATGGATTTTTGTTGCAGTTTTTCTGCTGACTGCTCCTGTAATCGCTCGGAGAAACGCCCGTCAGCCTTTTAAAAGCCCGTGAAAAATACAGATTATCCTCGTAGCCGACGGAGCGAGCCACCGCAGTTATTGAAATATCCGTTTCAGAAAGCAGCTTTTTCGCCTGTGAAATTCTGTATGCAATAAGATAATCGGCAGGAGCAGTGTTAAGCTCGGCTTTGAAAAGCCTGAAAAGCGCGGCACGGGAAACTCCTGCCGCAGCCGCAATATCCTCAACCGAAATTGGTAAGGGATAGTTGATTTCAATATAATCCCTTGCAGTCCTGAGCCTTCGTCTTTTCTCCTCGGCTTTGGGCGAGGAAAGCTCGGCGCCCGGGGAGCTTTTTACCAGCAGGGAAAGCAGAATGTACAGCCGCCCCGTAAGCTCAATGTTGTCACAGGTACTGCTGGCGGGGTTTGCGGCAATATCCTCCATCGCCCTGAATATTTCCTGTGTGCAGCCGTGCATCACCGGAAGCTGCGGAGTAAGGTCGGTTTTCCGCAGGATATACTCCGAATCCTCTCCCCTGAAGTTCACCCAGTAGTATTCCCATGGGTCCTTTTCGTCGGCATAGTATTCAATCTCCGTATATGGGCGTATCAGAAAAATATCCCCCGCAGAAAGGCTGAATTTACCCTGCGGGGTAACGTAAAAGCCCTTTCCGGAAACGATAAGGTGAAGAATATACTGCTCTCTTACGCCCTTTCCCCACCTGTGGTGCGCCTCACATTTCTGATGACCCGAATAGGTGACGGTCATAGCAATTGTATCGTTTGCCTCAGCCTTTACGCTGTGCTTGAAGGGACTGCTCATAGCCTTTTCTCCGTAAACCTTATTCCCAGCTCTTCCACACTTCCGGACAATATCCAACGGTCGCCTTGCTTCCGTTTCTTACTATGGGAGTCTTGTAAATCGAAGGCTTCTCAGCAAGCTTCCCCGGCTTTGCCTCGGGGGTAAGGTACTTGATTTCGTAATAGTCCTTGCTCTTTTCGTCAATAAGCGCCTCAATTCCGCCTACTGCGGCAATAACGCTTTCAAGCTCACGGCGGCTCAGTCCCTTTTCAAGGATATTGACGGACTGGAACTTGATTCCCCGCTCCTTGAAATACCGCTCCGCCTTTTTTGTATCGAAGCATTTCGCTTTTCCGAAAATCTGAATGTTCATATAACCCGTTCCTTGTGTCTTGTAACATGACAGCCGATATTGACCGCCGCAGGCAAGCCCGCTATATGAGTAGGCGCCGCTTCTATGTTGACGTATAGGGCAGTAATTGTACCGCCGAAGCCTTGTGAGCCGATACCCGTCTTGTTTATCTCGGTAAGCATTCTCTCCTCCAGCTCCGCATAAAACGGGTCGGGGTTGCGTTCCCTTAAATCACGGCAAAGCGCCTTTTTCGAGAGAAAAGCGCACTGCTCAAAATCTCCGCCAAGACCTACGCCCACCACAATAGGCGGGCAAGGGTTGCTTCCTGCAACATTAACGGTTTCGGTAACGAAAGCTACTATATCATCAACGGTTGCCGAGGGAGTGAACATCTTCATTTTGCTCATATTCTCGCTGCCGAAGCCCTTTGGCGCAACGGTAATCTTCACCTTGTCGCCCTCTGTTATAAAGGTATGTAAAACTGCGGGGGTATTATTTCCCGTATTTACCCGTCTGAGGGGGTCTTTTACCACGGAAAGCCGAAGCTTTCCCTCAACGTAGCCCTTAGCAACGCCCTCGTTAATCGCCTCGGTAAGACTTCCGCCGGTAAAGTGAACCTCCTGCCCTACCTCAAGGAAAATAACCGCCATTCCCGTGTCCTGACAAATCGGAACGCCCAGCTGGTCGGCGCAGTCGATATTGCTTACAATATCACCGAGAACCTCCTTGCAGACGGGGCTTTCCTCCAGAGGAATACAGCTTTCAATCTTCTCTCTCATCATACAGGGCAGCTTAAGATTTGCCTCGCAGCAAAGCTCGGCTACCGCCTCTCTTATTACAGAAACATCAATTTCCCTCATTTTCCGTTCCTCCCTGTTTTTCCTCTTCTTCCTGTTCGTCCTTTTCGTCCTGCTCTTCTTTTTCGTGCAGTATTCTCAGCAGCTCGCCCTTTATCTTTGACATTCTGTCCTTGCTTATTTCAAGAAGCGAAAAGCAGATATAAGCCCTTACGATAATTGCCGCAGCGGAAACCATAAGCCCGTTTGTAAGGTCGAAGCCTGCCACAAACAAAAGACAGTAGCTAAGCACAAGAAAATCTATGAAAAGGGTAGCAATTATCCCCCAGAATACGCCCCAGATACCTGCGGGCTTACAGATATACCCGTAAACGCCGCTGCGCTCAAGCCCCTTTTCAACCCGGATTGCAAGCATTGTGTCGCACATATCCTTTTTATAGGAATGGTAGTATTTCAGGGAATATTCGCTTTCCCCCTCCTTTTTCCATAAGAAAAGGGGCGCGCCCTCAAGCTTATGAAGCTTAAGCTCTGCCTGTTTTTCTATTATTCTGTCCAGCTTTCCTGTAAGCTCCTCATAGCTTAAGGGACTTTCCTCCTCAATGGGAGTGCGGACGAATTTTTTCTTGAAAAGAGTCATAAGAAGTCACCTGAATTTTAATTATGCTGTTCTATTTAACAAGTCTGCCACCGATTACCGTAAAAACGGGCTTTTCCGTAATATCAAAGGGTTCTCCCTTAAAGGCGGTAAAATCAGCGTCCTTGCCCACCTCGATACTGCCCACTCTGTTATCAATTCCGCAGATACGGGCGGGGTTTATGGTGATTGCTTTCAGCGCTTCACGCCTGTCAAGTCCCCCTCTTACCGCAATTCCTGCGTTTATCGGCAGGTATTGTATGGGATTTTCGGGGTGGTCGGTGCAGATTGCAAGCTGTACGCCCTTTTCAAAAAGCTTACCCCCGTTTTCGATGCTCTGATTGATAAGCTCGGGCTTGCATCTGTCTGCAAAAAGAGGACCTATTATACAGGGCGCCTTTTCCTCCCCAAGCTCGTCTGCTATCAGCCAGCCGTCGGTTGCATGGACTATGACGTAGGACAGGGAAAACTCCTTTGCAAGGCGGATTGCGGTAAAAATATCGTCTGCACGGTGGCAGTGGAAATGCGCCTTTACCTCGCCTTTTAACAGGGGCATAAGCGCTTCGCACTTCATATCGTAATCCGGCTTTGAAACCTCGTCATCGGTGCCCTTTGTGCGGTTGTATTCCTCTAAGTCCTCCATGTACCGCTTAGCCTTGTAAAGCTGCTCCCTTATAACTGCGGCGGTTGCCATTCGGGTCATAGGGGTTTCGTCACGGTCATTATACACTCTTTTCGGGTTCTCGCCCAGAGCAAATTTCATTGAGCAGGGGTCTTTGATAACAAGGTCGTCCACCCGCTTTGAGCCGTAGGTTTTCATGGCGATAAAGCTTCCGCCAACAGGATTTGCGCTTCCCACGCCTGTTACAACCGTACCTATGCCCCCTGCCGCCGCCTCGTAAAAGCATTTATCCATAGCGTTTACCGAGTCTATCGCCCGCAGGTGGGGGGTAGAAGGGTCGGTTTCCTCGTTTACGTCGTCCCCCTCGAAGCCCAAGCCGTTCTCGCAAATACCTATATGACAATGAGCGTCGATAAAGGCAGGATAAACCGTAAGCCCGGAAGCGTCAATGTCCCCGGGGGTAAGCTTTCCCCGAAAGTCGGACATACTGCCCAAGGAGGAAATAACCCCGCCCTTAGTTTCGATATAGCCGCAGTCGATATCCTCTCCCACGGCGGTAAAAATCTTCGCGTTATAAATCAGCATATATCAGCTTTCCTTGCATTTCCCAATTATTTCCTCGGCTATTTCCTTGTCCTTTCTGTTGGCATTAACCGTAACCGAGGAATTTTTCTGATAAATTTCCCTCCGCTTGTTAAAGAGCGCTTCAAGCTGCTCCTTTGTGTTGTTTACCACAAGCGGGCGGTGTGTATCGTCCTTTATTCTTCCGTAGCAAACCTGAAAATCAGCGTCCAGGAATACTACAATTCCCTTTTCTCTTGCAGTTTTTGCAGTGTCCGGGTTTATGATTGCCCCTCCGCCTGTTGCAACAACGCTGTTTTCGGGCATTTCCTTTATATAGCGGCTTTCAAGGGTTCTGAAAAAGGCTTCTCCCTCATCTGCAAAAATATCGGGAATACTTCTGCCCTCCTTTTCCTCGATATACTTATCAAGGTCGGCAAAAGTACAGCCCAGCATTTTCGCCAAAAGCCTGCCTATATGTGACTTTCCGCAGCCCATAAAGCCGCAGAGGTATATGTTCTTCATACAAGCTCCTCCATATCGGAGATAAGCTTTTTAAGGTCGCTGTCGTTAAAGTGTGCATTATTCCAGATTTCGTGAGCGGCAGCAGCCTGCAATACAAGCATAGCCATACCCGTCATAGCCTTTGCGCCCTTTTCCCTTGCGGTTTTCGCAAGCAGCGTTACCTTCGGGTTGTAAACTGCGTCAAAGACATAGCTTACCTTTTCAAGTATTTCGGGAGTACAAGCCATTCTGTCGGTTTTCGGGTACATTCCAACGGGGCTTGCGTTTATAAGCAGGTCGAATCTCGGCATTTCTCCGCTGAAATTGTCGGGAGAAAGTGCACTGTCGATATAAACCGCAGTAACCTTAGCTTCCGGCTTCATAGCAGCAATTTCCGCCATAACCCTTTCTGCAAGCTCCCTGTCGCTTTTAAGGGCGGCAATAGTAAGCTCTCCGCCGCTTAATGCGGTTTCAATAGCCATCATTCTTCCAACTCCGCCGCAGCCTATCAGCAGAACCTTGCCCGAAAGGGAAGCGCCAAGCATTTCTATGGATTTTGTAAAGCCTAAAACGTCGGTGTTGTAGCCTACCTTTTCTTCCCCGTTCTTAACGCAGTTCACCGAGCGGTACCGCTTTGCCCCCTCGTCAAGCCTGTCGCAGTAGTCCATAATTGCAACCTTGTGGGGGATTGTAATATTAAAGCCGCTGAGCTTTGCAAGCTTTTCAAAGCTGCCGGAAAGCTCCTCGGGCGGGATTTCAAGCTTTTCGTAGCCGCCCTCAACGCCCGAAAGCTGTAAAAGCCTTGTGTGTATCTGAGGGGAAAGGGAATGTCCTAAGGGATAGCCTATAAGTGCGTAATTCTTCATATTCTGCCTGCCTTTTATGCGTCCATAGCCGAAGCTGTAACGTCATCAAGAGTTTTCTTTACAAGTCCCGTAAGGGTTTTTCCGGGGCCACATTCTACAAAATTGTCAATACCGTCCTGCTGCATAGCAGAGAGTTCCGATGTAAATTTAACGGGAGAGTAGATATGTCTTGAAAGAAGGTCTGCTATTCCCTCAACGCTTTCAAGCCTTCCGCCTGTAACGTTGGAATAGAAAGCCTTTGCGGGCTCTGAGAACGTAATGCCCGAGATAAGCTCCTTAAACTGGAGTCCCGCTTCTTTCATATATTCGGAATGGAACGCCGCCGCAACCGCAAGGGGAACAATTCTCTTAGCGCCGCTTGCAGTAAGGGCTTCGGAAGCCTTAGCTATACCGCTTCCGCTTCCTGCAATAACCGTCTGCTGCTTTGAGTTGTAGTTTACGGGGGTAACGTAGTCGCCGCCCGCAGTAATTTCTGCGCAGATTTTCTCGATAAGGGCGGTATCGGGGCACATTACCGCCGCCATTTTTCCGCCGTTCTTCTGCGCCGCCTTTTCCATGCAGGAGGCTCTGTATTTAATAAGTGTATAGCCTGTTTCAAGGCTTACCATTCCCGAAAGGACCATTGCCGCATATTCGCCGAGAGAATGACCTGCCACAGCGGAAAATTCTCCGCCCGAAAGGCGGTATTTTTCGCCGCAGATAAGGGACATTGTGAAGATTGCAGGCTGAGAAACGCAGGTTTTCGCCAGCTCCTCCGCAGTTCCCTCGAACATTGTTTTCTTTATATCAAAACCGAGGATTTCGCTGCCTGTCTTAAAGATTTCCTCGTAAGCGGCAGGGTTTTCCTCGTAGATTTTCCTGCCCATTCCGCTGTACTGGGAGCCCTGTCCCGAAAATAAAAGCGCTGTTGCCATAAAACTATTCCTTTCATAACCGACAAAAATTTCCCGCCCCGTCCATTGACAAATATCATTAATACTGCTATAATATAAATACTAATGCAATAAAAAGGGATAATTGGCAGGGGCTAAGCATTTCCCTTACATTATATACTATTTTTGCAGTAAAATCAAGCGTAACCAAAAGTTTTTTCGGGGGATTAAAGCCCTCGGATAGGAAAAAATGAAAGGTCAGGTAACATAATGCGGGGAATTAAAATTCTTGGCACAGGAAAGTATATTCCGGAAACTGCTGTTAAAAACAGCTGGTTTTCAACATATCTTGAAACCGACGACGAGTGGATCACCTCAAGAACGGGAATAAAGGAAAGAAGATATTCTAAGGATAAGCCGAACTTTGTTATGGCGGCTTCTGCTGCTGCGGAGGCGGTTGAAAACAGCGGCGTCAAGCCTGAGGATATCGACCTTATTCTTGCCTCCACCTGCTCGCCGGATTTCTTTTACCCCTCTCTCTCCTGTATTGTGCAGGAGCGTATCGGGGCGGTAAACGCTGCCGCATGCGACGTTAATGCAGCCTGCACAGGCTTTATATCAGCTCTTGACGCAGCAAGCCGCTATTTGCAGGACGGAGATTACAAGAACGTTTTAGTAGTAGCCAGCGAAAGGCTTGCTCCCCAGGTTGACTTCAACGACAGAAGCTCCTGCATTCTTTTCGGCGACGGAGCAGGCGCAGTAGTTGTAACCGCCAGCGATAAGCCTATGTACTCCTACTTCAGCGCAAAGGGCGATTTCTTCAAAGCGCTTTACTGCAAGGTCGATTACAGCCGCTCAAACTGCCCCTACTTAGAGGGGGACAAAATAATCGAGGAATATATCGGGGACGAGGTTAAGAACCACACTCTCCAGATGAACGGCAAGGAAGTCTACAAGTTCGCCGTTGACGCTATGGGTGCGGCGGTTGATAAGGTACTCATGCGTGCGGGAATGACCATTGACGATATAGACCTTGTTATCCCTCATCAGGCTAACCTTCGCATAATTCAGGGGGCAATAAAGCTTATGGGAATTTCTATGGACAAGGTTTATGTGAACCTTGAAAACCGTGGCAATACCTCAAGCGCTTGTATTCCTTCCTGCCTTGACGACCTTGCAAAGGAAGGAAGGATAAAAGAGGGAATGAAAATCTGTCTTGTAGGCTTTGGTGCAGGTCTTACAAGCGGCGCAATTATCTTTGAACAGTAAACTCTCCGACAGAAAGGAAAAGAATATGAAAACCGAAATTACAGAGCTTCTCGGAATAAAGTACCCTATTTTACAGGGCGGCATGGCGTGGGTTGCTGAAAGCACCCTTGCGGCGGCAGTTTCAAACGCAGGCGGCGCAGGAATTATTGCAGGCGGCGCAGCTCCTATCGACTATTTAAGAGAGCAGATAAGACGGGCGAAGACCCTTACCGCCAAGCCCTTCGGCGTAAACGTAATGCTTTTAAGCCCCAACGCAGACGACCTTGCACAGCTTGTTATCGACGAGGGAGTTGCTTTCGTTACAACAGGCGCAGGAAATCCCGGAAAGTATATGGAGGGCTGGAAGAATGCGGGAATCAAGGTTATCCCCGTAGTTCCTTCGGTTGCTCTTGCAAAGAGAATGGAAAGAGCGGGAGCAGACGCAGTTATCGCTGAGGGCACCGAAAGCGGCGGACATATCGGCGAAAACACCACAATGTGCCTTGTACCCCAGGTTGTTGACGCGGTTTCCGTTCCTGTTATTGCAGCAGGCGGAATTGCAGACGGCAGAGGTATTGCCGCTTCCTTTATGCTTGGCGCAAAGGGCGTTCAGGTAGGCACACGCTTCCTTGCTTCGGAGGAATGTCAGATACACGAAAACTACAAGAAGCTTGTTGTTGAGGCTAAGGACACAGACAGCCTTGTTACAGGACGTTTCACAGGACACCCCTGCCGCAACGTAAAGACAAAGTTCGCAAAGAAGCTGCTTAACTTTGAAAAAGAGGGCGGAACTCCCGAGCAGTTCGAGGAAATCTCCGCAGGTTCGCTGAGAAAGGCTGCCGTTGAGGGAAATCTTGAGGAAGGCTCCTTCATGTGCGGCGCTATTGCGGGAATGATAGGCGAGGTTAAGCCCTGCAAGGATATTATTGAGGAAATGTTTGAATCTGCTGAAAAGCTTCTGAAATTATAATTGAAAAAGAAAGGAAAAAAGTATGGCTACTGCACTTATAACCGGCGCTTCACAGGGAATAGGCGCTTGTATCGCAAAAAGACTTGCTAAGGACGGCTACGATATTGCCGTAAACTACTACCCCTCCGAGGGCGATAAGGCGAATGCTGAAAAGGTAGCGGAGGAATGCCGCTCTTTCGGCGTTAAGGCGGAGATTTTCCCCGCAGATGTTTCTAAATTCGACCAGTGCGAGGAAATGGTAAAGGCGGTTAAGGAGCATTTCGGCGCTATCGACGCTCTTGTAAACAACGCAGGTATCACAAAGGACGGACTTTTGGCGAGAATGAGCGAGGAACAGTACGACGCCGTTATCGCAGTAAACCAGAAATCCGTTTTCAATATGATGAAGCCCGTCTGCTCACTTATGATGAAGCAAAAGCACGGCGCAATTGTTAATATGGCTTCTGTTGCAGGCGTTTACGGCAACGCAGGTCAGTTCAACTATTCCGCTTCAAAGGCGGCTATAATCGGTATGACAATGACTGCCGCAAAGGAATTCGGCGCAAGAAATATAAGAGTAAACGCAGTTGCTCCCGGTCTTATCAAGACTCCTATGACCGACGCTCTCTCCGACGAGCAGAAGAGCAAGATTTTCGCACAGATTGCATTAAAGCGCTTCGGCGAGGTAGAGGAAATTGCTTCGGTAGTTTCCTTCCTGCTCTCGGAAGAAGCTTCCTATATAACAGGTCAGACAATTGAAATAAGCGGCGGACTTGCAATGTAAGCCGCTGTGAAAGAGAGGGACAAAGATGAAAAGAGTAGTAATTACAGGTCTTGGGGTTGTAAGCCCTATCGGCAATACCGTTTCCGAGTTCTGGGACAGCCTTAAGGCGGGAAAGCACGGCTTTACACTTGACACCTGGTTTCCTGGTCAGTCCGAGGAGCTTAACGTTGTTGCAAAGGTAAAGGATTTCGACGTTTCCGAGTATATCGACAAGAAGGCTGCAAGAAGAACGGACGTTATGACACTTTATGCAGTTTATGCCGCAAAAAAGGCTCTTGAGGACGCAGGCACGGATTTTTCCGACCTTGACCCATACAGAAAGGGCGTTATTATCGGCTCCGGTATCGGCGGAATACAGACTGCCGAAGAACAGATTCAGGTTTACCACAACAAGAACAACTCCAGAGTTTCGGTTTTCACAATTCCTATGATGATAGGAAATATGGCGGCAGGAACAGTAGCAATACAGACAGGCTTCAAGGGTGCGAACTACTGTACAGTTTCCGCCTGCGCTTCCTCCAACCACGCAATAGGAGAGGCTTTCAGACAGATTAAGCACGGCTACCTTGACTGCGCTCTTGCAGGCGGCGCTGAGGCTTGTCAGATAGGCTTCGCTATGGCGGGCTTCAACAACATGCACGCTATCACAAAGAGCACCGACCCGGACAGAGCTTCCATTCCCTTCGACAAGGAGCGCTCCGGCTTTGTTCTCGGCGACGGCGCAGGCGTTCTTGTGCTTGAAGAATACGAGCACGCAAAGAAGAGAGGCGCTACAATTTACGCAGAAATTGCAGGCTACGGCGCAACCTGCGACGCTTTCCACGAAACCAGCCCCGACCCCTCCGGTGCGGGCGGAGCAAAGGCTATGGAGCTTGCGGTAAAGGAAGCGGGCGTTCCCTTTGAGACAATCAACTACTGCAACGCTCACGGAACCTCCACTCCCATAAACGACAGAACAGAAACCGCAGCTCTTAAGATTGCCTTCGGCGACCATGCGTACAAGATGGCTGTAAACTCCACAAAGTCAATGACAGGACATCTTCTCGGCGCAGCAGGCGGTATTGAAGCAATTGCAACCGTTCTCCAGATGAAGAACGGACTTGTTCACAGAACAGCAGGACTTACGGTTGATGATGAGGAATGTGACCTTGACTGCTGCAAGGGCGGAAACAAGGAAATGGAAATTACAGGCGCAATCAGCAACTCCTTAGGCTTCGGCGGACACAACGCAACCCTGTGCTTCCTGCCCGTAAAAGACTAAATCGGCAAAAGAAAGGGACAAATAAATGCAGTACGAACACAACGAGCTTATGTCCGCAGTCAAGGAATATATCGAGCTTATGAAGGAAAGCGGACTGGGCTATATAAAGGTAAAGAACGATAAATTTGAGATAGAGCTGGGTGAAAAGCCCGCTCCTATGCCGCCCATGCCGCCTATGATGCCCCAGATGCCGGCTATGATGCCCGCTATGGGCGCTCCCGCAGCAGTACCCGCTCCCGCAAGCGCTCCCGACGCAGCTCCGAAGCCCCCGATAAGCGGAAAAGTAGTAAAATCCCCTATCGTCGGCACCTTCTACGCTTCTCCCGCCCCCGACAAGCCCCCCTATGTAACAGTAGGCAAGGAGGTTCACAAGGGCGACGTGCTTTTCATTATCGAGAGCATGAAGCTTATGAACGAGGTAACAAGCGAATTTGACGGAAAAATTGCGGAAATTTACCTGAACGACGCTGAAACAGTAGAATTTGACCAGCCGATTATGCGGATTGAATAAGCATAGGAAAGGAACATTTAACCATGCAGATGAATAAAGAGCAGATTATGGAGATAATCCCCCACCGTGACCCCTTTCTTCTTATAGACGAAATCGAGGAAATCGAGGAGGGCAAGAGAGTTGTTGCCTACAAGCACATAAAGGCTGACGATTTCTGGTTCAAGGGTCATTTCCCCGAATACCCCGTTGTTCCTGGCGTGCTTATTCTTGAAATGCTTGCACAGGCGGGGGCTGTGGCTATGCTTATGATGCCCGAAAACAAGGGCAAAATCGGCTTTTTCGGCGGGGTTAAGGAAGCTAAGTTCCGCCGTCAGGTTGTTCCCGGGGACACACTTCGCCTTGAGGTTGAGATTATAAAGGTAAAGGGTCCCGTAGGCGTAGGAAAGGGAGTTGCAACAGTAAACGGCGAGAAGGCTTGCTCCGCAGAAATATCCTTTGCTATAAAATAAGGGAAGGAAACCGTAATGATTGACAAAATACTTATTGCCAACCGTGGCGAAATCGCAATACGGATTATAAGAGCCTGCCGTGAGCTTGGCATAAGAACTGTGGCGGTTTACTCAACCGCCGATAAAAACGCCCTCCACGCCCAGATTGCCGACCAGGCGGTGTGCATTGGAGGCCCGAAAAGCAGCGAAAGCTATCTTAATACAAGAGCGCTCCTTGCAGCCTGTGAAATTACGGGGGCAAAGGCAATACACCCCGGCTTCGGCTTTCTCTCGGAGAACAGCCGCTTTGTGCGCCTTTGCGAAAAGTGCGGGATAAAGTGGATAGGTCCGAACGCTTCCGCTATGGACGCTATGGGGGACAAGGCCAACGCTAAGGCTACCATGATTAAGGCGGGAGTGCCTGTTGTAAGAGGCTCCGACGGGGTTATCAAAGACCTTGACTCGGCAAAGGCAATCTCCGCAGACATAGGCTACCCCGTGCTTGTAAAGGCAAGCGCAGGCGGCGGCGGAAGAGGTATCCGCAGAGCCGACAAGGAAAGCGAGCTTGAGGTGGCAATAACCGCCGCAAAGCAGGAAGCCCTCCAGTTTTTCGGAAACGACGACGTATATATCGAAAAATTCATTGAAAACCCCCGTCATGTTGAGATACAGATACTTGCGGACGAACACGGAAACGTGGTGCATTTAGGCGAAAGGGACTGCTCCTGCCAGAGAAGAAACCAGAAGGTTCTTGAGGAAAGCCCCAGTCCTATTATGACTCCCGAGCTTCGGGCGAAAATGGGGGACGCAGCGGTAAGAGCGGCAAAGGCCTGCGGCTACCACAACGCAGGTACAGTAGAATTTCTTGTGGACAAGGACAGGAACTTCTACTTCATGGAAATGAACGCAAGAATACAGGTAGAGCACCCTGTAACCGAAATGGTAACGGGAATCGACCTTATAAAGGAGCAGATAAGAATAGCAGACGGACTGCCCCTTGATTTAAAGCAGGAGGACATAAAGCTTACAGGTCATGTTATCGAATGTCGTATAAACGCAGAAGACCCCAAGCACAATTTCCGACCCTGCCCCGGAAAGATAGAGTCAATCCACTGTCCCGGCGGCTTCGGCGTAAGAATAGATACTGCCGTTTATCAGGGCTACGTTATCCCGCCCTACTACGACAGTATGATTGCTAAGCTTATTGTTAAGGGCAGGGACAGAAAGGAAGCAATCACGAAGATGAAGGTTGCCCTTTCGGAAATGCTTATCGAGGGCGTTCAGACAAATATCGACTTCCAGCTTAACCTGCTCAGGGACAAGGAGTTCGAGAGCGGAATTTTCGACATAGGCTTTCTTAACAGGAAAGACCTGTCTTGATAATACACTGGGCGCTTCGGCGCAGGAGGCACAATGGCACTTGAGGATTTGTTCAAGGTGGTCAAGGACCGCTTTAAAGAGGACAGCAAAAGCGAAAAGAACTCAGGCGGCGTAGAGATACCAAAGGGACTGCTTTTTAAATGTCCCCGCTGCGGAACGGTTATTTATAAGGACGATTTCGACCGCAACAAGGCGGTCTGCGTGTCCTGCGGCTACCACGCAAGAATAGGCTATCGGGAAAGACTGGAAATGACAGCCGATAAGGACAGCTTTACCGAGTTTGACGCGGGAATGACTTCCCTTAACCCGATAGGCTTCCCCGAATACGAGGAGAAAATCGCAGAGCTTCAGGAAAAATGCAAGATGAAGGAAGCCGTGGTTACAGGCGTCTGCACAATACACGGATACAAGACCGTTATCGGAATTATGGACAGCCGCTTTATGATGGCAAGCATGGGCAGCGTTGTGGGCGAAAAGATAACGAGGGCCTTTGAGTATGCAACCGCAAACAGCCTACCCGTTGTACTTTTTACCGCTTCGGGCGGCGCCCGTATGCAGGAGGGTATAATCTCCCTTATGCAGATGGCGAAAACCTCGGGAGCAATTGCCCGCCACAACGAAGCAGGACAGCTTTACATTACTGTAATGACCGACCCCACAACGGGCGGTGTTACAGCCTCCTTTGCAAGCCTTGGCGACATTATAATCGCCGAGCCGAAGGTACTTATAGGCTTTGCGGGCAGGCGGGTTATACAGGGCACGATTAAGCAGCAGCTCCCCGACGACTTCCAGACTGCGGAATTTATGCTGCAAAACGGCTTTGTGGATATGATTGTTGACAGAAAAAGTATGCGGGGAACATTGTCAAAAATTTTCAGAATGCATAATTATGTAAAAACGGAAGAAATTTCGGGAAAGGAAAGTTGAAATGAGCGAGCTTACAGCTACCGAAAGACTTGCCGTAATAAGGAATAAGAACCGTCCCACGGTAAAGGACTATATACCCATAATTTTCAACAACTTCCTTGAATGTCACGGCGACCGCCACTACGGCGACGACGCAGCAATTCTCGGAGGAATAGCAACCCTTAACGGAACGCCCGTAACTGTAATTGCACAGGTAAAGGGCAGAAACTTAGAGGAAAACAAGAAATCCAACTTCTCAATGCCCCACCCGGAGGGCTACCGCAAGGCTTTAAGGCTTGCAAAGCAGGCGGAAAAGTTCCACAGACCTGTTATCTGCCTCGTGGACACTCCCGGCGCTTTCTGCGGAATTGAGGCGGAGAAAAGGGGACAGGGCGAGGCGATTGCCCGCAACCTTATGGAATTTATGACCTTACGCACGCCCATTGTTTCCGTGGTGCTTGGCGAAGGCGGAAGCGGCGGCGCTTTAGCGCTGGCAGTATGCGATGAGCTGGCTATGCTTGAAAACGCCCTTTATTCGGTAATTTCTCCCCGTGGCTTTGCGTCAATTCTCTGGAAGGACGCTTCGAGGGAGCTTGAGGCTACGGAAATAATGAAAATTACGGCGGAGGACCTTGTGAATTTCGGGGTCTGCGAGAGAATAATTGACGAGGCGGAGGGCGGCGCACACTGCGACCTTAACCACACAGCAATGAATATTGCGGACTATCTGAACGAGGCTGTGCCAAGGCTTATGAGGACAGACGAAACAAAGCTTCTCCAAAACCGTTACAACAAGTTCCGCAAAGTAGGAATGTTTGCCG
>JBJERM010000152.1:0-5131 GCA_051882315.1 Ruminiclostridium sp.
CTTATCGTTATTGGAGTCGTCAACAACATAAGATAAATCTTCAACAAAAGCCGGTGCTGTATATAAACAGAAATTTGTTTTTAATGCCGCGGCTGCTGCGCTATGTGCGTATTCCATTTCGGCAAAGCCTTTTCTTGTGCCGTCGTTTCCGAGCAATTCTTTTCGGAGTTTCTGGAATATGATTTTCTTAGAGCGCGTTTTTGAGTCGGCAACGTCCGCTGTTTCGATGTTGTTCAAAACCACAAGCGGCTTAAGCGCCTTAAAGAATAATGAAACACCAAACTTTCTGCCCATAGAATTGATTTTCATAAACCCTGTTCTTAATGGGTCGAGGCGTGTTTTTGTTTCTTTGTTTTCGTATCCTTCGTAGACTTCTTCAGGATAGTTTTCTTTAATTTCCTCTTTAATTTGCTCAAAGTATAGGGCTTTTCTCTTTTTTCTTGTTTTGTCGTATGTCTTAGAAAGAGCGTCTTTTAGCTTGTCTATGTTGAACTCAAGAAGGTTTTCGCCATTAATATAATAGTCAGAGGGGTAACAATATGAAAGAGGGTAGTGGTCTATTACTGCCGATACAACCTCATCTCCGCTTTTCTCAAGCTTGAGATATGTAGAGTGGTTGCCTTCTCTGGCAGTGCCAACCACGCATTCTTTTATTGTCCCCTCAATATCAACTGCTTCGTTAAAGCTATCAATCTCGTCTTTTACCTGATTATATATTTTACTGTCTTCCTCAGAAATCGACTTTGGATATTCAAGCTTGTATTCAGTATTGATATTTGAGTATATACACTCATACGCCCTGCCAAGAAAAGCGTCAACTAATATGCTTTGCAAGACATAGTTGTTTGCGCTGAGTACCTTGTCAAGATTTGAATTAATGCCAACAGATAACTCGTTTATTTTATCTAAGGTAAGAGCGTTGTTTGACTGCCTGTCCGTCCTTACTACCGAATACTTTCTTGCAGACGCTTCAGCGGTGGGTGAGAATTTATTCATTATAGCCTTGAGGAAATACTCGTCATACTTATCTGTTGACGCAGTCTTGTCTTCATTTCCTTTTCTAAGCTCCTCCGCTGTTACCAGTATAGAATTATCGCTTATCTGTGTACCGTGATACAGATACTCAATATCATCTCCAACCGGTATAGTTCCTGTGATCTCACTTATTTCTTCGTTGATTTGCTTCTTATCGGCTATTCTTATCACCTCCGTCAAAAACTAATAGCTGATACACAATATGACACACTGTCTATGTCAAGCTCTTCCTCGCCCCGTAAAAGCTCGTGAGACAACTCCGACGCAAACCAACAGCCATAGCTGACGCTTGTATATCGGTCTTTTGTCAAAGAAGGTCTTTCGTGAATTTTGATTATACCCAACTCGCTTTTGTCATATTCCAGATTAATTAATTCTGAGAATAAGAGCATTGTCTGTAAATATGGCATCTCAAAGAACAGCTGTGTTTCGGGGTTGTCTGTTTTGCGATATTCGGGTATATACTTGTTGATTTCTTCAATACCCTCGTCCTTAGGGACAAGTAATGAGACTCTTTTTTCTATAAGCATACCCTTGAAATTCACAGCAATTTTGCTGTTCAGTGCAGACGATGCTGCAATACAGTACACTACCTCCGGAGCTGAGGGATTTGTACAAGCCCTATTAAGTGCTTCGTCGTTCATACATTTTATTGGTGCGTACTCTATACACCTTTCATCGTCATATAGGGTGCGACATAATGAGTCCATAACGGTAATGCCGGCATTTCTTACGTCAAGAACTATATAATCCGCGTCAAAATCTGCGTATAGCTGCCTTATGCGAATAGCCTGTTTACGCATTTCCATTCCTCTTGGAGCTTCGAGATATGGTATTTTAACGCTGTACTGAGACTGTTCCTTTCCGCCGTGACTTTCAATTTCCGGTATCAGCCTTAGACAACTATAGCAAGAATTATCGTTTCCATCTCTGTCAATCATAGCAATATCTGCCGCTATTATTCTTACTTCACCGGGTAGCTTAGGTATGCCGTATGGGTTGGGCTTCTTAAGAACAAAGTCTTCAGTTCTTCTTGGATAAAACGCCTTGTTGACTACCTGCACCGATTTGATTAAGTCGTAGTCAAAATATGACTTCGAGTTAGAACGCAATATCGCGTTTTCATATTCTATAGCCCAAGTAGTGGAGTCAATTTTCTTCCTTTCCTGCTTAAGTTGTTCAACTCTTCTGATACCACACTGCAAAGATATGGAATAGTCCATAGCAAAGAAGCATACGTTGTCTCCTTTGTAGTATGATGTTGCTGCGTCTTTGGCGATTTTGTAAAGCCAGTGTGTATCCTCAACACTTGAACTGATAAATATTTCTGTGTTGTGTCCTGCTACCTGATTGTAAATTTCAGGGGCGGTCTCGATTGAATAATATGGTTTTGTAAGGAAGGGCGCCGGTCTTACAAATAAGAACGGTGAGATTACCTCGTCATACTTTGATTTATTAATCTCTCTTGCCTCTTCACCTACGTTAACGGTTGTTCTGTAGCCTCTGGAGTTCGGACTTAAGGTAATCGCCCAAATTTGACTTCTATTCTTAAATGTGACCTTTGTTTCTCCCTGACTTGTAGTATAAGAGTCAATCTCACTCTCCAGTCGCGGAGATTGTCCTACAAGTTCATTTAGAATCTTCTTTGTTATAATAAGTCGTGATTGCCCTCGCGAGCCGGACGTTATACCTACCGTACTTTGCGGATATAGAATAGCAACACTGACATTATACACGGCTACTATGAAAGACTTAGCCGAAGCTCTTGCTGCCACAATAACAACAAGGCTACATATTCCCATAAAGTACAGTAATATCTGCTGATACCAATACAGATGTATGCCAAGATACTCCATAACAAACCGATGAAGATTGCGCCTGTAATAGGTTATCATCATCAGTGTGTTTTCACAGTTGGTTTGTGAAGAGAGAAAATGACCGTTAGGGAAATGCGTACTTAACTCCTTTTGGTTGTCGTCAAGGCAGTCCACAATCTCTTCTCTGGTGTATTCCTTACACATAAGAATTACACCTCGTTTCGGTCGATGTTGTATTCAGGGTCAACTTCACGGGAACCTGTAAAGAAATTCTTCATAGGTCTTGCCATAAATCTCTTTATCTTTTCTCCTATGCCGTCAACGTCGGCAAATATACCCTTATTCTTGTAGATGTCAGCAGGGCAGAACTGTTCAATTGCATCTGTCAGGGTTCCGATAAGCAGGTTGCTTTCTTCTGCCGCTGCGTTTTTACGATATTTTGCAACGGTATCGTCGACATATTTTCGAGCTTTATTGAACTGATTGCTGTAATTGGTAATCTCTTTCATTTCATTTTGAGCTACCGCCCTTGCTTGTAGCACCTTGAACCTTGCCATATCACACACAGACTCTTCGAGCGTCGTGAATAGTTGGTCGGGAATATGATCTTTTTGAGTTTTGTAGAACTTAATCATCGTGTTCTGCTCTTTAGTTGTAAATCCGCCGCCAAATATTTCTTCCCATTCGCTGTATTCTTCATCACTATACAGCCTTTCTTGTTTGCTTGTACTAACATTATCATCTGAAGTTTTTACGGCGTTGTCGTCTGTTAGTTCAGGCTCCACTTGTGGTTCTGTCTCCGCTAATTCTTCTTCAATTGTGTTGTCATAGGTTTTACCTTGATACCTTGCATAATTTAGCTGAGAAATGTATGCACCAACTCTATCGGCAGACTGCTCATTCTTAAGTATATTGTCAACTATGTCCTTGCAATAATATATATCAAACTTCATACATATACGCCTGTATGCGGAGTATGGGTCTCCGAGCGCATTCAGATAATAGTTATAATAAAACTTGAGACAATTATTGCAAATTGGCAGCTTGCTATTCTCGTTGTTCTCCCACAACGGGGATTTTACGGTTGTAAATTCTTTTCTGTGGGTGTTTCTGTCAAAAACCTCACCACATCTGGAGCATACAAATGTGTCAGGCTTTTTAAGCTTGCCCGTTGGAGTACTTACCGCTGCTTTTAAGTTTTTTGAGTATTTTGAAACCGGCAAAGCTATTCACCAGCCTTTCTGTTTTCGGCGTCAAGGTGGTTCTTCAACTTCGCTAAACCCTTCCATTCTTTGTCTTTAGCAGTATTATCGTCATATAAGTCTACGAGCGTATCGGTAGACCAGCCTTGCAGCTCTTGTATAAGCTGCTTTTCAAGACCGATTGAAGACAGATATGATGTCCAGAAGTGCCTTCCTGCGTGTGGGTACCAGTGCTTTCCATTTAACACTTTATCCCAATCTTCCATCCAATAACGAAAAGCCGACTTAGTAGCCGGCTCACCATTGGATTTGATAAATATGTAGTTATGATTAACGCCGTTATTGTCGAGAATGGTTTGCCTCTCTTTCAGCCAAACGTTATAATATGGCTCAAACAAGGATATTATTATATACTTGCGTAGCGGCTTACCATTCTTTCCGTGTCCCTTTGTCTGGATTTCCTTTGTGGTTTCCCAGAATAAACCTTCGTAAGCAGTATTGCTCGGGTCTATAAGGTCTGTAGTCATTCTGGTTGCTTCAGCAATTCTCATACCACTTGCCATAATAAGGGCTAACAGGCACTGCTCCTGTACTCTTCCTTGCTCGCCGAGCCAGTTGAGCAGATTGTCGAGTTCTTCCTTCTTGAAGACAGATTTCTCACGGGCATAGCTCTTAGGCACCTTGTCAATCTTTTTAACGTTATTCCTGAAGTCGGGGTAAAGGTCGTCACAGATATTTTCAATCCACTCACTAAAAGTATTGAGTGAGCTCCACATATTCTTATATCTTGCTGAGCCCCATCTCATTTCCTCTGAGCCGAAGGTAAAGAATCGCTTAAGCTGCCTTTTGTTAATCTCCACAAATGGCGTGTTGTTGTTGTATGTGTAATTCCAGCATAAGAATATCTTGAAGTTGGATTTATACACAACGACTGATGCTGGCGAGCTTCGGGATTTAAAGTCCGCCAAAAATTCGTCAATAAGACCTTTGGTTTCTTTGTCAACCTTCTCGTAAATTTCGTCGGAGGTTATGTTTTTCCGATACGTTTTTCGCGTCGCCACTTTATCACATCCTTTC
>JBJERM010000153.1:0-5122 GCA_051882315.1 Ruminiclostridium sp.
AGGTATGAAACGGAGGGAGAACTGTGAGTAATACCACCTTCAATAAAATAATGAACATGAATGAAAAGGAAGCGAATATAGTAGTAGGGAAGATTGCTACTATTACCTTTATCACCTTTACAATCGTCTATATACTTAATCTCCTTGGAATTTTCATCATAGATTCCACCGCTATGACGCTTGCCTACTGGGTAAGCGCAGTACTTCTTCTTTCTCCGCTTGTTATTAACAAGGTCTTTGACCCTACCCAGAAATGGATAAAATATCTGTATGTAGTGCTTGCAAGTCTGTTCCTGCTGGTAATTACAACCACCCTTACCTATCACGTTGTTGTTATTTACGCCTATCCTATTGTAATAGCGGGGATTTACTTCTCGAAAAAGCTTACAAATATTTCCGTAGCGCTTACGGTTGCTGTAACTATACTGGGTCAGATATTCGGCTATATCCTGAACTGGCGGCCTGACAACAACTTTGTTTCGGTTAAGTCGCTTGTGCTTTACGGAATATTGCCGAGAACCCTTATTTTAATAAGCTTCGCTTCACTTTTGCAGCTGCTCACAAAAAGAACCTCAAAGCTTTTACAGGAGGACGCAGAAAACTACGACCAGCTTGCTTGCTACAATCGCGATATGATATACGGCTTTGCGACCCTTGTTGAAAACAGGGACGAGAATACCGGCGGACATATCAAGAGAACAAGCCTTTATGCAGGACTTTTAGCTGAGGAGCTGAAAAAGGACAGTATTTACGCCGATGAAATAACCGATGAGTTTATAAACTGCATTTCAATGGTAGCCCCGCTGCACGATATAGGAAAAATAGCAATCCCGGACAGCATACTCCAGAAGCCGGGAAAGCTTACATCCGAGGAATTTGACGTTATGAAAACCCATTCCGTAAAGGGCGAGAAGATTATTAAGGAAACCTTTTATCATATAGGCGACGAGTATTACAGGAATATGGCATACGACGTAGCAAGAGCCCACCATGAGAAGTGGAACGGAAAGGGCTACCCTAACGGCATTTCGGGAGAGGATATTCCCCTTTCAGCAAGAATAATGTCGGTTGCAGACGTTTTCGATGCAGTTTCCGAGAAGCGCTGTTACCGTGAGGCAATGCCCCTTGACCGCTGCTTTGAGATAATCGAGGAGGGCAGAGGCAGGGATTTCGACCCGGTTATTGTTGACGCCTTTATGAATATAAAGGACGAGGTTATAAAGGTTCATAATAAGAATATGGAATGAAAAGGATGTCGATAAACCGCCATCTGCGTCGTCAACTCCATAATGGCAGGCACAAAGCCTAGCAGTTATGGAGTTTCCTAGCATCTGACGATTTCTCGCCACCCTTAAATATAGTTATTTAATATTCAATAAAAGACAGCGGCGCTGTTTTCCGATAAAATAAACCCGCAGGAAAGCTCCTGCGGGTTTTGTTATTTACCGAACCGTACTTCCGTTGGGCGTATCCTTGTCCAGGAACACAACCTTTACGTCCTCGCCGGAGTCGCAGGCAAGTATCATGCCCTGGCTCTCCTCGCCGCAAAGCTTTGCGGTAGCAAGGTTAGCAACAAAGATAACCTTCTTTCCGATAAGCTCCTCGGGCTTGTAGTAGGCTGCGATTCCCGAAACTATCTGCCTGCCATCCCGTCCGTCGTCTATCTGCATTTTCAGCAGCTTCTTGGCTTTCGGCATCTTTTCGCAGGCGGTAATTTCGCCTGTTCTCAGCTTTACCTCGGCGAACTTATCAATTGTGATGATATTCGCCTTGTCTAAGTCCTCGTCCTCCTTGTATGCCTTTTTAGGTGCAATAAGAGCGTTAAGCTCCTCGATTTCCTTGTCCATATCAATTCTGGGGAAAAGAACAGGACCTTTCTTAACTGTAACGTTTTTTGGCAGTACGCCGAAGGTGCCAAGGCCGTCGTAGGCAACAAGACTCTCGTTTGCGCCTATCTGCTCCCAGATTTTAGGCATTACGGTGGGCATAAAGGGAGAAAGAAGCGCCGAGCAGATACGGATTGTTTCAAGCAGGTTATAGATAACGGTGGCAAGGCGGGGCTTGTTGCTTTCGTCCTTTGCTAAAATCCATGGCGCAGTTTCGTCAATATACTTGTTCGCGCGGGAGATTACCTTGAATATTTCTTCAAGCGCCTTTGAAAGCTGAGCCTCCTCGATATAAGCGGAAACAGGTTCTTTAAGAGCCTCTGCCATAGCGATAAGCTCCCCGTCCGGGTCTGCCGCAAGCCGTTCCTCGGGGAGAGTTCCACCGAAGTACTTGTCCGCCATAGCGACAGTTCTTGAAACAAGGTTTCCAAGGTCGTTGGCAAGGTCGGTGTTTATTCTGCTTATCATAATCTCGTTGGAGAAGTTGCAGTCCGAGCCGTAGGGCATATCACGGAGAATCTGGTAACGTACTGCGTCAACCCCGTAGCGCTCACCTAAAACGAAGGGGTCAACAACGTTTCCTAAGGATTTGGACATCTTTGCTCCGTTGAAGGTAATCCAGCCGTGACCGTAAAGCCTTTTCGGAACGGGAACATCCAGCATCATAAGCAGAGCGGGCCAAACGATAGAGTGGAAGCGCACGATTTCCTTTGCGGTCATGTGCATATCCGCAGGCCAGAACTTCTCAAAGTCGTTATAAGTTCTGTTTTCGTAACCGAGAGCGCTTATATAGTTTACAAGAGCGTCAAACCATACATAAACGGTGTGGTCGGGGTCGAAGGGGAAGGGAATACCCCATTTTACGCTTGTTCTTGAGATACAAAGATCCTCCAGCCCGTCCTTTACGAAGTTGTTTATCATTTCGTTTACACGGGTTTCGGGGCGGAGATAGTCGGTGTTCTTGAGCAGGTCGATAATCCTGTCTGTAAAGTCGGAAAGCTTAAGGAAGTAAGCGTCCTCCTTGCTGTCGATAACCTCTCTTCCGCAGTCGGGGCACTTTCCGTCCACAAGCTGGGTTTCCGTCCAGAAGCTTTCGCAGGGTACGCAGTACTTGCCGGAATAGCTGCCCTTATAGATATAGCCCTTCTCGTAAAGCTTTGTGACGATGTTCTGTACGGTTTCGATATGGTAATCGTCGGTGGTTCTTACATAACGGTCGTAGCTTATGTTCATAAAGCTCCAGAGCTTCTTGAAGTTCACAACGATTTCGTCAACGTACTGCTGGGGAGTTTTTCCCGCCTTTTCGGCGTTCTGCTGGATTTTAGCCCCGTGCTCGTCGGTGCCTGTAAGGAACATAACATCATAGCCCTGCATTCTCTTGAAGCGGGCGATTGTATCGCAGGCTACCGTTGTGTAGCAGTGTCCGATATGGGGATTGCCCGAGGGGTAGTAAATCGGGGTGGTTATATAATATTTCTTGCTCATTTTCATTACCTCTTTATATTTATTTGTTTTTTTTGTGACAGTAAGCTTCACACAGCTTGTCAAAAAGCTATATTTCAGGCTGGCGAGAAATCGTCAGATGCTAGGAAACCGCATAACGGCTAGGCTTTGTGCCTGCCGTTATGGGGTTGACGACGCAGATGGCGGTTTATCACCAGCCTGAGCCTCACATTCGTCCCTTTTCCCCGCAAAATGAGGGAATTATTATGTGATTTTTAATCAGTTGTATCAAAATTATCCCTCTCTTTCAGTTTTCGGCGCAGAATATGCATACGCTTTACCGTAAAATCATTCATATTATGCCGATAATCCGCGTGTGCTCAATAACTGTCCGCCGGACAGCTATTGACTCAAAGCCTGAAAAACAGGCTTTGAGTTGGCACACGCTACTTGATGTCACGCTCATTTCGTCCAAAGGGACGAACTAAAGTGCAAGAATTTTTTAATTATTTATAAAAATCCTTGCACTTTAGCAACTTCTGATAGGCTTTTATCATATTAATAAGCCTATCAGAAGTTAATGAGCGGACATTAATTAATAAATAGTATAGCACAAAAAGGCAGATTTGGCAATATGTAAAAATTTTTGCAAGAAAAATTTACATTTTTCACATAAAACACTTGATTTTTTTCCCGTTTTCTATTAAAATATATATTAAGCAACACCGCACAATTGCACGGCAGTAATTATGCAGTATTGCCTTTATAGGCTGCGCTCTTTTTTGGAGAGCGTTACCTGTGTCGTAAAATACGCCGCACCGCCGCCCCTATGCGTTGCAGTTTGCAAAGAGCGCCAAAGCGACATGCGGTAGGAAAGGCAGAAGGCCACGGAAACGGTATACCGTATTCCATAAGACGAAAGGACAGGTTCAGTTATGTCAAACAGATTATTTCAGGGCGTAGTTCATCAGATGAGAGATACCATAGGCAGAGTCATCGGCGTTATTGACGAGAACGCAACGGTGGTTGCCTGCAGCGAGCTTTCCAGAATAGGAACCTCCAACGACTTCTTCTCAATCGAGTTCGGAGAGTCCCACGACATTTTTATCCGTGACGGCTATACTTATAAGCCCTTCGGAGTACATGTAAAGCCCGACTATGCTGTTTTTGTAGAGGGTACAGACGAAATCGCAGGCAAATATGCCTCCATTCTCGCAATATCCCTTTCCAGCATCAAGCAGTACTACGACGAAAAGTACGACAGAAACAACTTTGTAAAGAATATAATCCTTGATAACGTTCTCCCCGGAGATATAAGCGTAAAGTCAAGGGAGCTGCACTTCAACGCAGACATCAACCGTGTTGTTTTCCTTATCAATATCGTAGTCTCCAACGACGTATCCGCCTATGACGTTATTCAGAACCTGTTCCCCGACAAGAACAAGGATTTCGTTTTCAACATCAACGAAAGCGACATAGTTTTAGTCAAGGAAATCAAGAACAACATTGACGTAAAGGATTTGGAAAAGCTTGCCCGCTCCATTTCCGACACACTTCAGACCGAGTTCTTCACAAGGGTCAATATCGGTATAGGAACGCCTGTAATCGGGGTAAAGGACCTTGCACGCTCCTTTAAGGAAGCCCAGATTGCAATTGAGGTCGGTAAGGTTTTCGATACAGAGAAGAACATCGTAAGCTACGACAATCTCGGTATCGCAAGGCTTATCTACCACCTGCCCACAACCCTTTGTGAGACCTTCCTTAAGGAGGTTTTCAAAAAGGGCTCTATCGAA
>JBJERM010000154.1:0-5004 GCA_051882315.1 Ruminiclostridium sp.
TTCCCCGACGTTTGGGATTAATCAGGCTGTCGATAAACCACCATCTGCGTCGTCACCCGCATAACGGCAGGCACAAAGCCTAGCCGTTATGGGGTTTCCTAGCATCTGGCGGCTTCTCGGCAGCCTGAAATATAGCTGTTTTTACTCTCTCATAGCCTCAATATTCCGCCGCATTACCGAAATATAGGTTTCCCCGCTGTTCAAATCCTCGGTAGAAAGTGTGTGGCAGGAGTGCATAAGCCGTGTTTCAGCGCCAACCGCCTCGGCTATTGTTTTCGCTACCTTTTCGGTTGAAAACTCGATATAGTAAATTGCCTTAGCCCCCGTTTCCTTTGCCCTGTCTATAAGCTCAGTCATTTTAGCAGCGCTGGGTTCTGTTTCCGAGGAGCAGCCGTTGAAAGCCGCATAGTATCCAATGCCGTAATCCCGTGCAAGGTAGGCAAAGGGGAATCTATCGCCGAAAATAAGTGGTTTAGTAAGGCTGTCCGCCGCCGCCCGCATATCCTTATCCAGCAAGCTAAGCTCCGCCTTATAGCTTTCAAGCCCTGCCTTATATTTTTCTGCATTTTCCTCGTCAGCCTCGCAAAGCGCCGCAGTTATTGCCTCGGAAATCTTTACTGCATTAAGCGGAGAAGTCCACACATGCTCGTCATACTCCGCACCATGTTCCTCGTGTTCTTCGTGTTCCTCCTCAGAATGTTCCTCCTCATGGTCATGCACCTCAATCGGCGTAACATAGTCAATCATTTTCAGGATTTTAAGGTCGCTGTCCAGACTATCCGCAATCTTCTCAACCCAGCTGTCGCTTTCCCCGCCGGTACAGATAAAAAGGTCGGCCTCGTTTATTCTGATTATGTCCTTTGCAGTAGGCTCGTAGGAGTGGCTGTCCTGTCCTCCCGTCAGCAGCATTTCCACCTGGCACTCCCCGCCGCTTATCTGCCGCACAAAGTCAAAGGGAGGAAAATTCGTGGTTATAACCCGCAGTCCAACCTCGGAGCTTTGCTCCTGCGCCTTCCCGCAGCCGCCTATACTCAGCCCTATTCCAACCGCCGCAGCTACTGCGGCTATTTTTTTTAAGATTTTCATAAGTTACCTCCTGTTTGGTGAGATTGTAAGAGATTTTGATAGATGAAAGAGATTTAGAGAGAAATAGATTTTCAGCCCTTTTGTAAGAAGGGACCGCAGCAAGCTGCGCGGAAAACTTTCAGCCGCTTCGCGCAAAGCGGGCGGGGCAGCAAACAACAGGCGCAATAGCGATAAACGTTACTTATCTTATGCAGTATTGAGAGAAAAATAAAGCAGAAAAATCGTGAATGTGCGTCAAATCTTCCACATAAAACAAAACCCGCAATCAAGCTTCAAACGGGTCAAGCGCCGTCGCGCTTGCCGCCGGGGTATGTTCAAAAATCTACGATTTTTGAACCCGTCGGTATGCGCTATGGCGCATACCTCCTCAAGAGGAAGAATTGATTATAATGGGGCGGGCAGCCCCCTTGCTCAAAATCTCAAGTATCTCAAAAAGTCTCAAAAAATCTCAGCCCCGTCTAAATCGCTCAATCCCGTCTTTAATCCCCTCCGCCAGAGCGGTTATATCGTCGAGCGTGGTTTTGGGGGAAAAGCTTACACGAAGGGCGCTGTCTGCGTTGGCGTCGGAAACGCCGAACTGGGAAAGAACCCGGCTGACCTTGCCCTTGGAGCAGGCGGAGCCGCTGGAAACGTAGATTTCCCGTTCTTCAAGGAAATGCAGCATAATCTCACTGCGAACGCCGCTGACTGAGAAATTGAGAATGTTTTTTGCATTGTTAAAGCTGTTAATCGTAATGCCCGAAAGGGATAAAAGCATATCGGAAAGACTACGATTAAGCTCTGCGTATTTTTCGGCGCAGTCGGGATAAGCTTTTACTGCGGCGCCGAAGCCTGCGATTATGTCAACCGCTTCTGTTCCCGAGCGGAGATTTTTCTGCTGACCGCCGCCGTAAAAAATTGGCTCAAAGCGCATGCCCTTTGCCGCAAAAAGAGCGCCTATTCCCTTTGGTCCGTGAATTTTGTGGGCGGAAAGGCTTATAAAATCCGCCTTAAGAGTTTTTGGGGGCAGCTTGCAAAAGCCCTGAACCCCGTCGCAGTGAACAATAGTTTTCGGGTTTTTTCGCTTTACGCCTGCGTAGACTTTCGCAAGGTCGGTAATAAAGCCTGTCTCATTATTCACCCACATCAGGCTTACCATAAGCGTGTTTTCGTCTACTGCTTCAATAACCCGCTCCTCAAAGCTCTTTTCGCCTACGGGTCTGATTCTTACAACATCGTAACCCGATTCTTCAAGCTTTTTAAGTGGATTTTCAACGCTGGGGTGCTCAACGGTAGAGGAAATTATCTTTTTTCCGTTGTGGCGATAGGCTTTCGGAACTCCGAAAAGCACGGTATTGTTGCTTTCCGTTGCGCCTGAGGTGAAGTAGATTTCCCCCTGCATTGAAAATCTTTCAAGAATAGCCTGCTTTGCGGCGATTATCGCCTTTTCCGCCCCTATTCCCATGCGGTGGAGAGAGGAAGCGTTGCCGAAATTCATCTGCATATTCTCACAGACCGCCTTTACCGCTTCGGGACAGGGCTTTGTTGTTGCTGAATTGTCGAGATATATCATTAGTATTCTTTCCTTTATTATTATCTTTTAAAAACAGACATTATCATTATTCCACAAATCAAATCGCCGCAGGCGATACGGCGAAGCCGTCTTTTGCCGAAGGCAAAAGGATTTGATGGAAAAATGTTCTCAGCCACTTGCGAAGCAAGAAACCTGCGATAGCAGGTTCAAAATCCGCAGGCGGATTTTGGGGCTGAGGTTATTATACCACAAATCAAATCGCCGCAGGCGATACGGCGAAGCCGTCTTTTGCCGAAGGCAAAAGGATTTGATGGAAAAATGTTCTCAGCCACTTGCGAAGCAAGAAACCTGCGATAGCAGGTTCAAAATCCGCAGGCGGATTTTGGGGCTGAGGTTATTATACCACATATTGTTAAAATGTTAAATAGTATATTATGAAAAATTTGCACAAAAATAGTATTGTCAGAAACAGAAAGGAGCACAAACAAATGACAATATCAAAACGTGGCTTTGTAAGAATAATAAGCTTTTCTCTTGGAATTATAATAGCCTTGCTTATTCTTGCAGGCCTTAATTACCGGGACGCCCGTAATGCCAGAATAAGCGTTGAAAACAGCTATCTTCGGGCAGTTGAGGAGCTTTCCTTAAATCTTGACAACATAAAGAACAATCTGGAAAAGGGAATGTACACCAACAGCGTAGCAATGCTCTCCAACCTTTCGGGTAAGCTTTGCAGCGACGCAGCAACCGCAAAGGCTGCCCTTTCCCAGCTTCCCGTTGACGAGCTTGACTTAAGCGAAACCTATCGCTTCTTGTCTCAGGTGGGCAACTACTCAAAATCCCTTGCAGACAAATGCGCCGAGGGAGAGCAGCTGACTGCGGAGGAAACCGAGAATATGCGTAAGCTTTATGATTATGCCTCTAAATTAAGCGGCAGTATGTGGAAGGTGGAGGAAAGGATTGAAAACGGGGAGATTTCCTTTGACCGTGCCTACTCCGCCGCCTCTTCCCTTGAAGCAGGCAGCCCCGTATCCGTAACCGACGGCTTCAGCGACCTTGCCACAAACGACAACAGCTACCCTACCCTTATCTATGACGGACCCTTTTCAGACCACATTATGGAAAAACAGCCCATAATGCTTCAGAACGTAAAGGAGATAACCAGAGATGAAGCCTTAGGCAGGGCGGCAGCACTTACAGGCTCCGGCGCTCTTACCGATGCAGGCGAGGAATCGGGAAAAATGCCCTCCTACGTTTTCTCCGACGGCAAAACCACGATTGCGGTAACAAAGGCGGGCGGAATATTCTCCTATATGCTTTCGGGCAGGGCTGTGGGCAAACAGACCATTACTGCTGAGCAGGCGGTGGATATTGCCGAGGATTTCCTTGAAAAAATGGGAGTTCATGACATTGAGGACACCTACTACGAGATAAACGGCGGAGTCTGCATTGTAAATTTTGCAGCTGAGCAGAACGACGTTATCCTTTACACGGATTTGATTAAGGTAGGCGTAGCGCTGGACAATGGTGAGGTTGTTTCCTTTGATATGCGTGGCTATATCACAAACCATACAGTTCGCGACCTGCCCCAGCCGAAAATTTCCGAGGAAAGGGCGATAAGTCTTGTTTCAAAAAGCCTTAACGTAACCGACTCCGAGCTTTGCGTTATCCCCTCCAGCGGTCAGAACGAGCTTTTCTGTCACGAGGTTAAGTGCACCACCGCCGACGGTCAGAACGTGCTTGTTTATATCAATGCGGTTACAGGCAGAGAGGAGCAGATACTTCTGCTGAAAATCGGAAGAAACGGAATGCTGACAGTCTGAGCCGGGACTTTTGCGGGGCGCATACCGAATGAAACGACTTATCCCCTTAATTTTAGTCTTTGCTTTTGTGGCAGGAGCCTGCGGCGGCGGGAAAAGCGAACCCGAGGAAGAAACTGCGCCGCCGATTTCAGCACAAACCTCTCCTGCGGCAACTCTGCCCCCGCAGACTGCTTCTCAGAGCGGCGCTTCCTCCACGCCGCCCGACGAGGGCTACGGGGAGAAGATTGCCGCCTCGGCGGAGGCGCTTCTTGGAATCCCTTTCGTTTTCGGCGGCGCAGACCCCTCCGGCTTTGACAATTCGGGCTTTATCTACTACGTTATGCGCCTGAACGGCTTTATCAGCTTCCCCCGACTTATAAGCGAGCAGGTAGACTGGGCGCCCGCCGCAGGCTACAACGAGCTTACAAGAGGCAGTATCGCCTACTTTTCCTCCGACCCCGGCGGCGCTCCCGAGTTCGGCGGCATCTGCGTTGGCGGCGGCGTCATGATTTACTCCCCCGCCCCCGGCGACTTTGTCAAAAAAGCCCACATCACCGACGACTACTGGAAATCCCGCTTCGTCACGGGCATAGTACTATAAGA
>JBJERM010000155.1:0-4990 GCA_051882315.1 Ruminiclostridium sp.
TAACGGTTCAACAAGCGAGGGTACTCTTGCGTGGGGACAGACGCTCACAGGCGAAATTCCCGACAAATACCCTGTTCTCGACGGCGCAAGGGTATATAAGACAAATCCTTGCTTAAGCTATACAAATGACATAAACAGCATCAATAAAAACCATGACGATTTTGACAATGGTTTCTGTAAGAAATGCGGCTATTATCAGCCTGCAACCGTTGTCAGCGCAGATAACCATCAAGAACTCGGCGAAAGTTATTACGATTATTACGCTATCGAAAACGCAGGTCAGCTTTATTGGTTTGCAGGACTTGTAAACGGTACATTGACAGACGGTACAGAGAAGAACACAGCTGCAAACGCAATCCTTACAGCGGATATTACCGTAAATAAGAACGTGCTTGAAAGCGGTAATCTTTCAAGCAACACAAGCGGATTCAGAAGCTGGACGCCTATCGGAGACGACACCAATTATTACAATGGCACGTTTGACGGAAACGGAAAGACTGTAAGCGGCTTGTATTTTAATGATAGGACGGATTATGTTGGCTTGTTCGGTTATAAATCCGACGGAATTGTAAGAAATGTCGGAGTTATTGATTCTTATTTTAATGGTAGACGGTATGTCGGCGGTGTGAGCGGATATAACATCAATTGCACAATCACAAACTGCTATTTCACAGGTGCAGTCAACGGCTCAAGTTATGTCGGCGGCGTGTGCGGAGAGATTGTCTATAGTGACATTGCGAACTGCTATAACTTGGGCGCAGTCAGCGGCTCATCTTATGTGGGCGGTATGTGCGGAAAAAACGGTGATGTTAATTGCACAATCAATAACTGCTATTACCTTGAAGGCTGCAACGCAGATGACACAACTTTTGATTGTTTAGTGGGAACAAGCAAAACTGCAGCCCAGTTCGCAAGCGGCGAGGTAGCTTATCTCTTACAGGGCGAGCAGACAACAGCTGTCTGGGGTCAGAAGCTCACAGGCGATGACAAGCAGGATTACCCCGTTCTCGGCGGCGAACACGTTTATCAGTGTACCGAGTGTACAGCTAAGTACTCCAATACACAGGGCGAAAAGGGCGAACACACCGCTCCCGATACTTATGACAACGGTTTCGGAACTTGTACAGCTTGCGGCGAAGAAGTATATCAGCCCGCAACCCTTAACGGAAGTACATACGAAATCAGCAACGCAGGTCAGCTTTACTGGTTTGCGGAGCAGGTAAACAGCGATAATGAAAACTTTGGAAGTGCAAACGCAGTTCTCACAGCGAATATTACCGTGAATACGGGCGTTCTTGACGCAAGCGGAAATCTTGTAAGCAATACAAGCGGATTCAGAAGTTGGACGCCTATCGGTAGCGATGAATCAAAAGCTTACGTCGGTACATTTGACGGAAACGGAAAGACTGTAAGCGGCTTGTATTTCAATAATACAGACGCAGGTTATGTGGGATTGTTCGGTTACAGTACTGGCACAATAAAAAATGTCGGCGTTGTTGATTCATATTTTAACGGTGCAAACTATGTCGGCGGCGTGTTTGGAAAAATTGAATCCGTTACAATTGAAAACTGCTATAGCAAGTCCAGCGTCAATGGCGCAGAAAACATCGGCGGCGTGTGCGGATATGTTGGTTACTTTTCAGGAATCAAAAACTGCTATAACACAGGCGCAGTCAGCGGTTCAAAATATGTCGGCGGCGTGTGCGGAGAAATTTCATCTTATGGTTTTATCGCAAACTGCTATAATACAGGCACAGTCAGCAAAACAGGCACAGTCAGCGATTCAGATTTTGTCGGCGGCGTGTGCGGAGATAATTCTGCTGATGAAGAAAAAGCAATCAAAAACTGCTATTACCTTAGCGGCACAGCAGCACAAGGCGTTGGCTGGGGCTCAGGCTCGGCAGAGAGCAAAACCGAAGACGAGTTTAACAGCGGCGAGGTTGCTTATCTCCTTTCACAGGGCTGCACAATAGGCAGTACAACTTATAGCGGCGAAGTATGGGGACAGACCCTCACAGGCGATGACAAGCAGGATTACCCCGTTCTCGGCGGCGCAAAGGTTTATCTTACAACTCCCTGTCCCACCGGCTACTCAAATACGGAGAATGAAACAAAAGCGCATAAGGACGCTGACGAAGACGGAATTTGCGATGAATGCGGCGCTAAATTCGCTTACATAGTTTCCCTTCTTACCGAGGCAGACGGAACTCCCTCTGTTGCAAATCCCAGCGGCGGCGGAAAATTCAGTACCGGCGATAAAACTACAATAACGGCGGAAGCTGTTCCCGGATATACTTTCAATGGCTGGTATAAGGAAGACGGTACTCTTGTAACAGCAAACCTCAGCTTTGAGTTTACAGTTGAAGCAGAGGACGTTACCTTTACGGCTAAGTATCAGGCGAATGCGGAGATGCTTATTACAATAAACGGCGGAGATAGCTATTCCGTTGCTGTAAACAATCTTGACCCTTCTAATTTCAGCGGACAGAAAAAGACAAATTATGCTGTCGGCACAAAGCTTACTTTAACTGCAAACGGCGCTGATTTCGCTTACTGGGAGAACGAAGCAGGCTCTGTTCTTTCAAGAAGCGCAGAGTACACCTTCACAGTTGTAAACAGCGCAACAGTTACAGCGGTTTATAACACAAAGGCCGATGGCAAGGCTACTGTTATATTTATTTCGGGTTATGACCAGATTATAGCTCGTGACCAGTACGCTTCCGGCGTAGACGTTCCCGTTCCTTCCGCTCCCACAAAGACAGGCTGCGATTTTGCAGGCTGGAGCATTAACGGCGGCGAGGCTGTTACGGAAAATGTGGCAGACGCGGTAAAGACGGCTATCACAAATGCACTTGCAACCGAAACCACAGCAGACGATATTATCAATGTCAAGGCGACATATAACGCTAAGACCGAAACAATAACGGTAACTGTAGTAAATGGTACAGGTACAGGTACTTACACTATCAACGCTGTTGTAACTGTAAAAGCAAACGAACCCGAAAGCGGCTTTAAGTTCTCGCATTGGACTGACGGCACGAACACTCTCAGCTACAACACAAGCTACAGCTTCTATGCGGCTAAGGATATAACTGTTGAAGCGGTTTATGTTGCTGATACCGAAAAGGTTGCGGCTGTGGGTACTACGGAAATGGCTGAAGTTATTAGAGATACTTCAACAGGAACGATAACGTTTGTAACAATGTCCAATGTACCAGAAGGTTGTACTATTTTAAAGGCTGGTCTTGTAATAACAAGTAATGCAAACGTAGGAAACAGCGGTGACAGTTTCAATGATACAACTGCTAAGGCTTATGGTAATTCTTGGAGTGGAAGTGCATATAGATTTTCTTTCTCGCTTAAATCGGCAAAGACATTCTATGCAAGAGCATATCTTGTTTACACGGACAAGAACGGCAACACTAATACAGTTTACGGAGATATGATTTCCGCAAGCGTTAATGATTAAAAGGAGAATTTGATATGAAAGAAATTTATGAAGCACCCAAAATGGAGATTGTTGAATTTGAAACAGAAGATGTAATTACTACAAGTTGTAATCCCGATGTTGGCGATGGCGGTATGACAGGAGATCCTGATGACATCTAATTAATAACCTCAAAACAGCAGACAGTCCCGGCTGTCTGCTGTTCCTTTAAGGAGAGAATATGAAAAAAATAGCAAAACACATAACGGCGGCGATTCTGTCGGTGTGCCTGTTCTGCATGACTGCAATATCCGCCCTTGCCTACACGGAAGGCTATTTCAGATACGAGATAACCGACGGCGTGCTGACCATAACCGAATATTTCGGCAGGGAAGAGGACGTTACCGTGCCGAATATGATAGCGGGAACGCCGGTTTCTGTTATCGGCGAGAATGTTTTCCCCGAGGGCTGCGGCGTAAAGCGGGTAAACCTCCCCGATACTATTATGAAAGTACACGCCAACAGCTTTGCAGGCGGTATAACGGTTGTCTATAACAGCAATATCACCACCACAACAACCACAGCTGCCCCGCAGACGGGAACTACCACCGAAATCGTAACAACTCCGCAGAATACAGGCACAAATCCTGCGGTAACAAGCGCCGGCAACGCTGATAATTCCCCTGTTATTACAGAAACCCGAACAGAAAACGGTGCTGTTTATATCGAGGAAGTAACCGAGGATGAGGACGAACCCGAGGACATCGGTGAAGGCGGTATGGAGGAGGACGAGGACGTAATAATCGATATTACTCCCGCCGACACAAGCGTTCCCGACTACATTGTGATAGCTCCCGGAACTGGAACGGTTTCAGAAACCGCTACAACAAAGCCGGCGGCAACAGAAGAAAGCGCAGCAAGCACTTCTGCCAACGAAAACGGGGAAGCGGCAGCTGCCACAGATGAAACCGGGGAAGCGGCAACTACTGCCGGAGAGGATAAGCCCACAGCGGAAGACGGGGCAATTGCAGAGCCGGGCGATAATGCTCCTGCAACCGAAAACAGCCCCGAATCTTCAGCGGATAAGCTACAGAATAACAGTACGCTTGTGTCTGTGATTATTTATGCAGTCGCCGCAATAGCGGTTGCGGCTGTCGTTATAATCGTTCTTGTTAAGCGGAAGAAGAAATAAGCGGGGTATTTATAGTAAAAGGCGGCATATTGAAAGCTAAGAGATAAAATGCAGATTGAGAACAACAGATGCTTATCAAAACGTAAGCGGCAGCTTTATAAGAATTTAAGCGACCTGCCTCAACGATAACAGCAAAAACATACCATTATTTTCATCTACAGATATGTATTATAAGTAACAACGAGCTTGCTAAATGAGTAATCATTTGGCAGGCTTTTTTTATAACAAATATAGATAGATATACAATAAAATATAAAAATAGACAAATATCGCATGTAACAACTATGGAAACCAAACAAAATTTAATAATTTTTGCAATTTTTTTAAAATTGTTTCGACCAAATCGCCTTTTTTTCTTGGATATTGTGTAC
>JBJERM010000156.1:0-4954 GCA_051882315.1 Ruminiclostridium sp.
ACTGCTTTAAACTGTTGTCAAGAGTTTTTTGCCTCAATATCTCGCAAAATCCGGCAGCTCGTCCTTTGTGATATAAAGCTCGTTGTTGTATGCGTAGTCAAGCTCCTCTGCCGAAACCTGAGCATAGCTTATAGTGCCGTCTGAATTGATGATATAGTCTCCCTTCCAAAGGGCAAACCAAAGCCACTTTGCATTATCCCTCGCCACATAGTCGGGGTTAGGGATGCGTCCGCACTCGGTAAGCGCCGCAGGCTTTGTTCTTATTGTGTAGCGGATTGCGTCCAGCATACGGGAATTGCCGGAAATGTCCGAATCCGAATACATATCCATTCCCACAATATCCACAAGGTCGTCGCCGGGATAAAAGTCTGCGCTTTCCCCGTTCCATATCCATATAAGCCCGTTAAGCTCATGGTATTCCGTCATACGGCGGTAAATAAGCTTATAAAGCCATAGATAGCTGTCCTTGTCCCTGCCCCACCAGTACCAGCCGTTTCCCGCTTCGGGCAGCGGTCTGAACAGCACCGGAACTCCCTGGGCTTCAAGCAGCTTCAGCTTGCTTGCAACGCTGTCAATGTCGTTGATAAGCTTAAGACACTCCTCGCTTATCCGCCCCGTCTGCCGATAGGCTTCAAGAGATGCGGGGTTCAGCAGCGCAATATCATTGTCCGTAACCGCATTTTTCAGATTGAAGTCGGTGATTGATATATTATAATGGGGATTTTCCTCGGTGGGCGCATACCAGTACCAGCTATAACTTACAAGTCCTCCGCTTTTCCACCACTGGGCAGCCATATCCAGCTCGTCCTCGCTGTTCTTGTCAGAACCCTCGTAGTATTCGGTAAAAATGCCTATGTCGGCACAGCGGATTGCGGGGTATCTTCCGGTTTCCATATAGATTGCGTTCATCTCGGTATTTGTTCCCGAGGTGCAGTACTGCCCCGTAAGAACCCTGTTTCCGTAAACGTCTGCAAGGTATCTCTTGACCGCCTTTGCAGAGTCGTTTGCGTTCTTGTTTATGCAGCCGTTTGAAACTTCAAAGGCAAGGTCGCTTACCGTGGAGGTGTTTTCAATCGTTATATCATCGATATACGCCGTTCCCGAAAGAACCTGCAAAGTAAGCCTGTTTTCTCCCTTTCCGAGATATACCCCGTCAAGGTAGAAGTAGGAAAAGTCCATGCTTTCCCCTGCGTAAACTGCTCCCCATACCGTTCCGTCAATGGTTTTGTAGCTGCCGTCGGCGCTGTCGGTTTCCTTATCGCCGCCTGTTATAATTGCAACCTTCGTTCCCGCCGTACAGATACGCACGCCGATTTTATAATGCTGTGAGGAGGGAACAGTTACGGTAAGGGTTGCGTACTCCTTGTTGGCAAGGCAGATAAACCCAGTTCCGTTGTAGCCCGAAAGCCCCTCGGTGTGGGCTTCTGCGTCGGAGTTAAATTCAAGCTGATAGCTTTCCTTGTATTCCTCGGGAGAAAGCACAAAATTCCCCGGTTTGTGGGTGTCAAAGCTTACCGCCTCGGGAATAATAACCGTTTCCTGCTCAATTTCCTTGTTGTCCGCAGGGTCCTCGGTTGTATACTCGGGCTTCGGCATGCTGTCATAGTCGATAGGGGTAGTACAGCCCGAAAGGAGCGGGACTGCACCTAAAAATAAAGCAAATATAAAAGCCGTTAACCTTTTTCTCATTTCGCCAGCTTTCTCTCCTGAACCTTTATAACCGCCATGTCGCCGCTGTAAATCGGGCTGCTGAAATTAGCCGCCTCTCCGTTTATTTCAAGAACTATCTCGCTGCCCGGCACCGTCGGGTCTATGCTTATATAGTTGAGCAGGTCAAGCAGTATATTCCCGCTTTCGCTGTAAGGCAGGCTTATGCTTTCTCCGTTCAGGGTAAGCGTTATCCCGCTTTTTGCCGTCTTTTCCGTTCTGTCAAAGGGAATTGCGTTTGCGGCAGGCTTTTCCTCGGGGATTTTCTGTGCTTCGGGTGCAGTTTCAACCGCTTCTCCCGCCTTTTCTTCCTCAAAGCTCATTCCTGCAAATAAATTCATATATTCGCTTTCTTCGTCGGTAAGCCCGAATGTCGTTTCATCGGCTGCTGCGGGAGCTTCTTCCGCTGTAACAGGGGCTTCCTCCGCTTTTTCGGCGGGCATTTTTTCCGCTGCGGCGGGGCTTGCTTCTGCCCCTAAAATATTACCAAAAGCGTCGCAGACGGAAATTATATCCCCGTCGGAAAGCTCGTAGTCCTCGTTTTCTTCCTTTCCGTTTACGATATATTCTACCCCGTCAAGCTCTGCGTCAAGATTTCTCATAAGGTCGCCTAAGGTTACGTTGCCCGTTGTTTCAATCTCATCAAAGGGCTGGATTTCGTAGTCGGCGGGCTTTTCTCCGCCGTTTACAAAGGCTTTCAGACCGATAGGGTGCTTTTCGCCGCCGAAATTCACAAAGCCCTTTGCAAATCTGCCGTAATTCAGCAGGTCGGAAAGCTTTGCCGCTGCGTTAGCGCCGCTTACAGCAGGAACAAAGCGTATTCTGTCCCCCTGCGAAACCTTTGTCATAATTGAGGCGGGCTTGTCGTTGACAAAAACCTCTGCGGGGGTCATAGCGCCGCCCTTTATAGTCCTGCGGCTTCCGTTAAGGGTAAAGGAAAGGCTTCTTCCGCTTCTTCCCATAATCTCAGCCGACTTGTAGCCTGCTCCCGTAAGCGCCTCGTAAACGCTTAACTGCTTTGTGTCGAAAACTCTTACCTTGCTGTCGTTTACGGTAACAACCGAGAAGTCGTAGCCCTGATTTAAGACAGAAGTAACCGCAATTCCAAGGGGAGTTACATACTCCGCTCCAAGCTTTGTGCCTCCCTCGTCAACGTTTTTCAGAAAATCTCCGCCGCCGATAGCAACCCTCGCTTCGTCAAGCTGTAATTTCTGTGCAATAGCCGTGGGCAGTCCCTCGATAAGGCTTCCGCCGCCTACAAGGAAAACTGCGGCGGGAGAGCCGCCGTTTGCGGAAATAATAGCGCTGCAAACCGTTTCGGCAAGGGCGTCAACTGCGGGAGTTACCATTTTCAGTATATCCGCCGCCTTTACCTTATGTGGTATACCGAGAATGTCCCTGTATTCAATCTCGCTTTCCCCGCCGGAGCAGCTCTGCTTAAGATTTTCAGCTGTATTGAAGTCCACAAGATAGGTTCTTATAATCTCTTCCGTGATTTCGTCGCCTGCGGTAGTTGCCATAGCGTAAGCGCAGACCGCCCCGTCCTTTGCAATTGCAATATCCGAAGTACCTGCACCTATATCCACAAGGGCAATATTTATAAGCCGTATTTCGGGTGGAACAATAACGTTCATTGCCGCAATAGGCTCCAGCGTAAGGCTTGTTACCTCAAGCTCATTCAGATCCATTACCGCATACAGCCCCTCGACAACAATGCCGGGAAGAAACGCCGCAACAAGCTCAATCTGTGCGGTTTCGCCCTTATGCCCTTCAAGGCTTATTATCTTGTAGTCGTCAAGTCGGTAGCTTATAATGGAATGACCAACGCAGTAGAAGGCGGTCTTTCCCGGATTCTTTTCGTCAAGCTCCGCCTGCGCCTTCTGTATCGTTTCAATTTCCATGGATTTTACAGTATCTTCGGTAAGGTAGTCCTTCTCCGAAACGTCAAAATCCATCTTTACCTGACAGGTTTTAAGGGCACGTCCCGCTGCGGCGATTGAAACCCGTTCCAGCTTCACGCCGTTACGCTCCTCAAGCTGTGCCTTTACAATGGACACTATCTTTGCAACCTGCTTTATGTCCTCTACCTGTCCGTCAACCATAGCCCGTTTGGTGTGGGGAACGCTTATGTAGTCCTTAAGCCTCAGCTTTTCGTCCTCGTATTCCCCGATTATACCCACAACGGTTCTCGTTCCTATATCAAGGGCAAAAACAAGCTCGCCCTGGGGTTTAAGCTCCTGCCCCGAAGTTATATTTTCGCTCATTATTCCTGTCCTTTCCCTTCTGCCAGCTTATCGAAGGTCTGCATTTTAAGCATATCGCTTACCTTTTCGGTTATTTCCCCGAAAACGTGCCTGTAAGCACAGGGAAGTCCGTTGCTTCCGTCCTTGCAGCTGCACACATATTCTTCTCTTACGCATCTGCTGAAGCAGTAGGAGCCCTCAACCAGCTCCACAATATTGTAAAGGGAGATTTTTTCGGGAGGAAGAGCCAGCTCGTAGCCGCCGCCTGCACCCTTATAGCTTTTTACAATTCCCGCAGCGGAAAGCTTACGCAGTATTTTAAGGGCAAATCTCTGGGGCACGTCGGTAGCCTCGGAAATCGCCTTTGCGCCTGTTCTTTGTCCGTTTTTTACAAGCCTGTCCACTATGCGTACCGCATAGTCGGTTTCAAGTGTTATATGCATGGGCTTTACCTTTCATTAATCGAGAAAATCCTTTAGCTTCTTGCTTCTTGAGGGGTGGCGAAGCTTACGAAGCGCCTTTGCTTCAATCTGCCTTATGCGCTCTCTTGTAACGTTGAACTCCTTGCCTACCTCTTCAAGGGTACGCTGTCTTCCGTCCTCTAAGCCGAAGCGCAGTCTTAGAACCTTGCCCTCACGCTCGGTAAGTGTATTAAGTACCTCGTCAAGCTGCTCCTTTAAAAGGGTAAGGGAAGCCGCCTCCGCAGGTGCAGGAGCCTCCTCGTCGGGGATAAAGTCGCCTAAATGGCTGTCCTCCTCCTCGCCGATAGGGGTTTCAAGGGAAACAGGATCCTGAGAAATTCTGATTATTTCACGAACACGGTCAAGGGGCAGCTTAAGCTCCTCCGCAATTTCCTCTGCGGTAGCCTCTCTGCCGTTTTTATGGAGCAGGGTGCTGCTTACCTTCTTAACCTTTGTTATGGTTTCAACCATGTGTACCGGGATACGGATTGTTCTTGCCTGGTCGGCAATTGCTCTTGTAATCGCCTGTCTTATCCACCATGT
>JBJERM010000157.1:0-4953 GCA_051882315.1 Ruminiclostridium sp.
CGTGCAATTGCGCAGTCAGATTTTTCGTCAGATTGTGCAAAAACGACGCAGGCGGACTTTCGCCCGTCAAGGAGTTTTTGCGCAATATGGCGGAAAATATGCAAGCAAGTGTGCGGCAAAGGCGGTAGCCGTTAATTGTGCGGTGTTGCCTAAATTCTGTATGTTACGGAGAGTCGAAATGAAAAAGCGTTCCTTACTTATTGACATAGCCGAAACCGCCGCAGTTTTTCTGCTGATGTTCCTTATTTCCTTCTACGACGTCTTTTATTCCTTTGACAGCCTTATGAAGGATAAGCTTTACCAGCAGCCCCGCGGCATTAACAACAAGATAAAGATAATAGCAATTGACGACGAAACCTTACGGGAGGTAGGTCCCTTCGGAACATGGGACAGAAGCGTTTATGCGGATATTGTCGAAAAGCTGGGGGATAATCCTGCGGTTATCGGTATGGATATTATGTTTTTCGGAGATATGAGCAGCGAGGGAGATGAAGCGTTTAAGGCTGCCTGCACCCAAAGCGGAAGGGTAGTCTGCGGCTCCTATATAAACTACTCCGCCGCCTACTGCCTTGACGAAAACGGCAAGCCATACATAAACTATCTCAATATTGCGGATATAGAACAGCCCATTACAGCTGACTGTACCGAAACCGGCTTTGTTAATTCAGTCCCCGATAACGACGGAATTGTGCGCTCCGCCATTCTTTCTGTAAGCTTTGACGGGGAGCTTTACAGCAGCTTTGCTTCGGCGATTTATTCCCTTTACTGTAAGAATATGGGCGCTGCCGAAAACGTTCCCGCCCTTGACGATAACGGCAGAATGTGGATAAACTATGCAGGCCGCCCCGCCGATTACGAGCATATTCCTCTTAGCACAGTTCTGAATGGCTCGGTTGACCCTAAGGTTTTCAAGGACTGCATCGTGCTTGTGGGCGCCTACGCAAACGGGCTTCAGGACCAGTTCTCCGTGCCCAACAGCGAAAGCCAGATGTACGGAGTAGAGATACACGCAAACATAGTTCAGGGGCTTCTTGACGGAAAAAGCTCTGTTCCTGCCCCGAGGCTTGCAGCAGCGCTTATAATCGCCGCCCTTTGTGCCGCAGCCTATCTGCTGACGAAAAAACTGCCACTTAAAGCGGCTACTCCCTTTGCCCTTGTTCTTATTGCAGGAAGCATTATACTGTTTACAGTCTTGAACGGCGGCGGAACCTCATTCCCGCTTATATACCTGCCTCTTGGCGCTCTTGTTTGCTACCTTATAAACCTTATAAGAAAGTATGTGGAGGAACGGCTTGAAAAGAAGAAGATAACCGACGCATTCAAAAAGTACGTTGCGCCCCAGGTTGTTGAAGAAATCGCAAAGAAGGGCGGCTATCAGATAAAGCTTGGGGGAGAGAACCGTGATATTGCGGTGCTTTTTGTGGATATAAGAGGCTTTACCCCTATGTCGGAAAGCCTTGAACCGGAGCAGGTTGTTGATATTCTCAACAGCTATCTGAACCTTACCACAAACTCAATTTTCGCCAACGGCGGAACTCTTGACAAGTTCATAGGCGACGCAACAATGGCGGTTTTCAACGCACCCTTCGACCTTGATGACTACGTTTTCAGAGCGGTTAAAACCGCATGGGACATAGTAAGCGGGGGAAACGCAATTGAAAGCAAGTTCCTTGAACGTTACGGAAAGTCGGTAAGCTTCGGAGTAGGCGTAAACTGCGGACCTGCGGTTGTGGGAAATATCGGCTGTGATTTCAGAATGGACTATACCGCAATAGGCGATACGGTAAATACCGCCGCCCGACTTGAAGCAAATGCCAAAAGAGGTCAGGTACTTATAAGCGAGGCGGTTTACGACCGGGTAAAGGACAGGATAACCGTGGAGCCTATCGGCGAAATCCCACTAAAGGGCAAATCAAAGGGCGTTTTCGTCTATTCCCTTACGGGCATTAACGGGGAAACCGCAGCCGAATTAAAGGACAGCGAATCAATAACCCCCGAAGCAAAGGAGCTTTAGTATGAGCAGATTTCTTATAATACCAGACATAAAAGCGCTGGACAAAAGCCTTGCCCTTGCGGAGGAATACGGTCTTGGCTTTGAGTACAACGATTTCTTTATTCCCGACGTTATGGACAACAAAGACCTTTGCGATGAGCTTATAAGCCGTTACAGGGGCAGGGAGCTTCCGGACTGCTGCACAATGCACGGCGCATTTTTCGACGTCCTTGTTTTCAGCGAGGACAGGCGGATACGGGAGATTTCCGAGCAGAGAATACGGGAAAGCCTTGAGCTTGCCCGAAAAATCGGCGCAGGCGGAGTTATTTTCCACACAAACCACACGCCACTTTTAACCTCGGATTTTTACGTTAAGGGCTGGCAGGAGAAGAACGAGAACTTCTGGCGGAGAATACTCCCCGAATATCCGGATTTGGACATATATATGGAGAATATGTTCGACAGCTCTCCGGATATGCTTTCCGCTCTTGCAAAAAGCCTTTCCGACCTGCCGAATTTCGGGGTATGTCTTGACTACGCACATGCTGTTATCTACGGCTCGGACATTGACAGCTGGGTAACCGGACTTTCATCTTATGTGAAGCACCTGCATATAAATGATAATGACCTTAAAAACGACCTGCACCTTGCAGTGGGGGAGGGGAAAATAGACTGGCGGCGGTTCAGGGAGCATTACGACAGCTCTCTTTCCCGGGCGAAAACCGCCCTCATAGAAACCGCTTCTCTTGAAAAACAGCGGCGCTCGGCGGAATTTCTTACAAATCTCGGTATTAATCTGCGGGGTTGATTCCGGTGCAGTCCGTACAATGCAATAATATTAGCTGTTTGCGGAAATTTGAAACTTTTGTTTGTGATATTTACCATAATTTGGCACTTAATTTTGTGCTTTTCGGTGAATTTTACGAAATTTGGAAAAATCTATTGTAATTTTCGGTAATGTATGCTAAAATATAATAAACAGTAAATATAGGCTGATGAGAAATTCTCAGCCGACTACAAATAAAGGGCAAAACCGATGAAAATCGGCGGCGCAAAGCACGAGCCTTAGCTTTCTGAGAGTTTTAGGAACTACGGGAGTATGGCGGTCGGGCTGCATTTGTAAGAGCTTCTTATTATGCGGCACGGGCGTTATACTCCCTTTGCTGTATTAGCACGCTGAAAGGTGATGTAGATATGAGTTTGAAATCTGCAATATCCGCTTTGTCAACAAAAGCGAAAATACTTATAGGAGCAGCAGCAATAGTGGTTGTTGGCGCTGCTGTTGCGGCGGTAATCCTGCTTTCGGGAGGTACCGATACATACCGTGTTCTTAAGGTTTTCGAGCTTGACGGCTCCGCTGTTATTTCAAGAGAGGGCACAGGCGAGCTTTCGGCTTATGTGGGAATGAACCTTGAAAGCGGGGATACCCTTACCGTAGGCGAGGGCAGCACTATGCGGATTTCAATGGATAATGACAAGTATGTGCTGCTTGACGGGGGAACGGTGCTGGAGCTTACGGCTGAGGGCTCTCCCGCCGACAGCAGAACCTCCATAAAGCTTGTAAAGGGAACTATCTTAAATGAGCTGACTTCCTCTCTTTCCGCAAATTCCAGCTACGAGGTTTCAACCCCGAAATCCACAATGGCGGTTCGTGGCACCAGCTTCCTTGTAAGCGTGATTGAAAATGAGGACGGAAGCTATACAATAACAGTACAGACCTTCCACGGCAAGGTGGAGGTAACGCTTCTTGACAGCGAGGGCAGACCCACCGACAAGAAAGTTCTGGTTACAGAGGACAACTGCGTTATTATAAGAACGGTAGTGAATAAAAAGACGGGAAATCCTGCTGAAATTGACGGTATATCCTTCTTTGCCTTTGAGGCAGGCAGCAATATTTACGTTGAAGTTCCGAACGGGGAAAACCCTGTTTTCGGCATTGATTACAGCAAGCTTCTGGATCTTATCAAAAAGCAGCTGCTTAAGTCCAACGATTCCGGGCTGCTTGTGCTGAGCAAGCTTGTTGAGGGCAAGCTAAGAGGTAGCGCCCCGGCAGATAACCCCGAAACGCAAACCGCTGCGTCTTCCGCAGCCACCACAGCCCAGCTGACTACCACAGCTGCCCCCGAATCGGATACAACAACCCTTTTGCCGCCTCCCGAAGCCTCCACATCCCCCGTTACAGCGCCGCCGACAACTGCGGCGACTGCCACAACCACGGCTGCAACATCCACTGCCACAACTACGGGAACTAAGGCTGCTATCACCACAAAGGAAACAAAGGCAAGCACAACCAAGGAAACAAAGCCTGCTGCCACAAAAAAAGAAACAAAGGCAACAACGGCGGAAACCAAGGCGGTTACAACTACGGCAGAAACAACGACAACCACCACAACACCGCCTACCACCACAACTGCGAGAATCCCCGATATAACGGCGCCGCCGATAATTACGACAACTACTCCCCCGACAGAAACAACCACAACGACTACAACCCCTGCAACACCCGAACCTGAAACATTCATGGTTTACTTCATAGGCGATGGCGTTACGGTTTACAGCGAGGAGGTTGAGTCCGGCTCCACAGTTTCCTACGTCCCCGAAGTTCCCGCAAAAACAGGCTACACCGGCGAATGGGTTGTTGGCGAAGTAGCTTTTACAGCCGATACTGTAATAACGGGCGAAACAAATGTTACTGCTAAGTATACCGCAATAAGCTACAATGTGGTATTCTTAAACGAAGATGGCGGCGTAGTCGGCAGAACTACCGCCGATTATGACACTAAAGTGCCCGCAAGCGCAATACCCGCCGTTCCCGGTAAGACTGGATATACCGGCGAATGGACATTCGATGGCGCAGCATTTACAGCCGATACTGTCATCAAGGGCGATACAAATGTTACTGCAAAGTACACAATCAACACCTACACCGTAACCTTCAAGGCGGAAGGCAGCGCTGACAT
>JBJERM010000158.1:0-17637 GCA_051882315.1 Ruminiclostridium sp.
AACTACTGCGGAGCAAACAACCGCTGAAACTACGGTAAAGCAGACTACTGCCGAAACTACCGCAAAGCAGACAACCGCAGAAACTACGGCAGAGCAAACTACTGCTGAAACTACCGCAAAGCAGACTACTGCTGATACTACGGCGAAGCAGACTACTGCCGAAACTACCGCAAAGCAGACTACTGCCGAAACTACCGCAAAGCAGACAACCGCAGAAACTACGGCGAAGCAGACTACCGCTGAAACCACAGCAAAGCAAACCACCGCCAAAACCACAGCAGAAACTACTGCACTAAAAACTGAAAGGGAACAGGAGACAACGACTATGGAAGCTCCGGCTGAAACCGAAAAGAAATATATCGCCCTTACCTTCGACGACGGACCCAACACCACCACAACCGCCGCCGTTTTGGACGTTCTTGAAGAATACGGCGTTACTGCGTCCTTTTTCGTTATCGGGCAGAATATCAGCTCCGAAAGCGGAAAGGTGATGAAGCGTGCCCACGATATGGGCTGCGAAATAAACAGCCACAGCTACACCCACAGCTATATGGACAAAATGGATGCGGAGGAAATAAAGGAGGAAATGGAGAGGACGGCAGAGCTTATTTACAGCTACACCGGCGAATACCCGAAGTTTTTCCGCCCGCCCTACATAGCCGTTAATTCAAACCTTTACGAAAGTGTTGATATTCCCTTTATCTGCGGCATAGGCTGTAACGACTGGGAGCCAAAAGTTACAGCCGAACGCCGCGCTAAAGTAATAACCCGTTCCTGCGACGACGGAGATATTATCCTGCTCCACGACGCCGCGGGAAACGACCAGACGGTTGAAGCGCTGAAAGAGATTATCCCCTTTTATCTTGAGCAGGGCTACGAATTTGTAACAGTTACAGAACTTTTCAAGGCAAAAGGCATAACCCCCTCCGCTGATACCGAGATTATGTACAGCTCGGCTACTGAGACAGGATTTTGATTAATCGGTATGCAGAGATTTTTTGAGACTTGAGCGTTTTTGAGATATGAGAGCTTTTGAGCCAAGGGGGCTGCCCGCCCCCTTGACCCCCGGGGAGCGCGAGGGCGCTCCACCCCAAGAAGCTTGATTGCTGCATTTGCTTGCAGGCGAACTTTGGATGCACATTCACAGTTTTTGTGGGCTGGCTTTCTTTTTACAGCTTGCTTAATGGGATAGTAACGAGCCTTGCTTATGTCCGCCGATGTTTGCTATTGCCGCCCGCTTTGCGCGAAGCGGCTGAAAGTTTTTGCCAAGCTTTTTTCAAAAAGCGTCCTTTCTTATTTCTCTTAGTTCTCTTATTTTCTCTCCGCCTCTCTTTTCTCTCACACAAAAAGGGCTGTTGCAGCACATACTGCAACAGCCCTTTCTTGTTTATCTTAAATTATACAAGCTCAATAATAGCCATCTCAGCTGCGTCTCCGCGTCTGGGACCTATCTTGATAATTCTTGTGTATCCGCCGTTTCTGTCAGCGTATTTGGGAGCGATTTCGTCGAAAAGCTTCTTGGAAACGGACTCCTTGGTAACGTATGCGAAAACCTGGCGCTTAGCGTGGAGGTCGCCTCTCTTGCCGAGAGTAATCATCTTCTCAGCTTCGCTGCGGACTTCCTTTGCTCTGGAAACTGTCGTTTCAATCTTACCGTTTTCCAGTAAGAATGTAACCATAGCTCTGAGCATTGCCATTCTATGATCGCTGGTTCTACCTAACTTTCTCATTGCCATTATGGTTTCTCCTTTCTGACAATTTAAATGTCAATTAATTATCCTCGCTGGAAGCAAGGTCGAAACCGAGGGACTGGAGCTTAGCTCTTACCTCTTCAAAGGACTTCTTTCCTAAGTTTCTAACCTTCATCATATCTTCCTGCGACTTGTTGATAAGGTCGTCAACCGTGTTGATACCTGCACGCTTTAAGCAGTTGAAGGAACGAACGGACAGGTCTAAGTCCTCGATAGTCATTTCGAGAATCTTGTCCTTGCTCTTATCGTCCTTTTCAACCATAAGCTCAGGCTGTGTAAGCTCGTCCGAAAGGTCAACAAACAGCGCAAGGTGCTCGCAGAGAACCTTAGCCGCATAGGAAACAGCTTCCTTAGCGGAGATTGTGCCGTCTGTCCATACCTCTAAAATAAGCTTGTCATAGTCGGTTCTCTGTCCGACTCTCGTATTTTCTACGGTATAGTTGACTTTCAGAACAGGTGTATAAATGCTGTCAACAGCGATAACACCGATAGCAGGCTGAATAAGAGACTTATTCTTTTCTGCGGAAGCGTAGCCTCTGCCTCTGTCGAAGGTAAGCTCCATAAAGAGCTTAGCGCCTGCGCTTAAGGTAGCGATATGCATTCCCGGGTCGAGAATTTCGATTTCGCTGTCGGTCTTTATGTCGCCGGCAGTTACAACGCACTCGCCCTCTGCTTCAATGTAGACTGTCTTAGGGCATTCACCGTACATTTTTGCTATCAAGCCCTTAACATTCAGGATTATTTCAGTAACATCTTCCTTAACGCCGGGGATAGTGGAAAACTCGTGCTGAACGCCGTCAATTTTCACAGATGTTACTGCAACACCGGGTAATGAGGAGAGCAATACGCGTCTGAGGCTGTTGCCCAATGTGTTGCCGTAGCCTGCCTCAAGCGGCTCGAGAACGAACATGCCGTACTTTCCGTCCGGCTTGAGCTTGACTGTTTCTATTTCAGGCTTTTCAATTTTTTCAAGCATTCCTTGACCCTCCTGCAAATTCTGTAGATTGTGGGATTACTCCCTCGTATAAAGGGCATTTTAATTCAATAAAATGACAGAACAATATGATTGAACAAAGCGCCCCAGTTAATTTTAAATTACGATAATATACCTCCGCAAAACCGGACGTATTATTTCGGTCGCATTGTAAATTAAAAATAACTGCACCATCAGCATTATATGCTGAAAAGCTATTATTTAGAATACAACTCGATAACCAGATGTTCTTCGATTTCGTAATCTAACTCGTCACGCTGAGGCATTCTTGTTACCTTAGCCGACATAGCTTCCTTGTTCATATCAAGCCATAAGGGAATCAGTCTGCCGTTGGTAGCTTCAGCAACCTGAGCGAACTTAGCGCTCTTCTTGCTCTTTTCAGATAAAGCGATAACGTCGCCCGCCTTGATTCTGTAAGAGGGAATGTCTACCTTCTTGCCGTTTACGGTGAAATGACCGTGACCAACAAGCTGTCTTGCTTCTCTTCTTGTGATAGCGAGACCCATTCTGAATACTACGTTGTCAAGTCTTGTCTCTAAAAGTCTGATAAGGTTCTGACCTGCGATACCTTCTTCTTTTACAGCCATTTCGTAGTAGTGGTAAAACTGCTTTTCAAGTACGCCGTAAATGAACTTGAGCTTCTGCTTTTCCTTTAACTGAAGTCCGTATTCAGAAACCTTCTTCTTCATACCTGCGTTCTTGTTTCTTGTTGTTTCCTTGCTGTAACCCATAACCATAGGGCTGATTCCAAGAGCCTTACATCTCTTGAGTACCGGCGTTCTATCTACTGCCATAATAACCTCCGTTTTTTAATCAATATCGATTTTAGTTTCGACTCTGAGTAAACTCTAACTCAGTTCATTAATCAGACGCGGCGTCTCTTAGGCGGACGGCATCCGTTGTGAGGAATAGGGGTAACGTCCTTGATCATGCGTACCTCAAGACCTGCTGCCTGTAAAGCTCTGATAGCTGCTTCACGACCTGCTCCGGGTCCCTTAACGTAAACCTCAACTGTTTTTAAGCCATGCTCCATAGCTGCCTTAGCTGCTGTTTCAGCTGCGGACTGCGCTGCGAAAGGAGTGGACTTTCTTGAGCCTCTGAAACCTAAGCCGCCTGCGCTTGCCCATGATAAAGCGTTGCCCTGAAGGTCTGTAATTGTAACGATTGTGTTGTTGAAAGAAGACTGGATATGTGCGGAGCCGTTTTCAATATTCTTGCGCTCACGGCGTCTGCGGATAACGGGCTTCTTTCCGTTGACCTTAGCCTGTGCCATTTATTTACCTCCCTGATTACTTCTTCTTGTTTGCAATTGTCTTCTTCGGACCCTTGCGTGTTCTCGCGTTTGTCTTTGTTCTCTGACCTCTGCAGGGAAGACCCTTGCGGTGACGAGTGCCTCTGTAGCAGTTGATTTCTACAAGGCGCTTGATGTTGAGAGCAACCTCACGTCTTAAATCGCCTTCTACGGTGTAGCCGCCGTCGATTACTTCACGGATTCTTGCTTCTTCATCCTCGGTTAAATCCTTAACACGAGTGTCGGGATTTACTCCTGCCTTTGCGAGAATATCATTTGCGGATTTTCTGCCGATACCGTAAACGTATGTTAAACCGATTTCAACACGCTTTTCCTTCGGTAAATCCACACCAGCAATTCTTGCCATAATATTTCCTCCTGTTATTAATAGGGCAATCAGCCCTGTCTCTGCTTATGCTTAGGGTCTTTACAGATAACCATAACCTTACCCTTGCGCTTGATAACCTTGCACTTGTCGCACATAGGTTTTACTGAAGGTCTTACTTTCATTGTTATAACCCTCCTTTAAATAGGTTAAATTACTTTGCTCTCCATGTAATACGGCCCTTTGTAAGGTCGTAGGGCGACATTTCAACGGTAACCTTGTCGCCGGGCAGTATTCTGATAAAGTTCATTCTCAGCTTACCGCTTACATGAGCAAGTATCTTGTGTCCGTTTTGCAGCTCAACCTGAAACGTTGCGTTGGGCAGCGCTTCAAGTATTGTTCCTTCTACTTCGATTACATCTTCTTTAGACAAGCCTTATTCACACTCCTGTTCGCTCCGGGACAGCTCGCGCAGCCTGCGTCTCAGTCCCTTATCGGTAATGTTGTCGAGTGAAACAGTCATCGCTGTTTTCGCCAGATGCTTCGGGTTCTTCTTTTTCGGGTTAGAAAGGGGTCTTTCATTTCCGTCGGCAGTAAAAATAAACTCGTCGCTTATGTCAACCACCGCAAGAAGGCTTCCCTTATCTCGCCCTGCCCTGCTGATAACAACCATGCCCTTAGTAAAGTCCATAAATCCCCCGTCAGTGCTTTTCAAGCGTCATTATAAGCGGTTCGCCGTTTGTAATTGCAACCGTATGCTCAAAGTGAGCGCTGGGGTTGCCGTTTGCTTCAACAACCGTCCACTTATCATCAAGAACCTTGACGCCGACGCAGCTTGAATTTACCATAGGCTCAATGCATATCGTCATTCCGGGAACAAGCCGGGGACCTCTGCCGGGCTTTCCGTGGTTGGGAACCTCCGGGTCCTCGTGCATTTCCGTTCCTATACCGTGACCGATATACTCTCTTACGACATAGAAGCCGTTTTTCTCAACGTAGGTCTGAACAGCGTTTGAAATATCGCCTATGCGTTTTCCTGCAACAGCCTGTTCAATTCCCTTGTAGAGGGCTTCCTCCGTTATCTTTAAAAGCCGCTTCTTTTCGGGAGAAATTTCTCCTACCGCAAAGGTGCGGGCGTTGTCGCCCTGCCAGCCCTTATATAGCACCGTCAAATCAACGGAAACTATATCTCCCTCTCTGATTATTTTCTTCTTTGAGGGAATGCCGTGAATGAGCTCTTCGTTTATTGATATGCATGCGCTTCCGGTAAAGCCGCAGTATCCGAGAGAGGAGGGGATTGCTCCCTTACCAACGATAAAATCGTGGATTATTTTGTCCAGCTCCCAGGTACTCATTCCGGGCTTTATGGATCTGCCTGCAAGTGCCAGAGCCTGGGAAGCTATTTCCCCGGCTTTAAGCATCTGCTGTATCTCTGCAGGCGATTTTACTTTAATCATCTCTTAACCTTCAATCGCTTCGAGCGTAAGCTTTGCGGTATCGGCGATTTCTTCCTGACCGTTAACCGTAACGAGCTTGCCCTTTGCGCTGTAATAATCCTTTAAAGGAGCTGTCTTTTCGTGATAGGTTGCAAGTCTCGAAAGAACCGTTTCCGGCTTGTCGTCAACTCTCTGAACTACCTTTGCGCCGCAGCTGTCGCAGATACCTTCCTGCTTTGTAGGCTTGTAATCAACGTGGTAGGAAGCTCCGCAGCCTTCGCAAACTCTTCTTCCGGAAAGTCTTGCGCAGATTTTCTCGTCGGGAACGTAGATTTCAACAACCTTGTCGATATTAACGCCCATAGCTTCAAGAGCTTCAGCCTGTGAAACTGTTCTGGGGAAGCCGTCAAGGATAAATCCGTTCTTAGCGTCGTCCTTGGCAATTCTGTCCTTTAAGATACCGATTACGATTTCGTCGGGAACCAAATCGCCTTTGTCCATACGCTCTTTTGCTGCAAGACCTGCGGGAGTCTGGTTTTTAACCGCTTCTCTGAGCATATTGCCCGTTGAGATAGCGGGAATACCGAGCTTTTCGCAGACGATTTCAGCCTGCGTACCCTTGCCTGCTCCGGGAGCGCCTAAAAAAATCAAGTTCATATAAACTCCTTTTTGTCGGTGAATGGGAAGGAGTAAGGCGCAAGCCTTATCCTTGCCAACTCAAGCTTATTCCAGGAATCCCTTGTGATGACGCATCATCATCTGGCTTTCCAGCGAGCGAACCGTTTCAAGTGCAACACCTACAACGATAAGCATTGTTGTTCCGCCGAGGGAAATGTTCCTGAGACCTGTAATGTTCTGGAAGATGATTGGGAAAATTGCGATGAACGCAAGGAAAATTGCGCCGATAAGTGAAATCTTTGAGAGGGAGTTCTGAATGAAATCCGACGTGGGCTTGCCGGGACGGATACCCGGAATAGCTCCGTTGTTTTTCTTAAGATTATTGGCAATTTCTACCGGATTATACTGAATAGCAATATAGAAGTAGTTGAACGCTATAATCAGCAGGAAGTAGAGAACTGCGTAGAGCCAGCTGCTCTGGCTGAACAGTTGTACAAAGCCCTCCCAGAAATCGTTGCCGCTTCTGCCGTCACCGTAAATTCCGAAGAACATACAAATTGTCTGCGGAAGCGCCATAACTGACATTGCGAAGATAATCGGCATAACGCCCGCCATAGCTACCTTAATCGGGATATGAGTGGACTGGCCGCCGAACATCTTTCTGCCTACAACACGCTTTGCGTACTGAACGGGGATTCTTCTCTCTGCGTTGGTCATAAGAACTACAAGACCTATCATGAGAATGAAGATGATAAGGATAATCGGAACGAGAATTGCGTTCTTCATATCAGCAGTCATAGACTGAACCATAGTGAATACAGCGGAAGGACCTCTTGCTACGATACCTGCAAAAAGTATCATAGAGATACCGTTTCCGATACCCTTTTCGTTAATCTGGTCGCCCAGCCATACAATCAGCGATGCACCCGCAACGAAGCAGGCAACAATTGTGATTGCGGCAAGAACTCCGCCGAAGCCGTCGGTGTACTTTACTGCATTAAGATTTCTCAGATAGATGTAGTAAGCGACTGCCTGGAAAAGGGCAAGACCGAGAGAAGTGAACTTTGTTATCTTGTTCAGCTTCTTTCTGCCCTCGTCGCCCTCCTTGCTCATTTTTTCAAGAGCAGGGATTGCAACTGCAAGCAGCTGAATGATAATCGACGCATTGATGTAGGGCGTGATTGACATTGAGAACAGAGTTCCCTGGCTTAATGCTCCGCCCGTCATGGTGTCCAGCAGGGAGAGGACTGTGCCCTCGCCCATCATGGATGCGATTACCTCGTTGTCAAGAAAAGGAACGAACAAGCAGGAGCCTAAACGGAAGATGACAATGATGAATAATGTGTATAAAATCTTTTTGCGGAGATTTATATCCTTCCACGCATTACGAAAGACTTCAAACATTATACCACCTCTGCCTTTCCACCTGCTTTTTCAATTTTTTCAGCAGCAGCTGCGGTAAACTTGGCAGCCTTTACGGTAAAGCTCTTTGTAAGCTCGCCGTTGCCGAGAATTTTAACTCCGTCGTAGGTCTTCTTTAATAATCCGCATTCGATAAGAGCAACCTCGTCGATTTCAGCGCCGTTTTCAAAACGTGCCTCTAATTCGGAAACGTTAACGGTTGCATACTCTGTTGCAAAAATATTATTGAAACCACGCTTAGGGATACGCATAGCCAGCTTTGTCTGACCGCCTTCGAATCCGGGCTTAACTCCGCCGCCGGAACGTGCCCACTGACCCTTGTGACCTTTACCTGCCGTCTTGCCCTGACCGGAACCGTGTCCGCGGCCGATACGCTTAACTTCCTTTGTTGCGCCCTCAGCAGGAGATAATTCGTGTAGCTTCATGGTTACACCTCCTATGAAATTAGTGCGTTTAAAGTTCCGATTATTCCTCGGTAACCTCAACCATATAGTTTATTTCGTTGATTTTGCCTCTTGTAGCCGCGTTGTCGGGCTGTTCGGTAACATCGCCAATCTTTCTGAGTCCTAAGGACTTAGCGGTAGCGATATGGCTGTCCTTGCGACCGATGAGAGACTTTACTAACTTGATTTTAAGTGCCATAAGACATTCAATCCTTTCTCTTTATCAGCCTAAGATTTCCTTAACAGTCTTACCTCTTATTGCAGCAACCTGCTCAGCGTCTCTGAGAGAAGCAAGACCTGCGATTGTAGCTCTTACTACGTTGCAGGGGTTGTTGGAACGAAGGGACTTCGTACGGATATTCTTGATACCAGCCATTTCAACTACGGAACGAACAGGACCGCCTGCGATAACGCCGGTACCTTCGGGAGCGGGCTTCATTAAAACTGCGCCTGCGCCGAACTTACCTACTGTTTCGTGGGGGATTGTAGTACCCTTGAGCGAAACCTTGATAAGGTTCTTCTTAGCGTCCTCAATGCCCTTGCGGATTGCGTCCGGAACTTCGTTGGACTTACCGAGACCGAAGCCTACAACGCCGTTCCCGTCGCCTACTACTACAAGTGCGGAGAACTTCATAATGCGTCCGCCCTTAACGGTCTTTGATACTCTGTTAATAGCAACAACCTTTTCGGCGAGCTCATATTTTGATGCGTCTAAAAGTGCCAAAGCTTTATCCTCCTATATTATTTTAGAAATTCAGTCCGCCTTCACGGGCACCGTCTGCAAGTGCAGCAACTCTGCCGTGATAAACGTAACCGGAACGGTCGAATACTACGTCGCTGATGCCCTTGGCCTTTGCTCTTTCAGCAAGTGCAAGACCAACCTTCTTGGCTGCTTCGCAGTTGCCGCCGTATTCCGTAAAGCTCTTTTCATTGGAGGACGCAGCGCAGAGGGTAACTCCTGCTTCGTCGTCAATAATCTGAGCGTAGATGTTCTTGGCGGAACGGAAAACATTAAGGCGAGGACAAGCAGCAGTACCGGATATCTTATTACGTACTCTCTGGTGACGCTTGATTCTGTTCTTATTGCTGTCGATTGTTTTAATCATTTCTTATCACTCCTTATGCTTTACTTCTTGCCCTTGCCGGCTTTACCTTCCTTACGGCGGATAACCTCGTCGGCATACTTGATGCCCTTGCCCTTATAAGGCTCGGGAGGACGCTTGCCTCTTACTTCGGCAGCGAACTGACCAACCTTCTGCTTATCAATACCCTTGATAACAATCTGGTTGGGCTGAGGAGCTTCGATTGTGATGTCTTCGGTATCGGAAACTACAACCTGGTGGGAGTAGCCGATGTTTAAGATTAAATCCTTGCCCTGCTTCTGGCATCTGTAACCGACGCCGTTGATTTCCAGCTGCTTGGAGAAGCCTTCTGTAACGCCTACAATCATGTTGTGAATGAGGGTTCTTGTAAGGCCGTGGAGAGAACGGTTGATTGCCTCGTCGTCGGGGCGTTCAACTGTAATAACTCCGTTTTCAGCAGTAATCTTCATAGTGGGCTTGAATTCCTTTGTAAGGGTGCCCTTAGGGCCCTTTACTGTAACTGTTGAGCCGTCAACCTTAACGTCAACGCCGGCAGGAACAGTAATCGGGGCTTTACCAATTCTTGACATATCTGTTCCTCCTTATTACCATACGAAAGCGAGGATTTCGCCGCCAACGTGTAATTCTCTTGCCTTCTTGTCTGTCATAATTCCCTTGGAAGTGGAAACTATTGCAATACCGAGGCCCTTCATTACCTTGGGCATATCCTTGCAGTTCGAGTAAATTCTTAAACCGGGCTTACTTACTCTGCGTAAGCCTGTGATGACCTGTGACTTATTCTCAGTATACTTTAAAGTAATTCTGATGATACCCTGCTTGTTGTCTTCGATAACTCTGAAGTTCTTGATATAACCTTCGTCAACAAGAATCTGTGCTATCTGCTTCTTAACGTTAGAACAAGGTACATCAATAGACGGATGCTTCGCTGTGTTAGCGTTGCGGATTCTTGTAAGCATATCTGCGATAGTATCAGTGATCTGCATTGTCTGCTTCCTCCTTATTAAATTGATGTAAAATTACCAGCTTGCCTTCTTGACACCGGGAATCTGTCCCTTGTAAGCGAGCTCTCTGAAACAAATTCTGCAGATACCGAACTTACGCAGGTAAGCGTGAGGTCTGCCGCATATTTTGCATCTGTTGTAAGAACGGGTGGAAAACTTTGCAGGACGCTGCTGTTTAGCAACCATTGATTTCTTTGCCATATTTATTTCCTTAACCTTTCTTATTTAGCGAAGGGAGCGCCCATAAGAGCGAGCAGCTCTTTTGCTTCTTCGTCTGTCTTAGCTGTTGTTACAAAGTTAATGTCCATACCGCGGATAGCGTCAATCTTTTCATATTCGATTTCGGGGAATATGAGCTGTTCCTTGATGCCTACGCTGTAATTGCCTCTGCCGTCAAAGGAATTGGGGTTAATACCTCTGAAGTCACGAACACGGGGGAGAGCGATGTTGAAGAATCTGTCTAAGAATTCGTACATTGTCTCGCCTCTTAAGGTAACCTTAACGCCGATGATATTTCCTTCTCTGAGCTTGAAGTTTGCGATAGCCTTCTTAGCGCGGCAGACAACAGGCTTCTGACCTGTAATCTGGCTTATGTCGCTCATAATGGCATCGATCTTCTTCTGGTCGTCCTTAGCTTCGCCGCAGCCTACGTTGATAACAATCTTATCAAGCTTAGGAACCTGCATTACGCTCTTGTAACCGAACTTCTTGAACAGTGCGGGAGCTACGGTTTCCTTGTAATAGGTTTTCATTCTTGCCATTTTATTTACTCCTTACCGACAGCAGCCGGAAGTTACTTTATCCGACCCCTCTGTCAAGCTTCTTAGAGTTCTGCACCGCAATGCTTGCAAACTCTTACTTTCTTGTCGTTCTTTACTTCGTTGCCGACTCTGGTAGCCTTCTTGCACTTAGGGCAAACGGGCATAACCTTGCACGCATAAAGAGCGCCTTCAGCCTTTACGATACCGCTGAGCTGGTCCTGTCTCTTAGCCTTAACGTGCTTTGTTACCATGTTGCAGCCTTCAACGATTACCTTGCCTTCGGAGGGAGAAACCTGTAAAACCTTACCGGTCTTGCCCTTATCCTTGCCGGAGATGATTTTTACTTCATCGCCTGTTTTAACGTGTAAATCGTTCATCTTAAGCTTCCTCCCTTATAATACTTCAGGAGCAAGTGATAAAATCTTCATATAGTCCTTATCACGAAGCTCTCTTGCTACTGGTCCAAAGATACGAGTTCCTCTGGGGGTCTTATCTTCCTTAATGATTACCGCTGCGTTTTCATCGAAGCGGATATAGGTTCCGTCGCTGCGTCTTAAGCCGGAAGCGGAACGAACGACAACGCACTTAACAACGTCGCCCTTCTTAACTGTGCCGCCGGGGCTTGCTTTCTTAACGGAAGCTATAATAACGTCGCCTATATTTGCGTACTTTCTGCGTGTGCCGCCGAGGACTCTGATGCACATAAGCTCTTTAGCGCCTGTGTTGTCAGCGACCTTAAGACGTGTCTGCATCTGTATCATAGTTTTTAACTCCTTCCGTTATTACTTAGCTCTCTCGATTACGTTTACTAAACGCCATCTCTTATCCTTGGACAGCGGTCTTGTTTCCATGATTTCAACCGTGTCGCCGATATTGCAGGTGTTTTCCTCGTCGTGAGCCTTTAATTTGATTGTGCGCTTGATGATTTTGTTGTACAGAGGGTGACGAACGTTATCCTTGATTGCTACAACGATTGTCTTGTCCATCTTGTCGCTTACAACGATGCCGACTCTGGTTTTTCTAAGATTTCTTTCCATTTAGTCTGCTCCTCCCTCTTACTTGTTTGCAGCAAGCTCGCGCTCGCGCTGAATTGTCTTGATGATTGCGATTTCCTTCTTGACAGCGCTGATTCTTGTAGGGTTGTCAAGCTGATTTACCGCAAGCTGAAAACGGAGGTTGAAAAGCTCCTGCTTTAATTCAGCAGCTCTGTTCTGTAATTCGATTTCAGATAAATCTCTGATTTCCTTTGTAATCTTCATTACTCAGCAACCTCCTGTTCCTTTGCTATGAACTTGCACTTAATGGGGAGCTTATGCATAGCAAGACGCATAGCTTCTCTTGCAACTTCTTCGCTTACTCCGGCGATTTCAAAAAGAACTCTGCCGGGCTTAACTACTGCAACCCAGTATTCGGGTGAACCCTTACCGGAACCCATACGGGTTTCAGCGGGCTTCTCAGTTACGGGCTTGTCAGGGAAAATCTTGATCCAAACCTGACCGCCACGCTTGATGTAACGCGTCATAGCGATACGGGCAGCCTCAATCTGGTTGGAAGTGATCCATGCGGGCTCTAAAGCCTGTAAGCCGTAATCACCGTTGGAAACTGTATTGCCGCGCAGAGCCTTGCCCTTCATACGGCCTCTCTGCTGTCTTCTGTACTTTACTCTCTTTGGAAGTAACATTATTCATTACCCCCTTCTTTTCTTTCTGCTCTGGGTTTAAAGTTTCTTCTGCCCTCGCCGTTTCTGTCGTTTCTTCTTCTGGCAGGTCTTTCAGGCTTGTTAGCGGGGATTTCGCCCTTTAATACTTCGCCCTTGTAGATCCATACCTTAACGCCGATAACGCCGTAGGTTGTGTTTGCTCTTGCAACACCGTAGTCGATGTCTGCACGAAGTGTCTGAAGCGGGATTGTGCCCTCGTGGTAGCTTTCGGAACGAGCGATTTCTGCGCCGCCGAGACGACCGGAAACGGTAGTCTTGATACCCTTAGCGCCCAGCTTCATTGTTCTGCTGATGCAGGACTTCATAGCACGTCTGAAGGAAACACGTCCTTCAAGCTGGGAAGCGATGTTTTCAGCAACCAGCTGTGCGTTGAGGTCGGGGCTCTTTACTTCGATGATGTTTACGATAACGGTCTTGCCGTTTGTAAGCTTTTCAAGCTCGCCTCTGAGCTTTTCAATTTCAGCGCCCTTCTGACCGATAACCATACCGGGCTTAGCGCACTGGATATTTACCTTTACCTTAGCTGCGTCACGCTCGATTTCGATAGCGGGGATGCCGGCCTTGTAAAGCTTTTTCTTTAAGAACTCACGGATTTTGTAGTCTTCTACGAGTGTGTCGCCAAAGGTTGCTTTTCCGGCAAACCAGCGGGAATCCCAATCCTTGATAACGCCAACTCTAAGACCGTGCGGATTAACCTTTTGTCCCATAGTTTACCTCCTCCTTACTCTGCTTCCTTGACAACCAAAACGATGTTGGATGTTCTCTTTAAGATTCTGTGTGCGCTGCCCTTTGCAGCAGGTCTGATTCTCTTAAGAGTAACGCCTGCGCCTACATGACATTCAGCTACATAGCAGCGGCTGAGGTCCATGCTGTGGTTGTTCTCAGCGTTAGCCATAGCAGACTTGAGAAGCTTGATAAGGGGCTCGCATGCAGCCTTGGGAGTATTCTTTAAAGTAGCCATTGCGATTTCGCAGGGCTTGTTTCTAATAAGATCGAGTACGATTCCTACCTTGCGGGGAGAAATACGAACCTGTCTTAATTCAGCTCTTGCTTCCATTCGTTTCTCCTCCTTACTTCTTGGTAGTCTTGCTTCCTACATGACCCTTGAAGGTTCTTGTGGGAGCAAATTCGCCAAGCTTATGTCCGACCATATCCTCGGTAACATAAACCGGAACGTGCTTTCTTCCGTCGTGTACCGCAATGGTATGACCTACGAAATCAGGGAATATTGTGCTGGAACGGCTCCATGTCTTAAGAACCTTCTTCTCGCCTGCCTCGTTCATAGCTACGATGCGCTTGAGAAGGACTTCCTGGACATAAGGGCCTTTCTTTATGCTTCTGCTCATAGTGTAAAATTCCTTTCAAGTTACGCTGCAAGTTAATGAGTTCCGCTTTACCCTTTCGGTACGGACTCTTATTAACAACAACTTGTGATTATTACTTGTCGTTTCTTCTCTTAACGATAAACTTATCGGTTCTGTTGTTGGTCTTTCTGGTCTTGTAACCAAGAGCGGGCTTGCCCCAGGGAGTTACAGGTCCGGGACGGCCTACAGGAGACTTACCTTCACCACCACCGTGAGGATGGTCGTTCGGGTTCATTACGGAACCTCTTACGGTAGGTCTGATACCCATGTGTCTTACACGGCCTGCCTTACCGTAGTTTACGTTAGCGTGTTCTGCGTTGCTTACGGAACCGATTGTTGCCATGCAGTTCTCTGCAACGTTTCTTAACTCGCCGCTGGGAAGACGAATGAGTGCCATGCCGTTTTCCTTAGCCATAAGCTGAGCCATGTTGCCTGCGGAACGAACGAACTGAGCGCCCTTTCCGGGGTGAAGCTCGATGTTGTGGATAACTGTACCAACCGGGATAGAGCTTAAGGGAAGTGCATTACCGGGCTTGATATCAGCGTCTGCGCCGCTTCTTACTACGTCGCCGACAGCGAGCTTTTCGGGAGCTAAGATGTATCTCTTCTCGCCGTCCTCGTACTGAACGAGAGCGATGAATGCTGAACGGTTGGGATCATATTCGATTGTCTTAACCTCGGCATTCATACCGAGCTTATTTCTCTTGAAGTCGATTACTCTATACTTTCTTCTGTTTCCGCCGCCCTTGTGTCTTACGGTAATTCTGCCGTAGCTGTTGCGTCCGGACTTCTTCTTAAGGCTTTCAAGAAGGCTCTTTTCAGGAGCAACCTTAGATAAGCCGCTGTAATCAATAACTGTCATGCCTCTGCGTCCGGGGGTGACAGGTTTATATGTCTTTATAGCCATTTATCTCACTCCTTACATCATGCCATCGAAGAATTCGATTGTCTTGGAATCCGCGGTAAGAGTTACGATAGCCTTCTTCCAGTCGGAAGTGTAGCCCTCTGAGCGGCCCATTCTCTTCTTCTTGCCCTTAACGCTGATTGTGTTTACCTTGGCAACCTTAACGCCGAAAAGCGCTTCAACTGCCTTCTTAACCTCAATCTTGTTAGCGCCTCTTGCTACCTCAAAGGTGTACTTGCGCTCAGCAAGTCCATCCATTGAATTTTCTGTAATAATAGGACGTACGATAATGTCTTGAGCTGTCTTTTCCATTATGCATATACCTCCTCAATTTTTGCAACTGCACCCTTAACTACGATAAACTTGTTGTAGTTTAAGATATCGTAAACGTTAAGTGTGTTTACCTGCGTTGTCTTAACGCCGGGAATGTTCGCAGCGCTCTTGATTACCTTCTGGTCAACGCTGTCGAGAACGATTAAAGCCTTCTCGTTTACGTTAAGCGCTTTGAGCATATTAACGATTGTCTTTGTCTTGAACTCGTCTGCCTTGATTGCGTCAACAACTACGATGTCGTTGTCTGCACACTTGGACGAGAGAGCGGAAAGGAGAGCGAGTCTCTTAACCTTTTTATTTAATGAGTAGCTGTAGCTTCTGGGCTTCGGTCCTAAAGCAACTCCGCCGTGAGTCCACTGGGGAGCTCTTGTGGAGCCCTGTCTTGCATGACCTGTACCCTTCTGTCTCCAGGGCTTCTTACCGCCGCCGCTTACCTCTGTTCTTGTGAGGGTTGACTGAGTACCCTGACGCTGATTTGCGAGGTAGTTGACAACTGCTGCATGCATAACTACTGCGTTCGGCTCGATACCGAATACTGCATCATTAAGCTCGAGGTCGGAAACAGGCTGACCGTTCATATCATATACTTTTACGTTTGCCATCGTGATCCTCCTCCTTACGCCTTAACCGCATCAGTAATGCAAAGCACTCCGCCCTTAGGACCGGGAACAGCACCCTTGATTGCGATAAGATTGTTTTCTGCGTCAACCTTGACGATTACAAGATTCTGAACTGTGACTGTATCAGTACCCATGTGACCAGCCATGCCCTTGCCCTTGAAGATTCTTGAAGGGGACGAGCAAGCGCCCATTGAACCGGGCTCTCTGTGAACGGGGCCGGCACCGTGAGTCATCTTAAGTCTGTGCTGGTTGTGACGCTTGATTGCGCCCTGGTAGCCCTTACCCTTGCTGGTACCCTGAACGTCGATAACGTCGCCTACTGCAAAAGTATCAGCCTTTAAGATGTCGCCTACGTTTACTGCGCTTGTGTCATCAAGTCTGAATTCCTTGAGAGTTCTCTTGAACGCTACGTCATTCTTCTTGAAATGACCCTGCATAGGCTTGTTTACTGCCTTGGGCGAGATGTCGCCGAAACCGAGCTGAACTGCGTCATAGCCGTCGTTATCAGTTGTCTTCTTCTGAACAACAACGCAGGGGCCCGCTTCAACAACTGTTACAGGAACTACGTTTCCTGCTTCATCGAAAATCTGAGTCATACCGATTTTCTTTGCGATTAAACCCTTTTTCATGGTTTTTCCTCCTATTGGTTATTGGTTGAGCTTCCTCAACGTGACCAAGTGCAGCGTATCTGCCTTGGTTAGCGGTTGGCTTTCGCCAACATAACTCGAAACTTCTTCTTCGGCTGCATTTTGTGCAGCTCTGTGGGGAATCAGAATTCCATTGAAATTTCTACGCCCGCCGGTAACTCGAGGCTCTGTAAAGCTTCGATTGTCTTGTTAGTCGGACGGATTACGTCGATAAGACGCTTGTGAGTTCTGAGCTCGAACTGCTCGCGGCTGTCCTTGTACTTATGAACAGCACGTAAGATTGTGATAACTTCCTTGTTGGTGGGAAGCGGAATAGGTCCTGCAACTCTTGAACCTGTTCTCTTGGCTGTTTCTACGATTTTTGTCGCTGCTGCGTCAACAATCGTATGTTCGTAGCCCTTGATCTTAACTCTTACAACTTCCTTAACTGCCACTTTCGTATCCCCTTTCATAGATTTGCACAATGGTGCGCCGGATTGTGAAAGTACGGGAGAAGCTCCCGCAATAATAAGGCTTTATGCGTTACACTATATCGTGTGTTCCGTATAACGGCGTTCTCGCCCCACCTACAAAAACGATAACGGGGGTATCTGCCGCTGACAAACCCTTCCCAGAGGGCAAGGGAGGCGCCGCTGCCTTATCTTTCGCCCCGCTTCAAGCGGGACATGCTCCGCCGAAATTCCCGGCATAAGCCGCAACCTTCGGTTTCATAGCGTATTCGCAGTGTGCAACAATTATTATACAGCATTTTGTCCATGATTACAACACTTTTTTGAAATTTGTGATGTAGAAAATATCAGAAATTACAGGGTATATTTTGGCTATTATGCACATATAGTGAGATTTGGTGCCGCGCTCCGCGCGGCAAGGCGCGAAGCGCCGAAAGGCGGCGAAGCCGCCGCAA
>JBJERM010000159.1:0-4917 GCA_051882315.1 Ruminiclostridium sp.
CTGACGAAAAATCTGACTGCGCATCTGAGGCACTATGGTTTTTAGAGGTAGCCTTGTACGATTTATTCAGCATTTGTATGCTGTTTTGATAAAAGCACTACCGTCTCGACGTGATTTCCATTGTCCAAACAGATGCTTATATCTTCTTCTATAATAGGAAGCTTGAATTTTATCGACTTTATCCACTGCCCATTGGGCTGGCGTTCATTGTATACCTGTATCTCGGAAACGAGGGATTCGATAAGCTGCCTTCTTTCCGAATCATTCATCATAGCGTACAGCTTTTCAAAGTAAATCAGCACCTTGTAGATATTATCGCTTGTCAGCTTTTCGGCTTCAATGGACTGTTTTTTTGCTCTTGCGGCAATGAGCTGATTTTCAATTTCCTCTATCTTATCATACATATTATAAAGACGATTGTCAAGGTCTGCCTTACGTTTTATATAGTGCTTATCATCGGGGTCAAGTGAATCAATCTCCTCAATGATTTTTGATTTAATCGAGTAAGTTTGTCGTAGCTGCTTTTCGTAATTGGCAAGTTCCTGTTCAATGGCAGCTGTATCAACCTGCATATTGATTTTATCCTGAATCATAGCGGAGAACTTCGGATTGCTTACCAGTTTGATGATAATTTCTGATACTGAATTATCAAGCAATTCCTCGCTTATCTGCTTTTTGTAATCGCACTTATAGCCCCTTTGCATTTTTCGGTGTTTGCAGCCATAGTAAAAGAATTCTTTATACTTTGTGCCATCAGCCTTATGTTTGATTGATTTATTACCATACATTCCGGCGCCACATACGGGACATTTAACAATACCGGAAAGTAGGTGCACCCTTGAGTTTTTACCTGTGTTTAAACGCTCATACTTTTTGGATTGAGCAAGAATCTTAACTTGTGCGGACTGCCATAACTCTTCAGATACTATAGGTTCATGTTGCCCGTCAACAAGAAGGTAATTGTCTTGTTCTACAAGATGATAGTCATTTCTTGTTCCGTGTACCTTCTCCATTTTTCTGCGACCGTAAGCAATTTTGCCGCAGTAAACCGGATTTTTCAAAATCATACGAATAAGCGAAGCGTTAAATAGCGGAGTTTTCCCATTCTGCCGTTGTATTTTGCGAATACCGTGCTCTTCAAGATATTTTGCAATTCCGTTTGCACCCGTATCCGTGTTCACATACTGATTGTAAATAATACGGATAGCTTCGGCTTCTTCTTCATTTATCACGAGATTTCCATCTATCAATTTGTAACCGTATGGAGCAAAACCGCCGTTCCATTTACCTTCTCGCGCTTTCTGAATACGCCCTTCCATTGTCTGAACACGGATATTTTCTCTTTCAATTTCTGCAACGGCAGACAAAACTGAAATCATCAGCTTTCCTGCGTCTTTTGAGGAATCTATACTATCCTCAACACAAATAAGGTTTACTCCGAAATCCTGCATAACTTGCAGCGTCGAGAGCACGTCCGCCGCATTTCTTCCGAAGCGTGAAAGTTTGAATACAAGGACATAAGACACGCCGTCCTTACCTGACTTAATATCTTCCATCATCTGATTGAATTGCAATCTGCCTTCGATGGATTTTCCTGATTTACCTGCGTCTTCGTATTCACCGACAATATCATAATTATTATAGTCGGCAAACGCTTTCATTCGTGATTTCTGAGCATCTAAAGAGTAACCGTCAATCTGCATTGCAGTTGAAACTCTTGTGTATGTATAAACCTTTGTCGCCATATTCAACACTCATCTCCTATCAGAAAAATATACGTGATGATGTATCACAAAGTTTGGACGTATTCATCACGTGTATTGTATCATTCTTTATAGCTATTGTCAATAGACAATTCTTCATTTATACAATCATTTTTGTTTTTGGCAGTATCGACTTCATGAAACGTCGGCAAATCATCAAAAGTGATTTTCGCTGCATATTTTTCAATCAGATTTGCCAATAAATATGCAAAACCGTTCCATTCATCTGTCATAGATAGCCTCCTTTCTATTGAAAAAACTATTCTTATGTGATATACTCTATATAACAAAACTATTGGGAGGTCGTCAAAATGAACCGTTGTGATTTCAGCTCGGTAATCGGAATAATACGGAAATACATAAGCGAGGGCAACGCTACTACCCAGCCCGAGCTTATCTACGACCTGTTCTACACCTTTGCGGAAAAGAACGACGACTTTGATTTTGACAATGCCCAGATTAACCGTTGGATAAAAGGCTTAGCCGCTGTAAGTCCACGAATTGCTGAATTTTATCAGCATAAATCTGCCGCCCAAAATCTTGCTTTTGATATTGAAAAATATATACTCCCTTTGCTTTGTGACGAAAAAATGGCGGTGCAGGATTTGTATAACCTCGTGCTGAGTGATATGTCTGTTTCAGAGCAGAAAAGAAATGAGTTGACTGCCGATTATAGCGATAACAGCGCCGCCTTTATCGCAAATGTAATAATATTCGCTATAAACCGCCGCTTTGAGAAGCGTGATACAAAGCTGCTGACTACTATGTCATTATCACCGGCGGCTGATGATATAATATTCGGCTGTGAAGCCCCGAAGCCCTGCAAATATTTCTGCGGCAGAGATATAGAACTTGAAAATCTGCACGAATTACTGAATAAGCACAGCAAGGTTTTCATTCACGGCGTTGCAGGTATCGGCAAGAGCGAACTTGCAAAAGCCTATGCAGCTGCATACAAAAAGGAATACGTCAATATTTTGTATTTCAGATATGAAGGCAGTCTGCATAGAATGATTATGGATATGGATTTTGCGGACGATAATTCTGGGGAGCGCGAAACCGAGCGTTTCAGAAAGCGCAACCGTTTTTTACGCAGTCTTAAAAACGATACGCTTATTATCATTGATAATTTTGATACTGCCGTCGCTTATGAAGCCGAACTCGGTGCAATTATGAATTACAGCTGCCGTGTTATTTTTACCACACGCAGTAATTTTGAAATCGGAACAACCTTTCAGCTTGCGGAAATTTCTGATATTGATACCCTTGTAACTCTTGCAGGAAAGTTCTATTCCGACATTGAACGAAATCGTGAAACTGTTGTAAAAATAATCGAAGCTGTATATCGTCATACCCTTGCTGTGGAAATGTCGGCAAGACTTTTGCAGAAGGGAATGCTTGAGCCTGAGGAACTTTTGTCTGCTCTTTTAAATTCAAGTGCAAATCCCGACAGTACCGATAAAATTGGTATCAACAAGGACGGCGTAAACACCAAAGCTACATATTACAATCATATCCGCACGCTGTTTTCGCTCTATCTTCTCAACGAGGACAAGCAAAGCATTATGCGCTGTATGGTCTTTGTTCCGCAAACAGGTATCCGTGCAAGAATGCTTGCAAAGTGGCTGGAGCTTGACACAATGGACGATATAAACGAACTTGTAGAGCTTGGCTTTATCGCTAATCCCGAAATGGATAGAATTGCGCTTTTGCCTATTGTAAGGGATATTGCTGTTGAGGATTTGTGTCCGTCAGTTTCAAACTGTAATGCTCTGCTTAATTCCGTTCATCAAATTTGTCTGCGGCACGGGGAGGACATTTCATATAGAAAAACGCTGTTTGAAGTTATAGAAAGCGTTATCCGCTATGCCGAAAAGGATAATTCAATGTTTTACATTCGTTTTATCGAGGACGCTTTTTCGTATATCGAAAAGTATAAATACGAAAGCGGTATGCGCCATATTGTATTCGAACTTGATAAGTATAAAGATGAGCTAACTCCTAACGATCTTGCGCTGTTCTATGATTGTCAATCCGCTGTTGAAGCGTTTTTAAACAGAAATTACAACAAGGCAATTTCTCTTTCAAAGAAAGCGATAGAAGCCTGTATTCCCGAAGAAAATCTGCACCTTGCCGCAAATCTTCATATGAACCTCGGCTACTGCTATCATCTGAACGGCAATACCGACCTTGCAAAGCAGTCAATGGAAACTGCGCTTGCATATATGTGGGAGCATAACGAGCTGAATAATGATGTTGTCATTATGCTCCACAATTACGCAAATCTTATGGGCGACCTCGGAGAACCAATAAAGGCAATCCGTGAAATGAAAAAGTGTGCAGAGAAGATAAAGGCGGCGAATACCGATATGTGTATCGATTATGCCGACCTTTATCTTGATATAGGCATTATCTATCTGCAAATTCAGAATACTGCTTCCGCTTTTTCGGCATTTGAAGAAGCGTTCCGAGTTTACAAAAGCTTACTCGCTGAAAACGAAATACAGGAAAAGTGCGGCGTGGTGATGGATTTCTGCAAGTCAATGAATATTTCGACTATGCCCGATTTCCTTACGCTTATCCAAAGCACTGAATAAGCCGCACAACCAAATCCGCAATGACGGCAACAGGCGAAATCCAGTGCAGAATATCCCGTAAGTTTTCGACCTTACGCATTTCCTCAATGGCACTTTTTACGTTAGCAGTCTGCACTTTGCATTTCTCGGTGCAGGCTGCGATTTTTGTTTCCAAAGCGGCAACAGATTTCTGCGAGGTTTCAAGCATTTTTGCAAAGGAAGCCGCCTGCTGTTTCTGAATAGTGCCGTAAATTTTATTCAGAATATCAACGACATCTGCCCTTATTTCTTTTCTGTACTGCTCTTGCAGGTTCAGCGTGTTCAGCTGATTGCTGTTCATTCTTTTTAGCTCTCTTTCGGTAGCGGTCATAAAATCGGTCAAGCCCCTGCACATCTTCTCCGTTGTTGCTAACAGGAGCGCTAACTGCAATTTGTCCTCCGCTTCTTGTCTGTCCTGTTCCCGAAGGGACAGTATCTTCTGATACAAATCGTTCAAGTCCAGCTGCGGCTTCGTCAAGTCCGTATTCTGCTGTTCTGATATTTGATTTCTTTGTAAGCTCATATTCAATTCCTTTTCT
>JBJERM010000160.1:0-17566 GCA_051882315.1 Ruminiclostridium sp.
GATCTAATAGGCAATTTTTCCAAAAATGATAACAGAAAGCAAGGCTAAAGCCTTTAAAATAACGATTAAGAAAGGAAAGAAAAATGAAGGACAGAATCAAATTACTTGACATTTCAATGCTTATTGCCGCCGCAATTGCAATAATCCTCTCCGCCGCCTTTGATTTCACCCGCAATTGCGAAAAAATTCAGGACAGCGCCTTTCGCCTGCATATTCTTGCAAACTCCGACTCCGCCGAGGACCAGCGGGTAAAATACGCCCTGCGTGATTACATAATAAACGACCTGGGCTATATTTTTGCCTCCTGCCCCACCAAAACCGCCGCCAAGGAATCCGCCCGCCGCAATCTTGCGTTTATAGAGGAGCGTGCCAACGAGTTTCTTTTATTGCAGGGCTGCCCCTACACCGCCACCTGCAAAATAGAAAAGGTAAATTTCCCCACCCGTATGTACGGCACCTACACCCTCCCCGCAGGCGAATATGACTCGTTACAGGTGACTTTAGGCGAGGGCGAGGGCAAAAACTGGTGGTGCGTTCTTTTCCCCTCCGTCTGCCTTCCCGCAGTTTCAAAAATGAATTACCCCGTAACCCTCCGCCCCCTCTATCAGGACGAAAAAGCCTCCGCCCAAATGACCGCCGACAGCCGTGCCGCCGATACCGGCAAAATCGAGTTCCGCTTCGCCCTCTATGAGCTGTTTCTCAGTTGGTTTGGAGATTGAGGAGAGATTTTGAGAGATTGAGAGAGATAAGAGAAAAAAGAAAAAAGAAAGGACGCTTTTTGAAAAAAGCTTAGCAAAAACTTTCAGCCGCTTCGCGCAAAGCGGGCGGATAATGCAAAGAACAGGGTACAGTAGCGATAATCGCAGCTTCCCTGTTAATCAAAAAGCACCGCAACTGTGAATGTGCATAAAAAATTACCCCCAAAAGCAAGACTATAAATCAAGCTTCAATCGGGTCAAGCGCCGTTGCGCTTGCCGGGGGTCAAGGGGGCGGGCAGCCCCCTTGGCTCAAAAATCTCAGAATCTCAAAAAACTGCTCCCCTCAACCGGAGAGCAGTCGTTTTATCAGTACATCTTAATTATCTCGTCAAACCCCTGGTCACGAAGCCTTGAATACTGCTTATCCGCCTTTTTGGGGTTGGTAAGCAGGCAAAGCGTAACGTCCGACTCTGCTTCAAGCTCTGCGGATTTTGCGATTGCGGCGAGAATATCCTCGGACTTGTAGAGGATTGCGGTTCTCTTTCTTGCTCCCGCAAGCTTTATGCCGTTTTCGCAGACGATTGAGAAAATACGCTCAAAGCCGATTGAGAAGCCCACAGCGGGAACGTCGGAGCCTGTAAATCTGCCGATAAGGTTATCGTATCTTCCGCCGCCTGCAACCGTTCCGCCGAACTGCTTGCTTGAAATTTCAAAAACAGTTCCGGTATAGTAGCCCTGCCCCCTAACGAGAGAGGGGTCGAACTCAACGGAGTAGTCGGGGGAAAGCTTGTCTGCGGTTTCGATAATGGTTTTAAGCTGGGCGAGGGTTTCCTTTGCGTTTTCATCGCAGTATCTCTCCATATCAGAGAGAGTAAGCTTACCCTTTTTGAGCAGTTCGCAAAGCTTCTCGATTGCGGATTCCGGCATACCCTTTTCGGTAAGCTCCGCCGAAACCCCCTCAACGCCGATTTTATCCAGCTTGTCGAAGGTTACGGAAACGGTATCAAGCGCCTCCTCGGGGAAGCCCATGGTGAGCAGGGAGTTTCTCAGCACTCTGCGGTCGTTTACTCTTACGGTAAATTCCCCGATACCGATTTTGCCCAGCGCTTTTGCTGTAACGGAAATAAGCTCGATTTCAGCGCAGATTGAGTCAGTTCCCAGTATGTCAATGTCGCACTGCACAAACTCACGGAGTCTGCCTCTCTGTGGTCTTTCCGCCCGATAAACCCTGTCAATCTGTATGCACTTAAAGGGCGTAGGCAGGTCGTTTTTATTGTTGGCGTAGTATCTTGAAAGGGGCAAGGTAAGGTCGTATCTCAGCCCTAAGTCGCAGATGTTCTTCTCGTTTACGGGGTTTTCCGCCAGCGCCGCCGCCAGCTTCTCCCCTCGCTTCATTATGCGGAATATAAGGTTAAGGTTATCCCCTCCGTCGCTCTTGTCCAGGTTCTCCGCACTCTCCACCGCAGGCGTATATATGCGTGTAAATCCGCTTGCCTTATAGGTGTCAAGTATTATATTCATAAGCCTGTCCCTCTGCGCCGCCGCTTCAGGCAGGTATTCCTGCATCCCCTTCTGTGGTTTTACATTCATCTCTTCTGTTTCCTTTCTGCTTTTTCTGCTTAGATTATACCCTATTAAAGAGATTTTGTCAAGGAAGAGAGAGTAAGAGAGAAGAGATTATGAGAGAGAAAAGAGGGGTATTTGTGTTTTTATGAGAGAAACAGAGAAAAGAGAAGGACGCTTTTTGAAAAGAAGCTACGCAGCAAGCTGCGCGAAAAACTTTCAGACGCTTCGCGGTGTAGCGGCGGGCGTTCAGAACAGATTATGAGTACAGCAATAATCGTTACTTACCCACTAAGCAAAACTGCCCGAACAATTCAGCCCGCAAAGACTGCGAATGTGCATAAAAAATCCCCCAAAAAGCAAGACTGTAAATCAAGCTTTCTGGGGTGGAGCGCCCGTGCGCTCCCGATGGGGTATGTTCAAAAATCTATGATTTTTGAACCCGTCGGTATGCGCTATGGCGCATACCTCCTCAAGAGGAAGAATTTATTATAAGGGGGCGCGTTAGCCCCCTTCAAAAACACATATATTTCTCTTAAAATTCTCTAACAAATTCTCACTCCACATAAGTACCGGTGAAATAGAAGTCGAGGATTTGCTGCCAGGTGTAGCCGTACTGGGTGGCGAGGATATTGGCGCCGTGCTGGCTAAGACCTACGCCGTGGCCGTAGCCGTAGGTGGTGATTGTAAACATATCGGAGTCGGGGTCGTAGGCGATGTCGAAGCTTGCGGAGCGGATATCGTATTCCATAATTGTTTCACGGAATACTCTGCCCGTAATATTTACGTCACGGGAGCCGTTGCTGAAGCTTGAGTAGCCGCCGATAGTCATTTTGCCAACATAAACGCTGTCAACGTAGGACTCGATTGTAAACCATTTGGACGGGTCGCCTGTGAGAATAATACCCGTGTTGCGCTCAACATAGTCCTTTATTTCCGCAGAGGTAAAGGTTGGCTTTCTGCCGTAGTTGATGTCATAAAGCCTGTCGAAATCCGTTTCCCTGCTCTGGAGATAAGGATAATCCACGCCCCATACCGACTTTGCGGAAGCGGTGTAGCCTGCGGTTGAAGCGCAGTAAACCGACTGGATAAGCTTTCCGTTGTAGTAAATCGCCTTTCCGAGAACCTCGCTTACGCATTTAAGCACCTTGTCGTTTGGGGTTTTCAGTACTACATAGGCATTCTGATTGTTGTCGTTGTAATACTTGATATAGGTGTATGCGGCAATCGCCTGAGCCTTGATAGCCTCCTCGTTAAAGCTGCCGCCGATTTCTCCCATAACCGCCTGTGCCACAATATTAAGGGCAGAATCGGTAACAATCGTGCCGCCTGCATTAACCGTCAGGGTTTCGACGCTGTCGGTAATTTCCGTTTCCTTTTTGGTTGTTTCCTCTGTTGGGGCAGTTTCCGGTATCTCGTCCTCTGTTATATCCGGGTCGTCCAGTTCTTCCTCTGTGGTTTCCTCCTCCTCGGTGGCGTCCTCCTCATTGATGTCCTCAATATCGTCTTCGTAGGGCTCTCCCTCCTCGTCATCCTCCGTTTCCGGCGGCAGGGTGGTTGAGGTGGAGCTTTCCGTTTCTACGGAAACCGGGGTTGTTTCTGAGGTTGTTGCTGCGGTTTCCGGCGCAGCCGTCTGGGGTGCGGAGGTTTTTCTTGGCGTCGTATAGTCGAAGTCCTCCGGCTCCATAACGAAATCATCGGGAGAGGTAGCTGCGGTGGTGGTGACGGCGTCGGAAATTATAAGCATTTCCTCGGTCATTGTGTAGTCGCCGAGGGAGGGCTTTTTTCCATTGACCACATTTATCTGTGTGGCGTATGTATAAATCGCCCTGCCGTTTTCGTCCACCGCAGAGGTTACTGCGGGTACGGTAACAGCTTCATCGGTCTGCTGTATCTGTGGAGCCGTATCTTCGGCGGAAATGCTTATATCTATGCTGTCTATTGTGCCCATTATTCCGAAAAGGAACACATAAAGGCTTATAATAGCCAGCGCCGCCGCAATTCTTGCTGCTGAACACTTATCCGTAGTAACACCTCCTTTTTAAAAGCCAACGATAAGCCGCCTTTTTAGCCGACGATAAGCCGACTTTAGTTTACGCTTTTCTTACTGCACTTAAAATATTGGCTGTTTTCAGCCCTTTATTCATCGTAGCCCTTAAAATCCTTGATATATGCGGGGTCCCACTTTCTTCCCGCCCACTCACAGGCGTAGGTTTCGTAGTAGGCTTCAAACATCTTCCTCTTTACGTTGCCTTCCTCGTCAAAGCCCGTGTTGTCGATAAATGTGCTTGTGTCCAGGGTAAGGCTTTCGTTGTCTCGTACCTTTCTCGCCATAACCACAAGCCTCATATCCGAGAACATTGAGAAATCGCAGGTTGAAAGGGTAAGAATTTCATCTCCGTATTCAAGGTCAACTCCCGTGTAGAAGTAGCTCCTGTCCAGCGCCTCCGCAATATAGTTGTCAAAGTCGCTTTTGGAGGTGAAATAAACCTTGTTCCAGTAATCGAACACCGTTCCGTGCTCTTCCTTTGTGTTGGTAAGGAAAACAGAGAAGATAAAGTATCTGTTTCTGTTGTAAAGAGTGTCGAACTGGAGCAGATAGTTGTTCTTAAGGAACTCCATACCCTTTTTGCGGTAGTTTGAAAGGGGCTGGAAATAGTTGTTGGTAATAAGATTATGACCGTAAAGCAGGGTATTTCCCGGCATACTGTCTGCGGTTATCTTGCCCTGATAATCGGCGAAGATTGTGCCGTTTTCGTTGTAGCCGCCGGAGAAGTTATGCTTTAAATAATACTCGTTGTCCGTATACTGAACAACAGGGTACTGTATGTAGGGATAAAGGGAAATCCAGCCCACAAAGTCGTTGTTCTGCTCGTAGTAGTCCAGATATTCTGCGAGAATTTCGACTTCCTTGCCTTCGCCGTCGCTGCCGCTGCTATCCTCGTCCTTATCCGTCATCATTATGGTGATAACCTCGTCGCTGGCGTTCTGCGCCTTAAGGTCAGCCCAGTGCTTTGCGTCCTCGGTGTTTGCGTTGTCACGGAAGACGTAGAAGTTGAGCATTATAATTCCTGCCGCAACAAGAACGACAATAGAAATAAGGAAAACGAGCTTACGGACAATTTCGCCCGTCGAATCTCCCTTCCAGGGGAAAATTCCGCTTAAAAAGCTTTCAACAGGGCCCATTTTCTTTCTTCTGCGGGGTGGGCGGCGCCTTACGGGCTGTTTTTTCGGGGTATTCGGGGTAATTTCTAATTCAGGCATTTATAAATCCTTTGTTTTAACTGTTAATGCAGGCTGACGATAAACCGCCACCCTGAAATACGGGTTTTATCAGCTGTTGATAGCTGCCATTTCTGCAAGGGTAGCTTCCTCGTGGGTTGCAAAATATTCGTCAAAGCCCTTGACCTTTGAGGTATCCCAGTTTCTTCCGCCCCAGCTTCCGCCGTAGCACTGATACCAGTAGTCAAAGTAAAGCGGGTCGGGATTTATGTAAGCCTTGGAGGTATCAACCTCAGCGCTTTCGCCTTCTCTTACTCGTCTTGCATAAAGAACAAATCTTGTATCAACGGTATCGCCGAGAGGATAATAGCAGGTAGACAGGGTAAGGATTTCGTCGCCGTATTCAAGGTCAACATCGGTGTAGAAAAGGCTTCTGTCCATAATCTTTGCGATATAGTTGTAGAACTCGCCCTCGTTCTTTATATCTCTCTGCTTGTAGTACTTGAATACCTCGCCGTGCTTTTCCTGGGTATTAACATACATTGCCGCAAATACCTTATATGTACCCTTTTCCCATACGGTGTCGAAGGTGATTGTGGGGGCGGTAAGGTACTGATTGATATTCATATTCGTTCTGCTGTAATCGCTGTACCAGGGGCAGTATGTGGTAATTTTGGCAAAGCTTGGACCTGTTCTCATGTTGTGACCGTAGAGAATTGTGTTTGCGGGACGGGTTCTTGTGGTGAAGGTGCACTTGTAATCTGCGAAGATAGCGCCCTGCTTTACCTCGTTATGGTCGAAGTCGTGGGTCAGGTAATACTTGTTGTCCTCGCTCTGAAGAACCGGGAAGTCGATAGGCGTTCCGTCAATCTGAATCCAGCCTACCATATCGTTGTTCTTCTCGTACCAGTCGTTATAGTCCTCCATAACCGGGAGAGGAGCAAGGGTTGTGGTTGTTGTGGTTGTTACCTTGGGGGCAGTAGTGGTTGCCTTGGTGGTTGTAGCTTCCTGGGGCGCCGTGGTGGAAACGGAGCTTTCCGTTTCTGCGCTTTCCTCGGTTTCGCCGCAGGACGCAATACCGAGGGTAATGCACATAGCGGCAATAAGCGCCGCCGCCTTCTTTGCTTTTCTTAATTCAGCCATTTTGTTACATCCTTTTCAGTAAATTATATTTTTTGGGACAGATTACTGTCCGCTTCTTACCTAAATATATTGCAGTTCTTGCTGAAATATTCTCTCAGCTTTCATAGCTTAAAAGCTTCGAGGTATCCCAGGTTCTTCCCTGCCAGCTTCCGCCCTCACGCTCGTACTGGTATCTGAACTTAAGGGGGTTGGTGTTGATAACTGCCTTAGAAACGTCAACCTCAGCGCTTTCGCCCTCTCTTACCTTTCTTGCAAACACCGCACAGCGGGTATCTGCGTTTTCCTTTCCGTAGGGGTAGTAGCAGGTGGAAAGGGTAAGGATACTGTCGCCGTAGGTAAGGTCAACGTCCGTCCAGAGCACGCTTCTGTCCATAATATCAAGGATATAGCTGTTGAAAGCCTCCTTGTTGGCAAATTCGTGAACTGTATGGTAGGGATAAACCTCGCCAAGCTCCTCCTGCGTATTAAAGAGAACGCAGGCGAAAACCTTCCATTCGGAGTCGTCGTAAAGGGTGTTGAAGGTTATAGTCGGGTACTTCTTGTAGAAGGCAAGCCTGTCGGTGGTGTCGCCGTCAAGTCTTCCGTCATAGTAACGGGAAAGCTTTGCAAACATCTTGTCACCATAGGACATATTGTGTCCGTAAAGGACGGTATTGCCCGAAAGATTATCGGGTAAGAAAATATTCCTGTAATCGGCGTAGATTGCGCCACGCTTGCTTTCTTCCTTATTTATGTTGTGGTCAAGATAGTACTTGTTATCCTCAGCCTGAACAACGGGATAGCTTATAACAGCTTTCTGGTTGCCGTTCTCGTCGGTTCCCGCTTCTCCTATTCTTATCCAGCCTACAACATCGTTGTTTTTTGCGTAAAGCTCAAGGAAGCTGTCGCTTATACCCGGCTTTTCCTGCTGAATTTGCTGGATTTCCGTGTCCTCAAGGTTTATTGTGCCGTTTATGGAGTTGTCGTAAATCTCCTCGATTTCCTTATCAACAATATTTATCTGCTTAGCCTCGTCAAGCAGGTCAAGCACAACCGAGCCGCCTGTAATAACGAATGCAATTACCGCAATATCAAAAATTACCTTTCTTACCGACTCTGCAACTCCGTCGCCCTTGCAGGGGAAAATCGCCCGAACCATACGGACAAAGATATTGGGCTTTTTCGGCTTGTTGCCATTATTGGAGCCGCCGCTGCCCCCGCCCTTCACTCCGCTTGCTTTTGCTTTTGTGCGGGGAACGCTGTTTCCGTAGCCGGAGGGACGTCTGCCTGAGGGACGGTTTGCAAAGGCGCTTTTCGCAGCTCTTTCAATGGAGTTCTGCGCCTTTGTGCCCATTTCGTAGGGGTCGTTGTCTATTGTGCGGCGTGGAAGAGCCTTTTCCGCTTCCTCTGCCTTTTCTGCCACATTACTGCCCTCAAAGGAAACGAAGGGCGCTGCCGCCGCTTCAAAAGCGGGCTTTAAGCTTCTGCCGGAATTTCCGAAATAAAGCACCTGCTCCTCTTCCTCCCTGTCGCCCTTTGCGGCGCTTATTTTTGCTGTATTGCCCAGATGAACGGGGTTCGCCGACGCAGGCAGAGTTTCAATATCCTCGCCCTTCTCCGCCTCGGTATCTTCTTCTGCGGTTTCCTCGGGTTCTTTCTCCGGTTCCTTTGCTTCCTCTCTGCCCCAGCTTAATTCCTGCATGACTTCCGGCTCTGGGGTGTTATGTCTTACGGCGTTAAGGGCGCTGTCAATAAGCTCATCTGAGAAGCCCCCGCTTTCGGTATCACCGCTTTTTTCTTCCTCTTTGTAGCTGTCGGTTAATGGGGCAATTTCGGGCTGCTCCATTTTAACCGCAGCCACAAACTCGTCCGAAAGCTTAGGAAGCCCCGTTTCCTTTTCGGCGGGCTTTTTCGCTTCGGCGGGCTTTTCAGCTCTGAGAGAGGAGATAAACTCCTCGGAAAGCTCGGCGGGTTCTGTCCTTTTTATCTCTTTTTCTTTTGCAGCAAGCCCTTCTTCCCCGATTTTTTCTTCCTTTACGGCTGGCTTTGTTTCCTGCCTCTGCGCTGCCCTTATCTCCTGCTTCGCAGGCTCAGGAGCGGGCGCAGCCGCTTTCGGGGCTTTCTGCTGATTTTCGGGTATTGAAGGCTTCGCAGTTTTCGCAGGCTTTGTGGGCTTAGCCTGTGGAACAGGCTCTTTTTCCGCCTTTTTTGCCCGCTCCTGCGCTTCTCTTACGGCTTCAGCCTGCCTTTTTTCCGCAAGCCTTGCCTGCTCTTCCCGTTTTTCGGCTACTGCGTCCTTTGAGTCTTTCGATTCCTTGCGAAAGGCGCTGCCGTTGAAGCCCTCGGCTTTATGTTCCCTTTGTTCCTGCCTTAAGCGCTTCCCCGAGGAAGCTCCCGAACCCCTGCTTCGGGGTCTTTCCATAAAATTCGACATAATATAAGCAGTCCTCTTTCTTTTGCACTCAGGCAGACGATAAGCTGTCGTCTGCTTCGTCAGCCACCATGCGGCAGGCACAAAGCCGAGCCGCATGGCGGCTTCCTCGCATACGGCAACTTCTCGTCAGCCTGAAATTTGTTATAATTCTTCTATTTCTTCCTTTATCAAAGACAAAGCGGTATAAGCCGCCTCTGCCCTTATTGCGCCTCTCTTGCTTTCCTCCTCGGGGAAAGCTTCTCCCGTAAATAAAAACCGCTTTGCATAGGTTTTTTCCGGCGTCGCTATCCCTATATAAACCGTTCCCACGGGCTTTCCCTCTACTGCTCCCGTAGGCCCTGCAATTCCCGTTACCGAAGCCGAGAAATCCGAGCCGGAAAGCTTTTTTATCCCCTCAGCCATGGCAATTGCGGTTTCTTCGGATACTGCCCCAACGGAAGAAAGAGTTTCTTCCTTTACTCCCAGCAGCTTCATTTTCGCTTCGTTTGCGTAGGTGCATACCCCGAAGCCGAAAACCGAGGAGGAGCCGGAAACGGCGGTTATCTTTTCCGATATAAGCCCGCCCGTACAGCTTTCCGCCGTGGAAAGAACGGCATTTTTTTCAATTAGTAATTGTACTACATTATCGGCAAGCTTGTCAAGTTTTGTAAGCATATTGTAAATAATTCCCTATATTATGAAGGTTTTTCTTCTATATTAAAACACTCCGCAGATGTGCCGCAGGTTACGTCCGTAAGGCTCAGAGAGTGGGTCCCCTGAAGTCCGCCGCACGGAAATCCTTGAAGGTTGTTTCCCGTACCGCCTTTTCAATAAGCGGTCCGAAATCAAACATCTGCTCCGCCTTTTCTACCTCGGCAAGCTGTGGCTTTGTGCGGGGGTGCTTGGGGGTAAATACAGTACAGCAGTCCTCGTAGGGCAGTATCGAGGTTTCAAAGGTTCCGATTTTTCTTGCAATCTCAACGATTTCCTTCTTGTCCATTCCGATTACAGGACGGAAAACGGGAACGTCGGACGCCTTGTCTGTGCAGCCCAGCGCCATTATTGTCTGGCTTGCAACCTGCCCAACGCTTTCGCCCGTAATAAGCGCCTTGTAGTCGTGGCCGGCGCAGAAAGCATTCGCTATTTTCATCATAATTCTGCGCATTATTATCGTAAAGTATTCCTCCGGGCAGTTGTCCCGCAAGGCTTCCTGTATCTCCGTAAAGGGAACGCAGTAAAACCGTATGTCCCCGCAGTAGGGCGTAAGCTCCGAGCAGAGTTCTTCTACTTTCATCAGCGCTCTTTCCGAGGTGTAGGGCGGACTCTGGAAGTGAATAGCGTCAACGTTAATTCCCCGCTTCGCCATCATATACGCCGCAACAGGACTGTCAATTCCTCCCGAAAGAAGTAAAAGCGCCGCCCCGCTGCTTCCTACGGGTATTCCGCCTGCGCCGATTATGCGGTCTGCGTTGAGATAAGCCCCTGCGTCACGAATTTCAAGTATAACCGTAACGTCCGGCTCGTGTACGTCAACCGTAAGGTGGGGATAGGCTTCAAGTATCGCCGCCCCAAGCTCCCGCTGAATGTCGGGAGTCTTCATAGGGAAAGACTTGTCCGACCGCTTCGAGTTTACCTTAAAGGTCTTAGCGCAGGAAAGAGCATTCTCAAGATAGGGCATACCCAGCCTTACTATCTCATCAAAATCCTTCGGCAGCACCGCACAGCGCTGAATTGCCGCAATACCGAAAATGCACTTAAGCTTATCAACAACATCGTCCATATCAATGCCCTCGTCAAGGGGCTTTATATAGATAGTAGACTGCTTTCGGGAAATCTCAAAGCTTCCCATTTTTTTAAGTCTGCGCTTTATATTCTTAACGAGAATGTCCTCAAAGGTGCTTCTGTTAAGCCCCTTAAGAGCAATCTCCCCGTATTTCGCCATTATAACTTCCTGCATAAAATATCCTTTCTATCTCCTGCACAAAACCTGTGAATGTGCACCAATCCAACCCCATTCAGCTTTACCTGTAATCAAGCTTCAAACGGGTCAAGCGCCGTCGCGCTTGCCGGGGGTCAAGGGGGCGGGCAGCCCCCTTGCTCAATTCTCTTCAATCTCTGTCTTTCTTCCCACAAGGTAGGAAACCGCACCTCCTGCCGCAAAAGCAAACACCCCGATAAGGGTAGCAAGATTAAGTCCGAAGCCCTCGGGAAGAATTGCATAAATCGAGCCTGCAACAAGACCGAGAATTGCGCTGAAAACTATAAGCCTGTGCTTTTTCAGTAAAGCCGATATAAGCCGAGCGCCGAAAACTATACCTATAATAACGCCCACCGCTACGGGAATAAGAACCATTATATCAAGATTCTTGATAGCGCTTATAACCGTGCTGTATGTGCCGAGAAGTACCATTATAAATGAGCCGGAAACGCCGGGAATTATCATAGCTACCGCTGCAATCAGAGAAGCTCCTAAGAGAGTCAGGAAAAAGGGAACGTCCATAGCGTAGCTTATATCAAGCTTGAAATTATCCGCCGTAATGCTGCTTGTATCTCTTCCGCAGGTGTCAATTACAATCTGAAGCTTTTCGTGTGGCGGTATTGTGGCAGTAGCTTCTTCCGGCACAAATGTGTTGAAGGGGTCGGGAACTTCGGTGAAAAGCGACTTTATCTTCTCTGTGATAGAGTGCTTCTGTATAAGCTTTGCTCCCGAAATATTGTACTTCGGGTCAAAGCCGTAGTCCTCAATTCCTATCTCCCAGTTCTTTATTGTCCTGTCGCTGTTATTTTCTACTACAATAGTAACCTTGCTGCCCTCTGTTGTGCAGTCCAGCGAGTAAGGCTCGGAAGCGCCGTTCTTTTCAAGCATCGACAGCCCAACAACAAGAACTATTGCCGCTAAAAAAGGAGCAATACAGGCGGGACGGAACTTTTCCTTTACCGTCGCATTCCTTATTATAAGAGGAATACTTCCGATTATAAGCCCCATAAAGAACATATATGTCTGTGTGGGGAAGTTTGCAAAAAGCCAGCTTATCACAAAGGAAAAGCCAAGTATTCCGAGAACTGCGCCAATTCCGAAAAATACAAGAAATACTATATTTTTCTTTATCTCCTTGAAGTTTAAGGACAGCGCACCGCACACCTTATCGTAGCAGCCGAAAACTACCAGCATTGTGCCTCCCGAAACTCCGGGGATAATATTCGCTACTCCGAAAACAAGCCCGTAAAGGACGGCAAGTAAATTCTGCATAAATACCTTACTTTCTTGAAAGCTTCATAAGCTCAGCGGGAAGCTGTGATATAATCGTTACAACCAGGGCGATAACTACCATCATAAGGTCAACCGAGGCAAGTCCCAGGGCTGTATTCAGGAAAGGCACGAATACAAGTATAAGCGCCGCCGCTACAAGTATGCCTGTAACCGTTCCCGCAAAGGACTGTCCCGACCTTATCGCCGTAATAATGCTCTTTTCCGAAAGGTTTACCCAGCAGGAAATAAGCAGACCGAATACGAATATAAGCAGGAAATTTGCAGAGCTTTGCGGCGTAAGATTGCTTACCGTTTCAGCAGAGTTTACCCCGTAGCCCGAGGAAATAAGGTAGAAAATCACCTCTGCGGCGGCAATTCCCAGCGCCTGCACCAAAGGACGGATAAAGAAGCCCTTTCTTAAAACGCCCTGTCCGATATATACCGAGGGGTTCATGCCCGTCTTAAGGTCGGCGGTGTTCTCAATAAACATATACGCCGCAGCAGGAACTATAAAGGCTGAAATTATTGTGGCAAGAACAGGGTTAAGTATGAACTGTGAGCCGAGAACAAGGTTTACAACAGCGAAAAGTATAACCGTAACAAGCCCCGTAAGGGAAGCGGAAATGCAGCGCTTTACGTTACCGTGTATCTGCCGTGCGCTTCTCATTGTGTCAACCGCAGTTTCAAAGCTGTCGTCCCCGGTCATTATGTCGCATACCTCAAAGGCTGCTCCCGAAACGTTTCTTGCAAGGGAAATTCCAACATCCGCAAGCTCAAGAATATTGCTGTCCGAGGCGCTTTCGCCGGTTATTGCAACAATCTCTCCCGCTTCCTTCAGCTTCTTTATGACAACAGACTTCTGCTCGCCTGTAAGGCGGGCGAAAACTCCTGTTTCCTTAAGGTCGGGAAGCTCTCCGTCCAGCATATCTCCCGTAACAATTCCCTGTTCCTTTATGCCTATCTTTGCGGCAACAGCTCCCGCAGTTTCGGGGCTGTCCCCTGTCAGCATAACAACCCTTATGCCCGCCTTGTAGCAGTTCCTTATAGCGGCGGGAATATAGTCCCTTGTGGGATTGTCGAAGGCGATAAGCCCCATAAAGCTGTAATGGGCGCTGTCTATGGTTTCCGGCACGGGCTCATCCTCCGTCAGCTGGGCAAATGCAACCGCAAGCACGTTGTAGCCCTGTTTTCCGTAGGAAATCCGCTTGTTCTGAACGGTATAAAGCATATCTCCCGGAACGTCGCACAGCGGCAGAAGCTTTTCGGGCGCTCCCTTTATGCAGAGCAGCCTGCTTCCGTTTACCGTCCAGAGATTGCCTGCTGCACCTAAAGCTTCATTAAAGGGATATTCCTTTAAAAGCTCATTTTCGTGCAGTTCCTTAGGGTCTGCGCCCTTGAAGGTTGCATTAAGTATAATCGCCTGGTCAATCGGGTCGGTGGGGTTCTTGCTGCATGCAAGAACGGAAATATTTGTAAGCATAGCAGAGTTTGCAGTAAGCTCCTCTGCTACCTCTGTCCTGTTTTTAGTAACAGTTCCGCTTTTATCTATACATACGCAGGTAACTGCGTTAATATGCTCGATTGTCTTAAGATTTTTAATAACAACATTCTTGCTTTCGATTTTTTTCGCGCCCTTTATGTAGTAAAGCCTTACCATTGAAAGGGTCTGGGCAGGAATAAAGCAAAGGGCAAAGGCAATTGCGGGGTAAAGAGTGTTGTAAAGGGTATTTAAAATCGGGTTTTCGTTGTTGATGTCGATAGCCGTAAAGCTGAAAAGACAGCCGAAAACAAGCATTACTGCCGCAATAATATTGAAAACGTTTGAGGTTCTCAGCACCAGCTTTTCAAGGGCTGTATAGTACTCGTCCGTTTCAGCGGGAGCGCCGAAGGTTTTAAACGCCTTTGTGTCAACGCCTGTTGCGGTAACTCTTGCAGCAAGCCTTCCGCTTACAATCTTTGTGCCCTTATAGATACAGCTTTTCTTCAAATCCTCGTTAAGGCTGTCTGCTCCGGTTATTTTGGTTACAGGAGTCTTGCTCCCGGTGAAAATACTTTCATCTACGGTAAGGTCGTGTATTTCAAGCAGGTGTGCGTCTGCGGGAACGCTTTCCCCCTCGCTTAAGATAAGAATATCGTCGGGCACGAGCTGCTCACGGCGGACAGTTACAACCTCGCCGTTTCTTACAACCCTGAACTCGGTTTTTGAGCGGCGCTTAAGCATAAAGAAATACTCGTCGCAGCGGGTATTCACAATGATTTCCGAAGCGGTACAGATACCGCAGAGTACAACAAGAACAATTGCTGTAACAATCTCCCCGTAGAAGAAGCTTAAAACCGCCGCAGCAAGAAGCAGCACAAAACGCAGGTTGAAAAAGGCTTTTGCGGGGTTGTAGCCCTTTGTCTTTTCGTCCAGCTTTGTGTCGCTGTTGTAGCCGTAAAGCTTTATATTTTCCGCCGCTTTTTCCGGCGTAAGTCCTGTATATTCATTTTTAAAATCCGTAATCTGTGCCAATTGAAGCGTCCTTTCCTTGTGCCTTTTTATGCAGTAGTTATATAATAATTTAGGGTGGCGAGAAGTCATCGTATGCTAGGAAACCGCATAATGGCTAGGCTTTGTGCCTGCCATTATGCGGCTGACGACGCAGACGGTGGCTTATCGACAGCCTGTAAGGTATAACCTTTTATATTATAGCATATCTCGCATAAAAATGCAATATTTTTGGGTAAATAGGGGAAATGCGGTTTATTTTTTGTAAAAAATATGGTATCATTGTAACGAACCATGGGATTTTGCTGTTATATTATATAAAAGGATATTTTTCCGTGAAAGGAAGTTTTTATATGAAAAAGAAAATAATCCCTCTTGTTGTGGCAGTCCTGCTTGCTTCGGGCTGTGATACCGCTCCCGCCGTTACAGAAAAAACGGAAAGCGGCGCTTTAACCAAAACAGCGGCGGGAGAAGTTCTGCCCGAAAAAGAGGAGCAAAAAGAAAATAACGGCGAAAAAGAGGAAAACAGCGAAAAAGACGAAAATTTCAGTCTTTACCGCCTTACCGCCGAGGATTTGGGCGGATTTAACGTAAAGATTACCGCCTTTGGCAGCGGCTCATATCAGCAGTCGCCCGCCCTTTCCGTAGATACTATTCTTTCCGACAGCAGCGTAATCCTCAAAACGGGAGAGCTTAACGGCTCACGAGCCTCAGCGGGCTTTATCGCCGAGGGTGACGAGGAGGGCAGAAAGCGGATTTCAAAAGCGGTAAGCACAATTTCCGATTTTCCAAAGGAATGGGGACAGGATATTGCGGTGCTTATGCAAAACGACAGCGGCGAAATAGAAACAGCGGATATTATAAGAACAAGACAGATATATATAAGCTCCGCAGGCTCAGTATATGCACGGGGTTTTATGCGGTTAAGCCCCGAGGAAAGCGGAATTATCGAGTTTATCCCCGAGCCTGCCGCAGTAAGGAACAGCGATATGGGCGTTTTATATACCTCCGCCGACGAATTTCTTTTCGACATAAACGGAAAAAAGCTTTACATAGACTCCCCCGTTATTTATCTTACGGAGGAGGATTTCAGAGATTGCGATATGCCCGACCTGCCCGCAGATAACAGCTACGTTTATGCAGACTGCTCCTATTCGGGAAATACTATTTACAGCGAAAAGGAGGGCTATATCTCCTACAGCCGCTTTTGCGAAATAACGGGTATGAGCTCGGATAATACGGAAACCTACGCCTATATGGGAGCAGGCGGCGGCTATGTGTTCGGTTGCGAAATAATAACAGAGGACACCGACTCCATAATCGACAAGGGCGAGGAGGACAGCGGCGAAAACGAGTATTACTCTGCTTTGCTTGCGGAGTTAGACGAGATATATGATGAAACCGTCTGCAATATCGGCTTTCTTGATATGGACGGGGATAAGAAACACGAGCTGCTTGTATCTAAGCTTCGTGCAACAAATATAACCGGCGACAAGGATTTCAGCCTTTTAACTCATCAGGCAGTAACCACCGATATTTACCGCATTGAAAGCGGCGCTCTGAAATATATTGACTCGGTTTATACGGCGGGAAACGATATACAGAACTCCGCCCTTTACCTTGGGAGCAGGTTTATGGAGGAGGGCAGTAACTGCTGGTTTGGGATTTCTGACGTAAATCTTGACACCGGAAAGCCCGACGCCCACGGAATAGGCTATATCTACCGCCTTGAAAACAACCGCCTTACCCACGAGGAGATTTTCCGCACAAGGCTTTCCTCGATTTCCGCCGAAAAAGCAAACTATGAGTATTACTATATGGGCGAGAAAATAGAGGTAGAAACTGTTGCGGGAGAAAAGGAGCATATTTTTACCGACATCTGGAAGGGCAACAGAGTAGACTATATAAGCTACGATGACAGCCAATACGATGAGCCGGTACAAAGCGATGGCTTTGCGGTTTACCGGTATCTTATGAGCGGCTTTTGTGGCAGTATAAGCGAGGGCTATAAGCTTATAGATTCCCGTTTCGGAATATCCGAAGCCGCTATTTACAAGGAAGACTACAAGGAGAATACAATTCCCTTGACCGACCGTGACCTTAAGACTGTTCTTTGTGTAAAGGCTTTACAGACCACAGATTCATGGTGCGGTCTTGAGGAAGTAAGCTTTGACAGCTTTTACGGCAGCGGCGAGGGAGCTATGAAGCCCGTAATCTATCTGTATCCGGAGGAGGAAACCGAGGTTTCGGTAAAGGTAGGCTTTACCGCCGGCGGTAAGTTCACCTGCACCTATCCCGAATACGGCGAAGGCTGGAAGGTTACGGCAGAGCCGGACGGCACTCTATATGACGAAAAAGGCAACGAATATTACTGCCTTTACTGGGAGGGTATTCTCGGCAAAGCTCCCGAAACCGAGGGCGGCTACTGCGTAGCAGGAGCGGACACCGCAGACTTCCTCCGTGAGAAGCTGCTGCAAATAGGTCTTACCCCAAGAGAAGCAAACGAGTTTATAATCTACTGGCTGCCGCAGATGCAGGAAAACCCCTATAATATAATAAAGTTCCACACTAACAGCTACTCTGCCCTTGCCCCTCTTACCGTTTCCCCCGCCCCCGACACGGCGATAAGAGTATTTATGACCTATACCCCCGCCGAAGCTCCCCTTTCTCTCCCGCCGCAGAACCTTCCCACCTACACCCGCACCGGCTTTACCCTCGTTGAATGGGGCGGCGGATGCGTGGAGAGAGATTTTTGAGCCAAGGGGCTGCCCGCCCCCTTGACCCCCGGCAAGCGCGACGGCGCTTGACCC
>JBJERM010000161.1:0-4886 GCA_051882315.1 Ruminiclostridium sp.
ATATCGCCGCCATAAATATTTCGGTAAGGTTTAAATCCTGAAAGCCGCAGTACAGCAGGCTTTCCGAGCCGCTCATAACTGCGCCGTGAATGTTCATAAGGCGGGTAAAAACAGCGCCTAACGCCGCTGTAAAGCCAAGTCCTATGATTATTCCGAGAGAGGAAGCCGCCGCACGCCTGTCGAAGCCATAAACGAGAGCTACGATTATTACGGACAAAAGAGCTGTTATGCCTATTCCCGATATAATCGGCGAAACCCCGCCAAGATACAGGGGAACAACTATTTTCCATATCATCAGTATTGTAAGTATAAAGGACAGCACCGCCCGAAGTCCTGTCTGTCCTGCAAAAAGAATAAGGGCGGTTACAAATATTCCCACAAGCAGCAGTTCCCAGGGCAAGCGGTAGTGGTCGGTAATCGAAACGGAAAGAATTTCTCCGTCACGGCTGCTTATGCGGACGTAAGCGGTATCGCCTGCCGTAAAAATCTTATCCGTTTCAAGGGAACCGGACAGCATATTCACCGCAGTGCAGGTCTGCCCCTTGAATGAGCCCTCAAGAAATTCTATTTCGCAGCTCTGTTCTCCCGAACGGATAAGCCCCGTGTCTATAATCATGCTGTTGTCGGTAGAAATCACCCTTGCGCTGACTCGCTCCGTTTCCTGATAGATAGTTCTGTTTTCATAGCCCGTGGGGATAAACATAAGTACGATAATCGCAGCTACTGCCACAAGAACGGGAGCGTAATAACGTATTTTTTCCTTTATATTTTTTTGCATATTTACCTCATTGTGCAAATTCCCCCGCTGCCAAAACAGCGGAGGAACTGCGGAGAATTGTATGATTTTAGGATGGTTTTCGGTTTACTTTACGCCTGTAAGAGCGGCAAGATTATCGTAGATTTTTGTGTTGTCGTAGTAGCCGCAGAAGAGGTCTGCGCCTGCGCCCTTAGCATATACCGCAACAGGAAGTCCTGTGTGTGCGTAGGAAGCGAAGTTTACGCCGGACTTATTGTTGATAAGGTGGGTGATTGTAACCGTAAGAGGCTCGTAGCTTCCGTAGAGCAGGTATTCCTCCTGAGTTTCAGCCTTTTCACCGCTCATTGTCTTGTCATAAGCCGCCTTAAGCTTGTTATACTCATAATCGGTAAGTACAAGATTAGGGTTCGTAGCTGCGTCCTTATCGTCGGCAGTCATAAGACCGAAGAGCTTCTTCACGTCTCTGAGAACTGTCTTGAAGGAAGAATTGTTTTCCTTGTACTTTGTTACATAATCGCTGTCAAACTTAGCATAGGAAAGCTTCTGATTCTTAAGGTTTGTAAGGTATGTATCATAGTCTGTTCCTGCGTAGCCGATTGTAAGGCCGCCTGTTTCGTGGTCGCCTGTTACAATGATAAGGGTTTCATCGGGGTGCTGCTTGTAAAATTCAAGAGCTTCATTTACGCCGCTTGCAAGAGCAACGGTATCTGAAATTGTGGATTTAGCGTCGTTTGCGTGGCAAGCCCAGTCAATCTTTCCGCCTTCAACCATCATAAAGAAGCCTGTTTCATTGTCCAGCATTTCGATGCCCTTTTCAACGTAGTCCGAAAGCGCCCATTCGCCGGTTTTCTTATCGTTGTTGTAGGACATAGAGTTGCTGTCTGCAAGAGTTTCCGCAATAAGAATTGATTTTCCGTCCTCGGGCTTTAAGGCTTCCGCTTCCTCGTAGGTCATGATAACGTTATAGCCGGCATTTTCTGCAAGCTCATACACGCTTGTCTGGTCGCCGTCGGTTCCGGTAGGCTTTAACAGCGCGCCGCCTGCAAAATAATCGAAATCACTTTCAACCATTTCAAGTCCTATTTCATAGTAGCTGTTTCTGCTTGCCTGATGTGCGTAGTAAGCTGCGGGGGTTGCATGGTTAAGGTTTACGGTTGAAACGATACCGATTTTGTAGCCTAACTGCTCCTTGAGCTTTTCGGCGATTGTTTCATATTCGGTAGTAAAGGTTTCGTCCATATTGATTGTGCCGCTGTAAGTTTTGTGACCCGTAGAAAGAGAGGTTGCAGTTGAAGCGCTGTCCGGGCAGAAGGAGCTGCTGTCGTAGGTGTTTGCAGAACCTACAACAGGAAATGCCATAAAATTAAGGCGCTTGTTTGCTTCTAAAATATCGTTGTCGTTGGTGTCTGCAAGAGCGCTGTAATAGTCGGCTGTAATCTGGGTCTGGGGGAAGCTCATTCCGTCGCCGATAAACATAAAGATATACTTGGGAAGAGTTCCGTTATAGCCTGCTTTTGCGGCAGTTGTCTTTGCCGAGGTGGTATTTGCAGCTGATACTGCAAGTCCTGTTGAGCCTGCTGTAACAAGCGCCGCCATAGCGCAGAGAGAGGCTACGATTTTCTTTGCTTTGGTCATTTTAGTTCTCCTTTTTGTTATCCTTGATTGTATCCATTCGGTACGATTTAAGTATAAAGGAGAAATGTCAAATGAGAAAGCGCAGTTCTTTAAAATTCTGGTAAAACGTCGGACTGGCTCACTTCACGCCGAAAACTGCTTATGCCCACTGTAAAGCAGGCTGTTTATCAGAATTTAACATAAACGGGATTGATTTATTTACAGTACTTAATACAATTAAGGCAATACCGCATTAATTAGAATCGCTTTTTTCATATATTACGTCCCTTCCGAAAAAGTACTGCCCCGATTTTTCGTCGAAATACGCATAAACTCCCAGCGCTTCCCGTATAAATCCACTCTTTGCCGCTTCCTGAGGAGGAGAAACATCTATAATCCCGCCGTCCCTCATCACTACTGTTATATCCGAATTGGAAAGCGCCATATTAAGATCATGAAGCACCATTATAACGGTTTTTCCATCTTGCTTCAGTTCTTTCGCAATTTCCATAAGCTCAAACTGGCTGTATATATCCAGATATGAGGAAGGCTCGTCCAGAAGCAGAATATCCGTATCCTGCGCCAGAAGCATTGCAAGATAGGCTCTTTGCTGCTGACCGCCGGAAAGTTCTGTTACATTCCTTTCAGATAATGCTGCTATTCCGGCGCGGAGCATAGAATTATCTACAATCTCCCAATCCCTGCCGCTGAGCCGTCTCGGATATCCAAGATGGGGAAATCTGCCATGGGATACAAGAGAACGGACAGTAATATTTCCCACGGTATGCACCTGCTCCATATAGGAAACCTTTCTTGCAAGCTCTGTATGCTTTATTTCACCGATATTCCTGCCGTCAATCAGTATCCTTCCCCGTGCAGGCTTAAGTAGTCCGCAGCACATCTGCAAAAGCGTACTTTTACCGCAGCCGTTGCGCCCTATTATGGAATATATTTTCCCTGCTTCAAAGCGCAGGCTGATATTTTTCAGCACCTCGCTCCTGCCGTATCCGCCGCTTAGCTCCAGAATTTCAAGCACTGTGCTTGCCCCCTTTCTTCTTCAAAAGAAGGTAAATGAAGAAAGGAACTCCAATGAAAGAGATAACTATTCCGAGAGAAATTTCCGCCGGAGAAAATATCGTCCGTGAAATAATATCGCATATTGTAACAAAGGTTGCTCCGCACAGCACACAGGCAGGCATTTTATATCGGCTGTCGTAACCAATAAGTCTGCCGCAGACATGCGGAATGATAAGCCCCACAAATCCAAGGATTCCGGTGAAGCTTACTGCTGCACCTGCCAGGGCTGCGGCAATTATCAGCAGCACCAGACGAACTGCCCTAACATTCATTCCAAGCGTGAATGCCGTTTTATCTCCAAGCGAGATAAGATCTGTTTCGCGGCTTAAAAAGAATGCCGCAGCAATCCCCAATAAAATAATTATCCACGCCGGAGTAAGCTTTTCAATCGTAACTCCGTTCATTCCGCCGATTTTAAAGGAATTTATACCTGAAAGCGTTTCGGGAAAAAGCTCTGTTATTGCATCAGTTCCTGCGCTGAACAGGCTGGACATAGCCACTCCTGCCAGAACAAGAGTAATTTTTGAAGCACCGGTCTTTCTCGCAATTATGTAAACGGCAGCTACTGCTGCAAAAGCTCCTGTAAAGGCTGCCGCAGGAAGCCAGGATACCGCCGCAGGAAACAATGCTGAACAAAGCACCGTAAAAAATCCCGCCCCGGCATTTACGCCGATAACACCGGGAGAAGCCAGCGGATTTCCAAGTACAGCCTGTATTATCGCACCCGAAAGCGCCAGCGCCGCACCTGCCAGTATTGAGCCGAGAACTCTCGGCAGACGTATACAATACACTATTCTGCCGTCGGGAGTGCTCTCACCGCTAATCAAGGCAGAGAAAACCTCTCCCGGTGAAAGCGGAACCGAGCCGACGCATATCCCTGCCAGAGCTGAAATAAACAGCAGAGCAGCCATTGCCAATAGAACTGCCGGTCTGTTATTACGCATAGAGGATATCCCATAGCTGCTGATATGCCTCACCCCATTTCGCATTCGGCTTGTAATGATACAGCGACTTTTGCAGTATCGCAAATCTGTTGTTCTTTACGGCGGATAGCTCCGACCAGGCAGGATTTTTCAGCAGAGTTTCTTCCAGAACCTGCATCGCCTTATCCTCGTCAGAACCCATAAACGTGACAAAAATAAAGTCCGGATCGGATTTCACGATTACCTCAAGACTCAGATCATTGATAAGCGAACCTGTGTCTGCGATATTTACGCAGCCCAGATCCTTCATCATTGATCCGGCAAGGCTGGTGCTGTCCTTTGCATGAACCGCAACTGATGAGCAGCGAAGATACAGCACAGTGGGGGCAGCTTTACCGGAATCAAGGCTTATCACCTCGTCTATCCGGGACTTAACAGCCGCTCCGTTACTTTCGTAAAGGTCTGTCCTGCCAGTGATTTCAGTAAATAATTTAAGCAGCGACAGGTATTCCTCA
>JBJERM010000162.1:0-17338 GCA_051882315.1 Ruminiclostridium sp.
AATAAGCTCAGTCTTCAGGAAGCAGGTCTTCCCGATCCTATGGATTTGTACTTTGACGGAAACTGGACATGGGATACTTTTGAAGAGCTTCTTATAGACTGGCAGAGACAGGGCGATGATTATGTGGGCTTCACAGGCGGCTCCTGGTCAGCTATGATGTTTGCAAACACCACCGGTGTTAAGATTATTGATATGACCGGTACTGACATCATAAACAATACAAAGAACTCCGAAGTTCAGCGTGCGATGGACTGGTGTGCCGAGCTTAAGAAGCAGGGCTTGGTAGGCGACGGCTTCGTTGACCCCGGTCAGGCATTTATAGACGGAAAGCTTCTCTTCCTTGGAATGGGACTTATCTGGGGCTATGGAAGCGCACAGGAAACAATGTTTAAGAAGGGACTTGACGCTGATATAGCAGCAGTTCCCTTCCCCCGTGATCCTAATGCAGACAAGTATTATCTTGCTTCTGACACTTTCGGATTCCTTGTTCCATCGGGAGCACAGAACATACAGGGCGCAGTTGACTGGATTCTCTGCGGAAGAATGTATGAAACTGACCCCGAAATTATAGCAGAAGCCCGTGCAGAAAAAATGGATACAACTCCTATTTACTACGCAAAATGCGCTAACTGCAAATACAACTTTACTGATAATAATAACGACGATCTTACCGCCTGCCCCGAATGCGGAACTGCAAGAAAGCAGAAGTACAAGGTTACATACAGCGAACAGCAGCTCCAGATTATGGACGACATGATTAACCCTGAAAAGTTTACCTTTATTTTCGACAACTCCGTTGGCTTCAACGACGATTTCTCCAGAATTCTTATCGGAGATGAAACCTCTCTGTACGACGGACCTTTATATTATGGCTCCTCCTATTCACAGTTAAGAGATACAAATTACGGAGTAATAGAATCCTATCTTGAGCCTTACAGAGCGCTGTTAAAACAGTAATAGCAAAAGCCGCAGAGTATTAAAAATACCCTGCGGCATTTATCAGCTGTACTGCTTCCTGTAATCAAGGGGCGACATTCCCGAATATTTTTTGAAGCACCTGCTGAAATAGTTGGGGTCGCCGTATCCGCAGCGTCCTGCTATTTCCGTGACGCTTATATTGCTGTCCTTAAGCAGTATGCATGCATGGCGCATACGGATTCCCGAAAGATATTTAAGGGGCGGCAAGCCGTATATTTCGCTGAACAGCCGTATAAAATGCCGCTGAGAATAATGCGAAACCGAAAGCAGATTATCCATTTTTATATCTTCATTATATCTGCTTTCCATATACGCCGCAGCTTCCGCAATACCCGCAACCTCCCGGCACTTTTCCGTATGACCGTACATACGGGAAAACAGAACTGCAAGCTGGAGAAAATAGACGGTGAGCATTGTTTTTGAACCATTACTGCCGCTTTCGTATTCCTTTACTGCGGCAGCGATTATATCTTCCGCACGGTGAAAGCTGTCAGTATCAAGTACAAGTCGGCTCATGAAGCCTCCCTGACTTACAAGGCGTGGTTCAAGCAGGAATAAAGCGTGAAATCCGGGAAGCTTCTTTATATCGTAATCGGCGGAGAGGAAAAACTCGGGTCTGAACATAATGTTGCAGATACGGAAATTCTCAGGATTATCGTAGCCGTGTACAATTCCCTTTCCTGCCACAAAAACATCGCCCTTGCTGATTTTATACCGTTCTTCACCTACAACGTGGATTGCGCTTCCGCTCAGCACCACAACAAGTTCGCTGAAATCCTCGTGACCGTGGATATACATATCCTCGCTGTGGTCGCCGTACTGTATAAAAAAGGGAAAGCTTTCATCCTTCGTAAAATAGCAGAGTTTCATTTCATACATACCATCAGCTCCTCTGCTTATATTTTATCATAACAACACACTGATTGCAATACATCTTTTATATGAAAGGAAAATATTATGCCAAATCCATATCTCCCCTCCTGGGAATACATACCCGACGGCGAGCCGAGGGTCTTCGGTGACCGTGTCTATGTTTACGGCTCACATGACAGAGTAAACAGCGAGTTTTTCTGCGACTATAAGCTTAAGGTCTGGTCAGCACCACTGAACAATTTAAATGAATGGGTTTGTCATGGAACTGCATTTTCTACCCGGGATTTCAAGGGGCATAAATCCGACGTTGACTGGACAGATAACGAGCTTTTTGCCCCCGACGTTGTGGAAAAGGACGGAAAATACTATCTTTATGCCTATATCGTAGGTGCAAAGGGCTGCGTTGCGGTAAGCGACCGCCCGGAGGGTCCCTTCAAGCTTCTCTCAACCTATAAATACAACATTGAAAAGCATTACGACGACGGAACATTTATTGACCCCGGCGTACTTGTGGACGACGACGGACGGGTTTATGTATACTGCGGTTATTTGGGCTCATATATGGCGGAAATCAATCCCGATAATATGTATGAAATAATCGACGGAAGCTATAAGGAGGGTATTATCCCCGTTGAAGAGCCCTTTTGCTTTTTTGAGGCATGCTCTCCGAGAAAGGTAGGAAATACCTACTACCTTATCTACTCCCCGAAAATCGGAAGCAGACTTGACTACGCAACCTCCGATTCTCCTACCGGTCCTTTTAAATACAGGGGTACTATTATCGACAATGGAATTGATTACCCAGGAGGAAATGACCACGGCTCAATTATGGAAATAAACGGGCAGTGGTACATATTCTACCACCGTATGACAAACGGTTCTATTATGTCAAGGCGGGGCTGCGTTGAAAGAATCGAGATACTCCCCGACGGCAGTATACCTCAGGTGGAAATGACATCCCTTGGATTTGATGAATACCTTAATCCCTTTAAATTAACCGCCGCTGATACCGCCTGCGTACTGACAGGAGGTTGCTTTATAACGGAAAAGGATATAACCGAGCGTTACATAACGGGAATTACCAACGGGTGTGTAATGGGATGGAAATACTTTGAGTTCGGAACGGAAAATACGCCACTTAAGCTTATGCTTAAAATAAGGGGCTGCGGCTGTAAGGGAAAAATCAGGATTTTTGCCGACTCTCCCGAGGGCGAAGAAATAGGCTGCGCAGTATTTGGAGCCGGCGACAGTATTGTTTCGGCTGAATTAAAGCCGATAAACGGCAGAAAAGCAATTTTTCTTAAAGCTGAGGCAGGCTACGAGGGCTGGGCGGCTGATATGTTCAAGAATCGTCAATTGTTTGAGCTTATATCATTCGTTTTTGTAGCATAATACGTATAAAAAACGCTTTCGCCGCAATTTTACGGTGAAAGCGTTTTCTTTTTAGAACACAAGCTGCACAAGAAGCATATAACATATTGTTCCGCCTGCAATTGATATAAGCATCTGCCTTTTCCAGAGATGCAGAGCGATTACGACTGCAATTGAAATAAGCTCGGGTATTCCGAAGCTTCCGCTTAAAAAGCTCACGTTTTTAAGGCAGTATATCACCAGAAGTCCGAATACTGCGGCGGGAAGAACCTGACCCAGATAGCGGATATACTTCGGCGTAGGCTTTCCGGCGGGAAAAATAATAAAGGGCAGATAGCGGGTAAGTAATGTTCCTATAACCACCGCTGCAACGGTAATGATCTGCTGAGAAACCGTCATTGTTCCACTCCCCTTTCAAGTCTTCCCCGCATAAAGGTAAGAGCGGCGAGAATTAAAAGCATAGCAGGAATTATAAAGTTTTCAGCTCCGAAAGACACAAGACATATTATCGAAATTCCTATCCCCAAAAGCGCAGGCAGATGATTCTTGTCCTTAAGCCACTGCTCAAGAAAAATTACCACAAACATAGCCGTCATTACAAACTCAAGTCCCTCGGTGCTGAATGTAATGAGTGAGCCGAATATTCCGCCCAGAGTTGAACCAGAAACCCAATAAATCTGATTTAAAAGAGTAACGAAGAACATAAACCAACCCTTGTCAACGTCCTTTGGTATATCCGCAGTATAATTGATTGAAAAGCTTTCGTCGCAAAGCCCGAAAATCAGATATATCTTCTTCCAGCCAAGCCCCTTGTACCTGTCCAGCATGGAAATTCCATAAAACAGGTGGCGGGCGTTTATCATAAGAGTCATGGCAAGCGCCTGTAACGGGTTGAAAGCGCCAAGAAGCAGATTTACTGTCACAAACTCCATTGAACCCGCAAAAATAGTAAGGCTCATAAGCATAGGATACAGAAAGCTGAAACCGGCGGTATTCATATATATTCCGTATGTAAGTCCTAAAAACCAAAAACCCGCAAAAATCGGCACAGTATAGGGAAATGCCGCCTTCAGCGCTTTTAGCTTAACCCCTTTTTCCTTTGTCAAAATATAACTTCCTTTCTTTCACAGCAGAATATATTATATCATTTTTTCCCGCTTTTTTCAACAATTCAGCCTAACCCGCTGTCTTAATCTGAGCCAAAGAATTTCCAACATTTTGTCAGATAATTGTGTATTTCTACAAAAATGGTACATATTGAAATATTAATGTTGAATAAAAGAGAAAATGGTATTATAATGGAAATGTTGCGAAAATATGAGCTGTAAATGCCCTGTTTTCGCTGAAATATATCGCAAAAGGATATGATTTTATGGAAAGCTTTGAATTTTTCAAGGACCTTGCAATTATAATCGTTGCCGCAAAGGCGTTCGGTCTGCTTGCCAAAAAACTTAAGGCACCTCAGGTTGTGGGCGAGATTATTGCAGGTCTTATTATAGGACCCTGCTGTCTCGGCTGGGTTTCCCAGTCGGATTTTCTGTCACAGATGGCTGAGATCGGCGTTGTTCTGCTGATGTTCGGCGCAGGTCTTGAAACGAATATGAAGGATTTGCTTAAGACGGGTCCAAAGGCGCTTGTGGTTGCGGTAATCGGCGTATTCTTCCCTCTCGCCTGCGGAACGGCGCTGTATGGAGCGTTTTACGGTTTTGGTGCAGTAGGCACGGACGAATTTTACCGTGCTATTTTCATAGGCACGATAATGACCGCTACCTCGGTAGGCATAACCGTTCAGACCCTAAAGGAGCTGGGCAGGCTAAAGGGCGAAATCGGTACGCTGATAATGAGCGCAGCTATTATAGACGACGTTATCGGCATTATTGTGCTGACCTTTGTTATCGGCTTCAAAAACCCTGTATCTCAGCCCCTTGACGTTGTAAAGAATACCCTGCTGTTTATCCTGTTCAGCGGTGGCGTAGGGCTTATAACCTACTACATTTTCAAGTTCATAGACAAGCGCTATCCCCACAAGCGCAGAATCCCCATTCTCGGTCTTGCTCTTTGTATGATAATGGCGTACAGCGCAGAAAAGTTCTTCGGAATTGCGGATATTACAGGCGCTTATGTTGCAGGACTTATCCTCTGCAATCTCCGTGATTCGGACTATATTGCGGAGAAAATGGACATAAGCTCTTATATGATGTTCGGGCCTGTTTTCTTTGCAAGTATCGGTCTTAAAACGGAATTTTCAAACTTTACGGCGGAAATTCTGCTGTTCTCCGCTTTCTTCGTACTTGTCGCAATGGCGTCAAAGGTTATCGGTTGCGGACTTGTGGCTAAGGCCTTCGGATATAAGCTGCGTGACAGCCTTAAGGTGGGCGTTGGAATGATGACCAGAGGCGAGGTTGCGCTTATTGTTTCGCAAAAAGGACTTTCGGTGGGACTGCTTGACCCGATATACTTTGCATCTGTAATCCTGCTGATAATCGTTTCCTCGGTTGCAACCCCGATTATTATGAAGCTGCTTTACCGGGGAGAGCCGCCGGCAATACAGGAAAATACAGCTGAGAATGCAAAAGCATAGATTAAAATAACCTGAGAAGAAACAAATCTTCTCAGGTTATCTCTATTTTAGCAGTCCGTACTTTCTGTACATTTCAAGGATTTTCCCGTATATAACATTTTACGCCTTTCTTGCGAGCAGGTCGGAGTAATGCTCTCTGAAAGCAGTAAACTCACCCACCTCGATAGCTGCCCTTATTTTCTCCATAAGAGTGTTGTAGAAATAAAGGTTGTGCTGAACGGCAAGTCTTCCGCCGAGCTGTTCTCCTGCCTTGAAAAGGTGACGGATATAGGCGCGGGAGAAATTGCGGCAGGTTGGACAGTCACATTCCTCGTCAACAGGCTTGTCATCTGTTGCGTAGCACTCGTTTGTGATGTGGGTAATTCCCCGCCAAGTAAAAATAGTGCCGTGTCTTGCGTTACGGCTGGGCATTACGCAGTCGAACATATCAATTCCCCGATAAACCGCCTCAATAATATTCGAGGGAGTTCCTACGCCCATTAAATAGCGGGGCTTTTCGTAAGGCGCAAATGGCAGAACCTCGTCTAAAATATGATACATAACCTCGGTCGGCTCTCCTACCGCAAGACCTCCGACTGCATAGCCGTCAAGGTCAAGCTCCGCTATGTCCTTCATGTGCTTTATACGCAGGTCGTCGTAGGTTGCGCCCTGATTTATAGCGAAAAGAAGCTGCTTTTTATTTATCGTTTCGGGCAGGGAGTTAAGCCTCTCCATTTCAGCCTTACAGCGGTGAAGCCAGCGGGTTGTTCTCTCAACAGAAGCGCTTGCATAGCTGTATTCCGCAGGATTTTCCACACATTCGTCAAATGCCATGGCGATAGTTGAAGCAAGGTGGGACTGAATCTGCATACTCTCCTCGGGTCCCATAAATATCTTTCTGCCGTCTATATGGGAGCTGAAATAAACGCCCTCCTCCTTGATTTTACGGAGCTTTGCAAGGGAGAAAACCTGAAATCCGCCGCTGTCGGTAAGTATAGGCTTGTCCCAGTTCATAAACTTATGAAGTCCGCCCATTTTATAAACAACATCGTCACCGGGTCGCAGGTGCAGATGATAGGTATTGCAAAGCTCAACCTGGGTTTTTAATTCTTTAAGGTCAACGGAGGAAATTCCGCCCTTGATAGCGCCTGCTGTTCCTACGTTCATAAAAAAGGGAGACTGTATAACCCCGTGGGGCGTGGTGAAAACGCCTCTGCGGGCTCTTCCCTCTGTCTTTAAAATCTGAAAATCCGAATTTCCCATTAATTTATCTCCTCGTCAATTATTTCAAGTTCGTTTTCGGTAACTTTACAGCGGTAGTATATTATCTTTACCCCCGCTTTTTTCGCATAATCAAGGGCTTTTCCGAACTCGGGGTGAGTTGCGTCATTAGGCAGAACCCTCGTAACTCCGTTTACTGCAATAACAAAACCGACAGCGCATTTATACCCCGCCTTTGCCGCCTCAGCCAGCTCAAGCAGGTGCTTTACTCCACGCTCGGTAGGTGCGTCCGGGAAATAGCCAACTCCGTCAATTTCAAGAGTGCAGCCCTTGATTTCCAGCAGATACCTGTCGCCACCCTGCTCCATATAGAAATCAACTCTTGATTTTCCGTAGGTGTATTCAGGCTTTATGCAGTCGTAGTCCTGCCCCTTAAGCCATTCAAGAACAACCTTGTTTGGAGCGCTGCTGTCAATATTAATCCAACCTGTTCCCTTTTTATAAACTCCGATAAGGTCGTAAGCCGTTTTTCTCAGTGGATTATCGGATTTCTGAAGAATAACCTCCGCCCCGCATATCAGAAGCTCCCTGCACCGCCCCGTATTCTTAACGTGAACGGTTTCTGTTTTTCCGTGCAGACTGACATAAGCAATAAAGCGGTTGGGGCGTTCAAGGAAAATCCCCTTTTCCGTGTTTTCGTATCTCATTTAAATTATCTCTTTCTGTTTACTGCACTTATTATAGCATAAAGGGTTCATAAAGTCAACAAACAAGGCTCACAGTACTTGACAACAAACGAGCCTTACTATATACTTTAAATATAACAACATAACGGAGGCAGCTATGAAACAGCTTAAAATGATTATCAATCCCCTTGACATAAAAAGCCATATTAACCGTGAGATTTACGGTAATTTTTCGGAGCATCTGGGCAGATGCATATATAACGGAATTTATGTGGGCGAAAACTCATCTATTCCGAATACGGAGGGCATCAGAAACGACATAATCGAAGCCTTTAAAAACATAAAGCTTCCCGTTCTCCGCTGGCCCGGAGGCTGCTTTGCAGATGAGTACCACTGGAAGGACGGAATAGGCGAAAAAGCCTCAAGAAAGAAAATGGTAAACACTCACTGGGGCGGAGTAACCGAGGACAACAGCTTCGGAACACATGAGTTCTTCCGTCTTTGCGAGCTTGTTGGCTGTGAGCCGTATATTGCGGGTAATTTAGGAAGCGGTACGGTGCAGGAGCTTTCCGAATGGGTTGAATATATGACCTTTGACGGTATTTCACCTATGGCGGAGCTTAGAAGAAAGAACGGCAGAGAAAAGGCATGGCGGCTTAAATATCTCGGTATAGGAAACGAGAACTGGGGCTGCGGCGGAAATATGCGGCCGGAATACTACTGCGATGAATACCGCCGTTATTCTACTTATTGCAGGAACTTCGGCGGCGAGCTGTTCAAGGTTGCCTGCGGGCCTAATGCAGAGGACTATAACTGGACCGAAACTATTATGAAAAATATTGGTGCAGGACTTATGAATGCCATCTCCCTGCACTACTATACAGTTCCGACAGGCGACTGGAGCAAAAAAGGCAGCGCCCGGGATTTCAGCGATAATGAATATTACGATACAATTGAGAAAACCCTTTATATGGATGAGCTTGTTACCCGCCACGACCAGATTATGTCACGCTACGACAAGGAGCATAAGGTGGGGCTTATCGTTGACGAATGGGGCTGCTGGTACGACGTTGAGGAAGGTACAAACCCGGGCTTCCTTTATCAGCAGAATACAATGCGGGACGCTATTGTTGCAGCAGTAAACCTTGATATTTTCAACCGTCATTCCGACCGGGTAATTATGGCTAATATCGCCCAGGCGGTAAATGTTCTTCAGGCAGTAATTCTTACCGAGGGCAAAAAGCTTGTGCTTACCCCCACATACCACGTTTTCGACCTCTATAAGGAGCATCATGACAGCGAGCTTGTTTACAGCTGGTGCGAAAACGAGAATATCGGAGAAAGAAAGCTTAACGCTGTTTCTCAGACTGTTTCAGTTGACAAGAACGGCAAGCTTCATATAACCGCTTCAAACTGCTCTCTTACAGAGGAATATGAGCTGAACTGCGCTATTACAGAGGGTAAGATTAAAAGCGTTTCAGCACGCATTTTAACAGGCAAAGTTCACGACTGCAACGAATTTGACTGCCCCGACAGAGTTACAATAAAAGAAATGAAGGCTCTTACCGACAATGGCAGACTTATTATTAAGCTTCCTTCCTGCTCTGTTGCGGCAGTTTCGGTTGAAATGGAATGAAAAAGCCCTGTCTGCGCTGTCTGCTGCTTGAAAGCGGAGAAAATGAGCTGCTGAAAAGCCTTAATGAGCTGAAAGCGGCTATTCCCGAAAATGAAAGGGCTGACAGCGAGCTTTACAATAAGCGGCTGTCAATCTGTACACAGTGTCCCGAGCTTACAAACGGAATGTGCAGTAAATGCGGCTGTTACGTTGAATTCAGAGCGCTGAAGAAACGGCAGTGCTGTCCACACGAGGATAAAAAGTGGTAGCTGAAAATCTTGACGTTTCTTGGTTTTTATGGTATAATTCAATATATTATGATTTTTGAAAGGAAGCACAAAAATGGCAAGTGAAATTCGTGACGAATCACTCTGGGAAAGCGGAAAAAGAAAAATCGACTGGGTAGAGCGGAATATGCCCCTGCTCAGAAGCTATAAAGCGGAATTTGAGGAAACAAAGCCCTTTGCAGGACTTAAAATTGCCCTTTCGGTTCACCTTGAAGCGAAAACGGCATACCTCTGCAAAACTCTTGCAGCAGGCGGAGCTGAAATGTACGTTACGGGAAGCAATCCCCTTTCAACGCAGGACGACGTTGCTGCGGCTCTTGTGCACGATGGGCTTAACGTATTCGCATGGTACAACTCCACCAACGAAGAATACCACAGACATATTTCAAAGGTTATCGAGGCAGGTCCCAACATCATCATTGACGATGGCGGCGACCTTGTAAACCTTATTCATAATGAGCGCCCCGACCTTATTCCGAATGTAATCGGCGGCTGCGAGGAAACCACAACAGGAATTATCCGCCTTATCTCTATGAATAAGGAGGGCAAGCTTAAATTCCCCATGGTTCTTGTAAACGACGCTGACTGCAAGCACCTTTTCGACAACCGCTACGGCACGGGTCAGTCGGTATGGGACGGCATCAACAGAACCACAAACCTTATAGTTGCAGGTAAAAATGTTGTTGTTGCAGGCTACGGCTGGTGCGGCAAGGGCGTTGCTATGAGAGCGAAGGGTCTTGGCGCAAAGGTTATTGTTACCGAGGTAGACCCCATTAAGGCTATGGAAGCGGTAATGGACGGCTTTACTATTATGCCTATGATTAAGGCGGCTGAAATAGGCGATTTCTTCGTAACCGTTACGGGCTGCCGTGACGTCATCACCGAGGAAGCCTTCTACAAGATGAAGGACGGAGCAATCTGCTGCAACGCTGGACACTTTGATGTTGAGGTTGACGTTGCGTGTCTTAGAAGAATTGCGGTTGAAACTAAGCTTGCACGAAACAACATAATGGCATATAAGCTCAGTAACGGCAATACAATCAACATTATCGCCGAAGGCAGACTTGTAAACCTTGCCGCAGGCGACGGTCACCCCGCTGAAATTATGGATATGAGCTTTGCAATTCAGGCTCAGTCGGCGCTTTATCTTGTAAAAAACAGAGACAAGCTTGACAGCGTGATTATAAACGTGCCCAAAGAGGTTGACAGGGCTGTTGCGGAGCGTAAAATCAAGTTCTGGGGATTTGAAATTGATAAGCTTACCGACGCTCAGGAGAAGTACCTGAACAGCTGGAACGCGTAAGAATATATAGACGGGCGGGATTTGCGACAGAGCTGTCGTAGGGCAAATCCTGCCCTTTTTAAGGAGATGGAGTTTAATGGACAATGCGTCATCGGCAGTGTTCAATCAGACTATAATTATGTTCATAATCGTTGTAATCGGAGCCTTATGCTACAAGCTTAAGATTATCAACGACGAGGGTAAGAAGCAGCTTTCTGCGCTGGTACTGAACGTGGTAAACCCACTGCTTATCTTCCTTTCCTATCAGACGGATTTTCGCACAGACCTGCTTGAAGGTCTTATCTGGTCGGCGGTAATGGCGGCGATAACATATATCCTGTTTATCCTGCTTTCCCTTGTTCTTTTCCGTAACAAGGAAGGACGGGAGGCGGCAATCGAGCGGTTCAGTACGGTATATTCCAACTGCGGCTTTATGGGAACGCCGCTTATTTTCGGGGTTTTCGGAAGTGAGGGCGTGTTTATCCAGAACGGATTTATTACAGTTTTCAACCTGTTTGTGTGGACCCACGGCATAATGACAATAAAGGGAGAAAACGACGGAAAGTCCTTTTTAAAGGCATTCCGTGCTCCCGCAGTAATTGCGGTTGCCGCAGGACTTATCTGCTTTTTCTTTCAGATTAAGCTGCCCGAAATACCCTTTACTGCCCTTAATAACGTAGCGGAAATGACAACTCCTCTTGCTATGATTGTGGCGGGTGCTTCTATAATGAGCGCAGGAATTATAAAGAGCATAAAAAATCTGCGGGTATATCTGATTACAGCGATTAAGCTTCTTATCTTCCCCGCTATCGGTTTTATTGCAGTAATGTGGCTGCCCTCGGCTGATATTGTAAAGCTTATCACCTTAATTGAAATCGCATGTCCTACTGCCACAATAGGAACAATGTTTGCAATACGCTTCAACAAAAATTCCCAGTACAGCTCACAGATTTTTGCGGTAACTACCCTGCTCTCCGCAATAACTCTGCCGCTTATGGTTCTTGGCGGCACTAAGCTTCTGGAGCTTATATAGAGGTTACTATGGAAAAATACGATATAGCGGTTGTCGGAGGCGGTGCTTCGGGGCTTTCGGCGGCAATAACCGCAAAAAGAGAACAGCCGCAGCTTAAAATCGTTATTCTTGAGCGGCTTTCAAGAGTAGGAAAAAAGCTTCTTTCAACAGGAAACGGGCGCTGCAACCTTACAAACCGAAATCTGACCGCAGATTTTTACAGCGGAAGCTGTAAAGCCCTTTTCCCTTTTGTGCAGTACTTCTCCGTTGAGGACTTTTTTCTTTCCCTGGGCGTTATCTGCAAGGCTGACGAAGCTGGCAGAGTTTACCCCGCAAGCGGTACAGCGGCGGCTGTTCTTGACAGCCTGCGGCTTGAAACAGCTCGGCTTGGAATTGAGGTTATCTGCGATTTTACTGTTGCTGAAATAGAGAAAAAGGGCGCTTTTATAATTAAATCAAGCGGCGGAGAGAAGCTTTCCGCAAAAGCTGTTATTCTTGCTGGCGGCGGAATGTCACAGCCCGACCTTGGCAGCGACGGAAGCGTACTTAAAATCTGCAGAAAGCTCTCAATGCCTGTTACAACACCACGCCCTGCCCTTGTTCCTGTAAAGACTGACGGAAATCTGGTTCGCTCCCTTAAGGGCATACGCACAGAGGCAAAGGTTTCGGTAACGCTGGACGGAAAGAAGGTTAAAAGCGAATACGGCGAGGTTCAGTTCGGCGACGGCACTCTTTCCGGAATATGCATTTTCAATCTTTCCTCGGTCTGCTCCGAATACCTTAACAGAACGGAAATACAGCTTGATTTGCTGCCGGATAAAAGCTTTCCGGAGGTCTGCTCTCTTATTGAAAATATAGCAAAAATCCGCTCGGAAGCGGCGCTTGAGGACCTTTTAAGCGGTATTTTCAACAAAAGAATAGGAATGGCGCTAATAAAACAAGCTACAAATCACAGCACCGCCGAGCCCGTAACATCGCTGACTGCTTTGGATATTAAGGCGGTTTCCGGGCTTATAAAGTGCTGGAAATTTCCCATTTACGGCACCAGCGGGTTTGAAAAATCGCAGGTCACAGCAGGCGGTGTAAGTATTGAGGCTATAAACGAAAGCTTTGAGGCAAAAGGCTGTACGGGGCTTTTCCTCTGCGGCGAAATCCTCGACATTAACGGGGACTGCGGCGGGTATAACCTTACCTTTGCTTTTGCAAGCGGCTGTCTTGCGGGGAAAAGCTGTGCGGATAAATTATCGGTATAGACCTATGAAAGGTACTTTTTCAGATGATACGAATTAACGACATAAATCTTCCTCTTGATTACACGGAAAAGAAGCTTGCAGAAAAAGCGGCGGCGCAAATCGGCTTAAAACCCACGGATTTAAGCGGAATTAAGCTTGTAAAGCGCTCTGTTGACGCAAGAAAGAAGAATAACGTTCATTTCACCGCTTCCGTTGAATGTTCCGTTAAAAACGAAGACAATGTACTTAAGAAATATCCTGCTTCTAAGGTATCTCCCGTTGTTAGTTCCGATTACACCGTTCATACTGCCAAAAATAAGGAACAAAGAACGGCTGTTGTAGGCTTCGGACCTGCGGGAATGTTTGCGGCGCTTACTCTTGCAGAAGCGGGATGAAAGCCCATTGTGCTTGAACGGGGTTACGACTGCGACAAGAGAACGGAAGCCGTTGAAAATTTCAGGAAAAACGGCAAACTTGATGAGAAATCAAACGTGCAGTTCGGCGAGGGCGGCGCAGGCACTTTTTCCGACGGAAAGCTTACCACGGGTATTCGGGATATAAGAATAAGACGTGTTTTTGAAACCTTTGTAAAATTCGGCGCACCGCCCGAAATCCTATATCTCGCAAAGCCTCATATTGGCACGGATATTCTGAGAACAGTTGTCAAGAATATCCGTGAAGAGATTATACGGCTTGGCGGAGAGGTTGTTTTTGAAGCACAGCTTACGGATATTCTGCAAAAGGACGGGCGTGTTACAGGCGCAGTTTACAGTAAAAACGGCAAGGAATATGAAACCCCCGCAGACAGCATAATTCTCGCCGTAGGTCACAGCGCCCGTGATACCTTTGAAATGCTGAACAAAAAGGGGCTGCCTATGGCGCAGAAAAGCTTTGCTATGGGCGTGCGGATTGAACACTTGCAGAGTGATGTCAACCGCTCTCTGTACGGTGATTTTGCTGGTCACCCCGCTCTCGGTGCTGCCGACTACAAGTACGCCGTTCATTTACCAAACGGCAGAAGCCTGTTTACATTCTGTATGTGCCCCGGTGGATATGTTATGGCGGCGGCTTCGGAAAAAGAAACTGTGGTTACAAACGGAATGAGCCTTCACGCAAGAAACGCTGAAAACGCAAATTCCGCTTTGCTTGTAAATACGGAGCCTGCCGATTTCGGAAGCGATTACGTTTTAGCGGGTATGGAGCTTCAGCGTAAAATAGAAAAAGCCGCTTTTATTGCAGGCGGCGACAGCTACAAAGCCCCTGTTATTCTTGCGGGCAACCTTATAAGCGGGCGCTGTTCAACCGCTTTCGGACATGTTAAGCCAAGCTACCTGCCCGGAACGGCATTTGCACCTGCGGAAAGCTATCTACCCGATTTCATTACAGAAACGCTGCGGCAAGGAATACCGCTTATTGCACATAAAGCGGATTTCTTCAAAGACCCCGAAGCGGTTATTACAGGTCCCGAAACAAGAAGCTCCTCCCCTGTCAGGATTTTGAGAAACGAAAGTCTTATGTCTTTGGGACTGAAAGGCTTGTACCCCTGCGGAGAGGGCGCAGGATATGCGGGAGGAATTGTTTCTGCGGCGGTTGACGGAATAAAATGCGGAGAGGCGGTGGCTGAAAATGGCTGATTCATCATGCGATACCTGTGCGTACAATGTTTACGACGAGGAAATGGAGTGCTATATGTGTCAGGTCAATATGGACGAGGACGAAATGTGCAGATTTTTAAGTTCTCCAGACTATAATTGTCCTTATTACAGCGCTGACGACGAATATTTTCTTGCGAGAAAACAATAAACAGTAATATTACTTTAATTCGCCGCATATAAATATTAGGCAGCAAAAAAGCGGCGAGTTATTTCCGTGAAAAATTGCGGGCAGAACACGCCGCGCCTAATAATAATGCGGCAGCGTTAATATAGAAAAAGCAAGAGCAGAATATCCGCTCTTGCTTTATTTTTATCGGTAAACCTTCTTGTCAACGCTTATTACTGCATTAAGATTTTCGTCCTGCTCCTTGATTTTTGCGGTTATAAGCTGTGCAATTTCGCTGTCGCTTTGCTTAAGCTTGAAGGGCACCTCAATATCGAAAATAAGGTTTCTGCACTTAACACCGTCGGTCATTCTGAAATCGTGCATTGTGATATTTTCATTGACTGAAGTTATTGCTCTGTTCACAAGAAGCTTGTATTTAAGGGACTGCTCTGTATCCGCCTCAACGGGGTCCATGTGGATTGTAACGCAGCTTGCGTATTTCTTTTTCAAATCGTTCTCAACCATATCAATCATTTCATGAGCCTCCATAAAGCCCATTGTTGCGGGGACTTCGGCGTGAAGTGATATAACATTCTCGCCAACGCCATAGTTATGAACGATAAGGTCATGGACGCCGATAATGTTGTCGTAGCTTAAAATGCTTTTCTTTATGTCCATTATGTAATCTTCGTCAGCCTTTTCACCGAGAAGAGGAGTAAGGCTTTCTTTAACAGTGCCCAGACCTGTCTTAAAAATAAATACTGCCACAATCAAGCCCACATATCCGTCTATATTCACGTTCCAGATAAGGAAAACCACAAGACCGATTATAACGGAAATTGTTGAAATGCAGTCGGAAAGGCTGTCCATAGCTGTTGCTTTCATTGTTGCGGAATTGATAAGCTTGCCGATTTTTCTGTTGTAAAGGCAGATATAAAGCTTTACAAGCACCGAAGCAATCAGAATACCGAGAGACAGGGCGCTGAAGGTTATCTCCTCGGGGTTGAATATCTTCTCAACCGAGCCTTTTCCAAGCTCAAAGCCCATAATTATGATAACGATTGAAACAAGAAGTCCTGCCACATACTCAACTCTGCCGTGACCGAAGGGGTGCTCGTTATCTGCGGGCATTCCTGCGATTTTAAAGCCTACCATTGTGATTATGGAGGTTCCTGCGTCGGACAGGTTGTTGAAGGCGTCCGCTGTTACCGCAATTGAGGCGGTAAGGATTCCTGCAAGAAACTTACCCGCAAACAAAAGCAGGTTAAGAACGATACCCATAATTCCCGTAAGAACGCCGTACTGGTTTCTGACGGCGGGATTACCGTAATCCGTATAGTTTTTTATGAATATTTTTGACAACAGCTTTATCATACTATGCAGTCCTTTCATTGGGTTATCATCTGACGGCTTGACAAAAACAGCCGTTTATGATATTATATTAATGTCAGGCGGGCGTGGTGAAATTGGCAGACACGTTGGATTTAGGTTCCAATACGAAAGTGTGCAGGTTCAAGTCCTGTCGCCCGTACCATTCGAGTGCCTCGACACGCAGATCGCGCGTCGGGGTTCTTTTGTATTTCGACAATTGTACCCGCGCCATTAATTTGCATATCTGTCACCATACTATAGAAATCATCACAACCTCAAAGTGAGGTTATGATGATTTCTTTTATGTGCATAAGCCTACCCGATAAACGTCAATATTGTAACACATTTTGTCAGATTTTTCAAGTATTTTAAGCATAAATAATGATATTCATAACGCAAAATTGCCCCATATTCCCTCGGGAATATGGGGCTGCTTTATAGTATCAGAAGTACTTATCATAGAGATAACCGCTTGCTGCGGTTGTTTTGCTGCTGCCCCCGTCAAGAAGGTCAACCTTTGAATAGGTATCGGGAGTAAGATATGCCGCTGTGCCTGCATAAGCCGCAAGACCGCTTGCCTGGGAGGAAATAAAGGAAGCGAAGGAATTCTTCTTTCCGAAAATTTCGGCAAAATCATCGGAATCTGCGCTGTTGAAGGAATCCTTGTCAAGGGCTAAAGTACCGTCGGAATTTACGCTTATGCCCACCTTTTCAAGCTTTCTTGTATATGCATTGGTCATATTCGCAATAAACTCTGAACGGTTGGAAACAGCCTGATTTCCCGAGCTTCGTACAGAAGAATAAAGCTCATTAAAGCTGTTCACAAATTCCTCCGCTGCGCTGTATGCCTTTTCCATATCAAGCTCGCCTGTATTTTCGTCCGCCTTGAAAGCCGCTTCAAGCTTGTCTGCGCTTGAGGTAAGGTTATTTGCATAGGTTTTAAGCTTATCCGTTGCAGCCGAAGCAGTCTTATTTGTTGTGTCCTCTGTTTTCTTAGTACTATCGCTTGATGTTGCAGTAAGTGATTTCTGCAAATCAAAGTAGGACTTGTACAGATTTTTGCTCACTTTAAAGTCGCTCCATTGGGTG
>JBJERM010000163.1:0-4842 GCA_051882315.1 Ruminiclostridium sp.
AACCGCATAACGGCTAGGCTTTGTGCCTGCCGTTATGTGGTTGACGACGCAGATGACGGTTTATCGACAGCCTGACATTTTGGAAAGGAAGATTATTATGCGTATTAAAAAGCTTACAGCATTATGCCTTTGCGCCGCAGTTGTTTTATCCGTATCAGCCTGCGGCGGCAGAACCGACCAGCCCGCAGGTACTACTGCCGCAACAACGCCTCTTACCACAACTACTCCCGCTGCAACCCTCAAGGAGGAGGATAAGGCGGCAATCGCCGAAATTGACAAGGAAGCAGAAAAGCTTGAAAACCCCACCGTCAAGTTCCTGTCTTCATGGGATTTAAACCCCGCAGACGGAAAGCCGAAGCAGGTTTCCTTAGAGCTTTTTGAAACAACAAGAGGCGGTAAAATCGAGTACATACCATGCACATGGGACGAAAGATATTCCGCTCTCGGTAAGCTTGTAGCCTCCGGCGACTCCCCCGATATGTTCAGCGCAGGCGACCTTGACTGCTTCCCCCAGGGCGCAATCAACAATATGTTTATTCCTATGGACGACTACGTTGACTTTGACTCCGAGCTGTGGGCACCTATGAAGGAAATAAACGATCTGTTCGTATTCAACGGCAAGCACTATGTTGGCGCAACCTCCACCGACGCTGGCGTTGTAATGATTTACAACAAGCGTACAATCGAGGAAAACGGTTTGCAGGACCCCGCTAAGCTGCTTGAGGAGGGCAACTGGACATGGGATACCCTTTACGATATGATGATTGCCTTCTGCGACAGAACTCAGGAGAAGTACGCAATTGACGGCTGGTGGTTCGAGGGCGCAATTTCCCTTACAACAGGCGTTCCCTATATCGGAATGAAGGACGGACAGGTAGTCCAGAACCTTGACGACCCGCTTATTGAGGCGGTTCAGAAGTATATGTACGACATCAAGAAGCAGGATTTGCCCTATCCTAAGTCCGAGTACGGCTGGCAGATTAACCCCTCAAATATTGCAAAGGGCAAGACCCTGTTCTACCCCTGCGGAATCTGGGCGCTTTACGTTGCGGATTTGTCCGACTTCGGCGAAATGGAAGACATTATGTTCGTTCCCATGCCACGCTGCCCTCAGGCTGACGAATACTACCTGCCCACATCAATTGCAGGCTTTACAATATGCTCCGGAGCAAAGAACCCCGAGGGCGTCGGCGCTTACCTTGACTGTGTAATGCAGTGCCGTGACAACGAAACCGCCAAGAAGATTGAGCAGGAACAGATTTTCGAGGATTACCAGTGGACTCAGGAAATGTACGATATGCTCCAAAAGGTAAAGGAAATGACCGAGCAGCACCCCATGATTGAATTTTACACCGCAGTCAACGACAATGTAAACGACCTTATCAACAACCCCATAAAGGAAACCTACAACGCAGGCGTACCGTGGTCGCAGACCAAGGAAACAATCAAGATGGCTGTTCAGAAGGAGCTTGACACCGTCAACGGCAAGCTCACAGATTAATTGAAGCTTAATCTTATATCTTATATGTATTCTCCTACAAAAGCATTGAGCCCGTCGATTTCGGCGGGTTTAATGCTTTTACTTTTGTTTTTTGGGGCAGTAAGATAAAGCGGCGGTTTTAATTGACTTCGGGAGGCGGTGGTGGTATATTGTGATTGGGTTAAAACGGTATTATCTTAAGAAGAGGGTGATTTTATGGAAAAGGTGTTATGGGTAAGAAGCAATATGAAAATGATTGGCGCACAAGAGAATGACGGTTTGGAAGAAGTGAATATGTACCTTCAAAATGGCTGGAAGGTAAAGCATATTGCGGCGTGTCCTCTTGGGGACAGTATAAGTACAGGTCAGGCATATATTGTTATTGAAAAGGAAGAACAAGCCCTTTTTCGGCGAAGCGCTAATGCGGCTGTATCCGAAGCAGAATATACGAAAGCCCGTAAAGGAATCAATCCTTCACGGGCTTTTCTGTATCGGAATCTATAAAGCTTACTTTCTCTTTCTTGCTGCAACAGCTGTACCTGCCGCTAAAACTGCAAGTCCTGCAAAAGCTGTAACATCTGTGACTCCTGTGGCGGGAGAAGTCTTGTCATAGTCTGCTGCTGCGTCTACGTCGCCTGCGGCGGGAGCTTCCTCGGCAGGAGTGTAAGCGGGCGGAACGGCTTCGTCGTTGGAAACTGTAAGCGTTCCAAGTGTTATACCGTGTCCCATGAACGCAAGACCTGCAATCTGAATATGCTCAATATCAGCGGCGGGAAGCGTGAACTTGATTTCTGTTCCGTCAACGGGAACAACGTAGGAGCTTCCGTCCTCGGAGGGCTGAAGCTGTGAGATACCTGCCACAAGAGGCCAGCCCGTGTCGTTAATCATAGGCTTTATTACCCAGTAGTCGTGACCGGGCATATCAGCGATTGAGGGGTCTGCGGTGTAGGTGATTGTGATTACCGAGGTTTCCGTTACATTCTCAAACTCAGAGCCGGGAACGGTGGTGCTGATGCTCCAGCCTGTCTTAAGGTCCTTGTCGAGGTCGTAGGCGGAAACAGAAGCCGCAAGAAGGGCGGTAGCGGTAACGCCTGTTACAATTGATAATAATGTGCGCTTGATGTTCATAATGATACCTTCCTTTCAAATATGCCGATTGCATTTTTGTTAAGTTAAGAATACCATTAAAAGCGCAGACGATATATCAGATATTTATTCTTACTGTAATATTTTTGATGTGATTTTGAAATAATCCTGTTTCAGCGGGATTAAGGGCGCAGATAACTCTTAATATGTGAAAGCAGGGCAGATAACAGGGCGCTTGCTTGCTTTTATTTATTCGTTTATATGTATTCTATCTTTATGTTTACATCCTGACTGCGGCTCAGGGACGTATCAACTATTCCTATGGAAGCGACGTCGGCATTATTTCCGGTAAAATTCTTTATTCGGTATGTGCTGAAGGATTTTACTCTGTCGGTAAAGTCGGTAAATGAACCGTTCTTATTCTTTACTGCGCTGCATATAGCAAGATTTGAGTATTTTCCGCTGTTGTCAAAAACTGAGATATAAACGCTTTTTGAAGAGCTCTTCGGCGAAATATCGTAATATCTTGAAGAAAGCGGCTGCACCTCAACATTCCGCAGCGTACACGCAGCAGTAATAATATCGCTGCTTCTGCGTGCATTGTCCCACTTTGACGCACCGCTGATTGAATAGTAATGTGACGGATACATATTGTTGAGTGAAAAACGTATAAGTGCAGCAGTTCTGCTGTAAGACTTATCTGCTGCTGCAAGCCCCTTGCTTATAGCAACCATTTCCGGATATTTTTCAGTCTTACTTATCTTTTCAAATTGCAGCAATATTTTCCGGATTGTTTCTATTCCTCCGAAATACTCGGAAATAGTCAAAGGAAACATTGTTGCGCCATAGACTCGTGAATCGTATGTGCTTGTAAGCGGAAGCTCAGGGTCAGACTGAAAAATATTTACATACTTTTTAAGCACATTCGTTGACGAAGCAATAAATTCTATTCCCGCCCAGTTTGCAAAGGCCTCCCTGAACCATTTCGGCGGGTTTATTCCGTATACTCTTGTATAGGTATACATTATAGCGTGAAAAAGCTCATGAGCTATAACGCTGGTATAATATTCGTTTTTCTCCTTTGTGTAGTCATTTGGCGGTTTCATAACGATATAGCTGCTTCCGTTTTTTACATGCCTTGTTGTAGCTGAGGCGCCGCCATCATCTATAAGATAAATGTTGTAGTAATCGCTGCCGCTTTCCTTTATCGGGGCGTTGAATTTATTCCTTTCAAAGAAATTTTCAGCTTCCACAAAGGTATCGTAAATATTCCCTACTATTTCATCGCTGTAATCCTTTGGGTTATAATAAATTCTGAAAAAACCGTCCTTTTTACAAAGACTTCGTGTAAACTGGTAACCGTCGGACTCCAGCGATACAACAGGATTTGCGGTTTCCGTTTTTTCGCTTTTCAGCACCTTTGTTTTCCTTGTTCCGTTGGCTCTTACAGTTACAGTACGCTCTGTTGTATATGTTCTTCTGCCGTTATCTTCGTTCACTGTTTCTGAAACCTCCGGATCCGAAATATTGACCGTGTAGTTACAGAACAGCTCTTTTCTTCCGGCGGAAAGAATATCGACCTTAACAGCTTCGCCGTCTATTCCGTCAGCTTCGATATTAATATATCTTATCCTGTCAATATCGACGGAAATGCTTTTAATACTGCTGCTGCTTATCGTCCACATATCTTCCGTTATGGCAGTTTTTCTCGGAAGGGTTTCAAGGTCTGCCTTTACAATAAACATTCCGCTCGGTCTTGTGAAGGATACATTCCCGAGGCGGTCGGAATATACCGAAAACGAATATTTATTGGTATATTTATCAAAGCTCTGATTGCTGACCGAGAGCTCAGAGGTGTAAATATCAAATTTTACCCCCGATAAGTCGGAGCCGGTTATGTCTGTGCCTATGTTTATTGTGAACTTATTTGATGAGGCTGCAAATACACGGCAGTCAGCAAATGAAGCAAACAATAAAACTGACAATAATAACGATATAATTTTACACGATACAGATTTGATTTTCATTATGTTCCTTTCCTGATTATCATTCTGGCGGGCAATCGCCCGGCATAAATAGGGTTGTCGGCTTCTTTCATTATCCATTATACCGCCAAATTCGGTAAACGTCAATAATATGACCGGATTTTGGTGCAGAATTATTGCTCTGCTTCAAATATATTTCACATTCCCGTTGCATTTTCATCACAAATATGATATACTTAAGGCAACACCGCACAATTAACGGCTAACGCCTTTGCCGTACGCTTGCTTGCA
>JBJERM010000164.1:0-4816 GCA_051882315.1 Ruminiclostridium sp.
TCTGGCTCTGTCGTGGTCGGTATGATTGCTTGCACCAAGCACTCTGAATACGCTGTTGCTGTCTCCTGTCCAGTCCTTAGCCATTAGTGCCGCCTTTCTTGGCAGAAGGGTCGGGTAAGGCTAAGGTTCTTTCGCAGAAACCGCGTATTGCCGCAATTCTCTCAGCGTCGGTCTTACCTTTCTCAGTTGCCATATCATAGATTACCTTAGTCGCAGACTTTGTTCCTACGGAAAGAGCCTTTGTTCTTACAGAAAGAAGAATTTCTTCTATCTTACTCTCCGCCTTTTTGTAGTTATCGGTTGTTTTTTCATTGATGTGTGCTTTCATTATGTACCTCCAGTATTTGTTTTACAGTTTCTGCTGAACAGCCGCAGGAGATTTCCTTACAGATAATCTGCTTATAAAGCTCTCTGTCCTGTCTTTTCAGCTTCTTTATAAAGTGCTGAGTAATTACAATATCCTTTTCTGAGGGGATAAAAATTACCTTATCTTTATCAAAAGATTTTGAGCGGCTGTCGTAATAATCAATAAGCTCTGCAAGAGAGTTTATTTCAAGGGGACAATATCTATAGAAAACGGGTGTTTCTATCCTTACTCTTGTCATTCCGGACTCTATCGCACCGGAAAGGTAGAGGATAACCCGTGTAAACAGGTAATTAGCGCTATTCGCAATTATAATAGCTTTTTTCTTGTTGAGACTTTGTGTGTTGTTTATTGCACTTACTGCATTAAGAACATCTTCTAACTGTGAATTTGTTTCCACGATAGTAAGTTGAAAAATCCTTTCTGGCTATTGTAGCTTGTACAGCGGATAATGTCGTTTGGCTTTATCGGGTTGTTGTCCCACTCCCTGTAGGGCTTACCGCTTACAGAGAAACGGGACTTTATTCCCGAACCGAGAGAACTTGTGAAAACCGAATAACCGAACTGCTTACCCGTCGCCTTTACACATAGAGGCTTTACGTCTGTCACAAATAAAGTGGCTCTGTCTTCTTCCCTACCCGTGGGGAAAGGAGCAAGTCCGATTAAGTCCTGCTGCTCAATAATAGAGAGTTTAAGATTTCTTTCGGGTATATCAGAGTTTTTCAGCTTTTCTTCTGTCTCTCTCATTACTCCCATTACGTCAATGTCCGTGAACATTGATTTCTGTCGGGTTGAGTTATGCTGTATTATTTCAGCAAGCTCAGGGTATTTAGCGGCGGTTGAAGCTTTCATTCTTACTTTGCCGCCGTATTCAAGAAGGTCGAATATATTCAATAGTCGTGTAAGCTTTACGGTGTTTCCAAACTCGCCGAATACTCCAAGGGAAATAAGCTGTGCGAGGGTCGCCTTTCGCAGTCCCGCCTCGTAAAGCCTTGCCAAAAGGTCTGAGAAATACTCTCCCTTAAAGTCCTTATTTCTACAAAGTATCTCGGCGGTTTCAGTATTAAAGCCCTTAATCAGCGGTAAGGCATAGACTATCTTGCCGTCCTTTATAGAACATTTTCGCAGGTCGTCCCGGAAATTAAGCGGTTCATAACGAATATTGTGTTTTGCTATATCGGCAAATATTTCGGGAGAGCTGTCCTTTACGAAATTACTTTCACCAATGTAGGAGGAAAGCAGCCCTGCAAAAAATTCGGCGGGATAATATGCCTTTAATTTGGCGGTCATGTACGCAAGAATTGCGTATGCACTTGCGTGTGACTTGTTGAAGAGATAGTTGCAGGAGGCGAGAATAACGTCCCACAACATTGTGAACTGCTCCTCTGTCCAGCCCCTCGCTATAAGTCCATCGTGTAGCTCCGGCTTTACCACCGGAATAAGCGCCGCACTTTTCTTACCAACCATTTTACGGAGAATATCGGGGTTACGCATTTTAGCCAGCCTTGCTATAAGGATAAGCTGTTCCTGGAATACGATAATACCGTAGGTTTCCTTAAGTATCGGCTCTAAGTCGGGGTGGTAGTAGGTTATCTCTTCTTCTCCCTTCTTTCTTCGGCAGTATTCATCAATGTGAGCCATAGCCCCGGGGCGGAAGAGTGCATTTGCCGCAGAAAGCTCATCTATTGAAGATACTGACATTTTCTGGAGCGTCTTTCGCATTCCGGGAGAAGAAAACTGGAAGATGCCGATTGTATCACCTTTACGGAAAACGTCCCAGACTTTTTCATCGTTGTACTCCTGCTTGGCGTTGATATACTCCTCGTCCTGATTTGCAAGGGCTAATGCCTCATACTCGTGGTCGAGGGTTCGCAGCCCCAGAATATCAATCTTTACAAGACCGACATTTTCTACATCGTGCATATCGCCTTGCAGATAACGTATCCCGTCATCGTCATAACAGCTTGGCAGATAGTAGTCAAGGTCTCTTGTTGCTACTACAAAGCCGCAGGCGTGTCTTCCGAAGGATTTCGGCATACCCGAAAGCTTACGAACGTAATCGAAAAGCTTTGGATAGTCGAGAGTATATTGATAACATTCTTTGAGAGGTTCGGGAATTTTTTCGCCCGACGCTATAATTGCATCAAGTTCTTCAATCCTGGTCTCTCCGAATGATTTGCATATTTTATCGGTAATTTCAAGGGGTATTCCCATTGTCTTACCGATGTCTCTTATCTGTCCTCGTGTGTGGTTGTTGCCGAACTTGCCGATTGAAGCTACGTTATCTTCGCCGTAGGCATCGGCTAAGTATTTTCGGACTGCCGCACAATCGGCTCCTGAGAAATCTAAATCAATCTGTTTGCACCCCTGCTTTCGCAGTATTTGAAGGGCATAGACTATATCTTCACGCTATGTCAATTCATAGCTGTTAAGGATTGCTCCGTGTATGGCACTTCGATTTAAGGGATTCTCACCCACTGAGAATTTCACTCAGCCCTACTCTTATTGGCGAATTTCACGCCCGAATGAGATAGTCGTTGGACTTTATCTGCATTTCTGCAAATCTTAGCACAGGATTACCATATCTTTCGACTTAGGCTTTCCCTGTCAGCATATCCTTTAGCCGTCATTTCCTACGGCTGCTAAGCGCAGGATACACACCCCGCAATTACGGGTTCACACATATTTTCGATATACATTACTGTATAAAGCGACAAGAATTTATCGGGTATTTTCAGCTCTTTAGCCGTTATCTCTCCTCTCTCCAACGCTCCGAGAGCTGAAACATCGACGAAGCGTTCAAAGAATAATCCGTGTTCTATCGGGTCAATGTCTGTTATGTTTGCAAAGTAGTTTACTATACTGCCGCCGCCTGAGCCTCTGCCCTTTCCTCGTCGTTTTCCTACATTAGCGTAGGAGTAAACAAGCAGGATATAGTCAAGAAATCCCATTCGCTTTAAGGCGTCAAACTCGTATTCGTATCTCTTTTGGTAAACCTCTCTTTGTTCCTTTGTGTAGCGCTTTGAGAAAGCCGCTGTGTCTTCGAGAGTGTTTATATCAAAGCCAAGCTTTTGCTTGCAGCCTTCCTCGCAGATATGCCTTAACCACTCCTCATTGGTTCTAAAGCAGGCTGGTGTTGTGATTTTTGGCATAATCGGCGCTGACAGAGGAAGCTCAACGTTGCACTTATCTGCAATAACGTGGGTATTATCAATTGCTCTGTCTACTATCTCCTGTGGAAGATAGTTTATTTTCTGTCTTACCTCTTCCTCTGTTTGGATATAGCAGTCAACATAGGACTCGCCGCTTTCCTTATAAGTCCCACCAAAGGCAAACTCGCTCTGGTAGCAGGCATCTTTCTGCTCAATATAGTGAGCATCGGTTGTAACCACAACCTCTATTCCAAGCTTTTCTGCTAAAGCAACAAGCTCCTTGTTAAGCTCGATTTGTTCAAAATCGTTGTGGGATTGTATTTCAATATAGTAATCGTCTCCAAACTCCTCTTTATATCTCAGCGCGATTTCCTCTGCTTTTTGCCTGTCTTTCTTTAACAGAGCCGAGGAAACCTCTCCTGCAATACAGGCGGAACATATAAGCAGTCCTTCCTTATACTCCTTCAGAATATTAAAGTCGATACGGGGCTTTCGGTAAAAGTTCGACTTAAGATTTGATTTGCTTACAAGCTTATTGAGATTTATTCTGCCTTGCTCGTTCTTACAAAGGACTATCAGGTGGTAATTGACGGCGGATTTATCTTTGAAACCTGTATCATCACAAATATACATTTCGCAGCCGTGAATATATTTAATACCTTTCTCCTTGCAAAGAGAGTAGATTGAGACTCCTGCATACAGATTTCCGTGGTCGGTTATCGCCACTGCATTCTGTCCTATTGACTTAAGCCGCTCTATAAGCTCGGCAGGCTCTATGATGCTGTCGTTTAAAGAGAATTTTGAGTGAACGTGTAGATTTACAATAGCTGTTTCCTCCTTTCGTAAAGTGTATCCCATACTTCCTTTCCGTTATCAACGGGAGACATCTTCGGACTTAACAGGCGGTTCTTAGGGTCGTCATATATATACTCTGTCCTGCAATAGCGTTTAAGCCTCTGAATATTCTTGTCCTTAGTCACATCGATTTCTTCATCGAGGGCAAACACAACCCGCACTCCTAATCCTATCAGATAATGGAATTGTCCTTCGCTAAGGTGTGAGGTCAGCAGGGCTGCGCCATTATCGTAACCGTAGGTTTCGGCAAGAAAAACAGACTTTGCTCCCTCGAACAGAATTATTTCGTCCTTTTCAAGTATTTGCCTTCGGTGTTCCGACAAGCCGAACAGAACATTCATTTCGCCATTCCACTTCTTGAAATAGGTGTACTTGCGTATTCCTCTTTCCTTGAAGTCGGGTTCTAATGTTCGTCCGCCGATATTTACTATCTGTCCGTTGTAGT
>JBJERM010000165.1:0-17048 GCA_051882315.1 Ruminiclostridium sp.
AAACGCCCCGCATACGGTGACCGCAGTTTATACCGAATAAGCCGTCCGGCTCTCCGAAGGAAGTGTCAGAAAGCGGAGAGTAAGGATATTCCTTCCCATTCCCGTCCTTTATCGTCCCGGATTTGCCGGAACGGCTGAAAAATTTTCCCTGATACGGATAGCATTTCTTCCGTGCTCCTGCGTGAGAGCTTACAAGGATAACGTCCTGCCCCAGCTCGTCAAGGCTCGCAAATTCTGCTGCAAGTGCTGCATTCTTGACGGTATTGCGTATGTCCATATTGACATAAGCTTCCGGGGACCATTCTCTTCCGGAAGCGTCCACAAAGGCGGGTATTCCCTTTTCGGACATCTCCGTGATAGTTTCCCGGAGAGCCTGTGTCCGTGAGCTTTCGCCCAGAGTAACCGCCATTGCGTTCTTGTTGAGTATGTCAAGATATTCCTGGGAATTTTCAAGTGCCTTCTGCTGTATTCGTGTAAATCGGTCTGCTACGGAGTTTACGCCGTTTACATAGCTTTGCTTAGCCTTGTACTGCATAACCGTGTTGACCTGGTTGTATTTATCCTTTACAGCCTGCCTGTTGTAGCTTTCAAGGGCTTTCCCGATATTCTCCGAAACCTTTTTCGTGATTTCAAGATTATGCTGTTTAAGAACGGAAGAAACGGCTGTATTTATTGCAGCTTCAACCTCATCGGGAACCTTGCCGACCTTTGAGGCAATTATCTTGCCCGTTTCCTTTGTCAGCCGTCCCATTCTTGCAAGCATCTGAATCCGCCATTCCGATGCGGAGTTTATGAGCGTATCCGGATTGGCGGCAAGCTGCTCTGCAATATGTCGGATTATAGCCGCCTCAACAGCGGTGTATGTATCGGTGATTGCCGCCGCAAGGTTAAGCTGTTCGAGAGCGTCCACGCATTATTCCTCCGTTTGCTTATTATCCCCAAAGAAATCTGCGCTGCCGATAGCCTTCTCGGATTTTATCTTCTCGACAACCTCTGCCGCTGTCTTTTCGTCATATTTATTTGCCTGCATAACAGCGCTGCTAAGGTCGAGAAGACCTGCACTGTAAAGCTTAACGGTGTTGTCGATAGCGGTATTATCGTCAATAACAACGTTGTCCTTCCAGCCGATTGTAATCTTGTAATTTTTCGGCGGCAGCAGCCCCATTGATATTGCCAGCTCCAGAACGGCGTTGAACAAGTCCTCGAGGGTTTCGTTAAGCTGGTTCTTATTGCTGCGGACGGTTCTTGCTGTTTTACTTTCCTGGGAAACGACCTCTGTTGCGGTTTTTACAGCCTGCCCGCCCTCGAAGGAGAGAGAACCGCTGGAAAGCCCCGTCTGAGCGCAGAGAATATTAAGCAGCGCATTAATTGAGGTTATATGCTCCGAAACCCTCAGCTCGGCGCTGTTGTCGGTTATTTTTATATTATTGCAGTCCTCTGTATCAAGGCCGACAAAGACCTCGTCATCGGTATCGAAGTAATACGTGGAAAGTCCCGTTTCGGTATCAATGGAAGGTCTTAATGCAGTTGCAGGGACTACAATTCTTTTTCTTCCGAGTATAAACTCTCTGCCGAAGCTGTCAAAAACAATATCGAGCTCCCTCAGAGTGTCCTCTGCGTTTGCAAATACACTTATTCCAAGCGGCACGTTGTTGTCCAGGATATTGTTGCTTGCAGCCGGACTGAAATACGCAAATAACGGGCTTTCTGAGCGGGTAAGCGTTATATCGCTTTCAAGATTTTCGTAGATTTCAGATACAGGGCATTCAGTTCCAAGAGACTCAGAGGAGCTGCTGCGGTAAAGCTTATTTGTAACGCTGCCCTTCTTCTGTTCAGTAAGGAGCGTATAATAATACTCGCCCCGCCGTATCAAGGTCTGAAAAATTCCTGCCGTAATATGCGAGCCCTGCCATTCGGTAGGCATAAACTCATCGGCGCGAACATAGTCAATCATTATCCTGCCGTTGTCGGCATAAACCCTGAGCACGCAACCTCCAAGTGCAAAAGCGGAGGAAAGCAGCTCAGGCAGGCGCTTCCAGAAAGCATTGTTTTCAAGAGTTTCAAGAAGAAAATTTTCTCCGGCAACATCATCAACCGTAATTTCGCACTGTTCTGCAAAAGTAAGGTCCGAAAGATTATCGCAGAGCATTTTTGCCGCACCCATAAGGCAGCGGGTACGGTTGCGCTTTTCCTTTCCCCTGTATGCTTCAACCGTCTTCCAGGGCGGATTTCCGCTGTAAATATCCTTCCAATGTGAGATATGCGAATAATATTCCTCTGCGTTTGATACTGCCGCAGAGGGAAAGGCTTTCGCTGCGTTTTCGGAAATATCCGGCATTGTTATTTGCCTCCTGTATTAATCATGTCGTTCATATACCTTTCTGCGCTATATTCCAAAGCGTCAAGGCTGTCTATGTTTGTTGTCCCGTCATCAAGGCGGATGTCCGTGTTTGTATTATCCTTCCACACTGCGGTCTGAAGAGCTTCAATAAGCCTGGGGCAGCTCTTGCACACATAAAATCTGTGCTGTGCCATCATACGCAGGAAGAACTTTATCCGGTCGTTTACCTCGCCTTTTCTGGCGTTGTGAATATTAATCGGGACATGCTGCCTTAGCGCTGCCTCTTTAAGTCCTTTTATAAGGACCTGCTCGGCGCTATCGCAGTACATATCCACAACATTGTATTTTCGTTTAGCGTTCAAAACAAAATCCATTGTTAAATCTTCCAGCTTGGTGGGAGTGATAATGCCTTTATAATAAAGCTCATCGAGCGCTACAAGTTTTTTCAGACCACGGCTGTAGCCTGTAAGAACTATTGCATGTGCAGAAGAATTTCCGCCGAAGTCCATTCCGATAGTGCAGAAAACAATATCATCGGGAGGCTCGTCCAGGATATAAGCTTCCGTGTTATCTGCGAACTGCCTGTAAATAGCGCCCTCTGCAGTTTTCCATAAGCCGAGAATAAACCTGTCATAAAAAACACCGGTATATTCCTTCTTGATGTTCTCAACATAATCCGGGTCAAGCGTTGTGTTATCATCAATAAGAAATTTAATATCAAGGAAGTCGAGGTCGTCCTTGCGGTCGATATATTTTTTCTTAAGCCAATGGTTAGGGTTGTCCGGGTTGGTGGTTGCAATAAGCTTAGCCTTCGGAACACGAAGACGGGAAAGCAGCATTACGAAGAAATCTTCCGGGAACTGCGTGAGTTCGTCAGCATAAGCGCCTTGTAAGGTCAAGCCTCTTATTTTGCTTTCGGAACGCATATCGTTTGCGCCTTCAAGCAACATTCTTCTTCCGAAAAGATAACCTTCCTTTGCCGATGTGGAAAATTCAAAATTATTCTTTCCGACAAGACCTTCAAGAGGAAGAAGACAGTTGCGCTTAAGGGTTGTAATGCTCTTACCGCTCATCAGATACAGTTTATCGTCCGGCATAGTAGCAACCCAGAACGCCCATAAGACAAGAGAAATCCAGGTCTTACCGCTTGATACGCTGCCCTCGAGGAGATTAATACGCCTCAGCTCGTCCTTCTGCCATAACCGCATCAACTCCCGCTGCTTATTCGTGTATATCATCTTTGAGCCCCTCGATAAGCGCATTCATAATGCCGTTGCTGCCCTCAGGCTCCTGCTTTTTCTCCTTGAGCTTAAGCTCCCTGCGCTGTATTTTAATTCTTTCCGCCTCGTTATCTTCGCCGATAATGCTGCGTATTTCTCTTGCAGCAGCAACATCGCCGTGCTGTGCGTTCATTATAAGGCGGCACAGTACGGCGGTCTGATTGTCTATATTCTCCGGGTCAACACCCATAGCTGCTGTCTGATTATATGTATCCGTGTCAATGACAGGCATAGAAAGCAGCTCCTTCATAGCCTCCCGCATGGCTTTTTTTCTTCTCCTGCTTTCCCCGGACTTAACCCCACCGTTTTGGCAGATTTGTCGGAGTTCGCTCGGAGTTCGTTCAGAATTTGGAATCAGGTTTTTCTCATTACCCACATCACCACCACGTTTCAGATTTTATAATATTAATAACGCACAAAGCCGCCCATATCGGACGGCTTCGGCCTATGAGTTAAAGAGGACCCCGATTACGTCATGAATCGCTTTCGGGGAGGAAGTTCGGCAGGAAAAATGAGCAAAAACCTGCCGAATTAAGAAGGAAGTTTATAAGGCAGTCTGGTTTTCTTTGCCTTTTCCTCAGCATAACTATAACACAGAATTATAGTGAATTTCAATGGTGTATTTTTATTTCCTTCAGGGCACGACCATGAAGAACATACAGCCATCTAAGGTCGATATGCAGAATATCCGCAATATCCTCCCATTTCTTTCTGTTTATGTACCGCTCGGTTAGTATTGTTCTGTACCTGCTGTCCTCGACTGCCTCAATAACTGCCTCGATTTCTTTCTGCAAATCCACAAGCCTGTCAATCTTAGCATTTATTTCGTTTTCCATATCAACTATTTTAGCAGTGATATTGCCCGTCCTGTCAGATGGAGAGCCGGAGCTTCCCCCACCCGATGGAGCGGGTATGCTTGTAGAGAGCGCGCGAAGCTTGGCAAGCTGCTCGAGCTTGCAGTTAATTTCGGCGTCAAGCGCTGCGTACTGGCTCAGATACTCCTTAGCGGTCATAATTACCTCCTGCAATTCTGAATTGCTCTTACTGCCTCCATATCGGCGGACAAGCGGCGCTGTTCTGAATAGCTCAGCTTCGGTTTCTTGTACGCCAGCGCATCTACGTCCGGGAGTTCGTACTTGTCGAATTTGAAATCGAGGTTAAACAGTCTCTTAGCCTCCTCCGGTGCGTCTCCCTTGTACTGCGCCGTCATATCCAGCAGTGCGGTAAGCCGTTTCTGCCCGTAGCCGAATGTATGATTTATCTGCATAAGCAAGATGCCGAGATTTTCTGCAAGTGCCTGCTGAAATTTCGGGTGCTGCTCCGGGCATCGTTCCCTTACGCAGGATAATACCTGCTCAAACTCCATGCCGATAGCGGTAAGTCCTCTGATAACGCTCTCGTGCTGAATATCTTCAGCGGCAAGCTTTTCGTATTCGGGCACGGTCTCATCGTGATATTCCTGCAGCATAGCAGCTATTCGGTTCTTGCTCTCGCCCATGGTGTGGAGGCATACGGCGGTAGAGAAAAGGTTTCCTGCATTATCATATATAGCGTTGCGGGCACGCATATTTCTTTGGACGTTCTTAAGCTTTCTGTTCGTCATCGACGTGCTCCTTCCGTTTCAGCAGCAGCTCTTCCAGTTCTTTAATCCTGCGCTCGTCCTCGCTATGCTTCGCTGCCGATAAGCAGCAGAACACGGAGGCAGTAAGCGCAGCTGAGGCGAAGGCTGTAATGATAATTGCTAACATTTTTTAGCTCCTCTCATATTCACCCGGTTGCCCGAGATAGTATAAAATTCCTGTTCTTCCCTGGTTGTCTTCTTGTTCAGTCCTGCAATACAATCGGAGTACTTGCAGGTGAAGCAGTCCTTCGGCGGTTTGCAGTGCGTATATGGAGCTCTCGAACCCTTGCGGGTGATGTTACTTGATGTCAGCATTGTCGCACCTCTCAAGCTCGATGAGGAACATTATGTTGCAGGCAACGTGCCATAAGTGGGGCATACCGCTCTCCGGGTCGTTCTTTTCTCCGCTTCTGTACGCCTCGAAATGCCGCATAGCAGCCGCAACATAGCGGTATTTTTCTACCTTGCGCCAGTTGTCCGGGCTGTGATATTTCTGCACCCCGTAGGTTCTGATACGTCCTACCGCCTCTATCAGGGACGATTCAACCAGGTCAAGACGGGTTTTGTCGGTATCGTGCTTGTATTCTGTATTGGGCTGCATTTCTTCCTCCATTTCTTCTGGCTGCTCCATATGCGCCCCGCAGTTGGGACAGAACGGAGTAACATATTCGGGCTCATCGTGCTCATATCCGCACTCTGAGCAGTGATAAAACCCATAATCATCGGGAATCCATTCGCCGTATTTTTCGTGATTATGTTCAGCCATTGTCGCTCCTATCCATTTTTGCGCCGCAGTTCGGGCAATAATTCATTTCTCTGTAATGTCCGTGGCTATCAACGTGACGATATTCTTCACAGCCACACTCAGAGCACTTCCAATCATAGCACGGAAATGGTTTTGTAGGGTTCAACCAACGCCCGTGACGGGCAGATGCAACGTCGGCGGCGGGTAAATTGTCGATAGTTTTTGCTAAATCTTCGCCATATCCACCGTAATGACCGCCATAAGCAACATTGTATTTATCACATAATGACTTAATTTCGGCACGCACTATTTCTCGCTCTATGTATTCCTTTTCAGCCATTTTCGCCCCTCTCTTTCTTGTATTCTCCCGCACTAAATCCCTTGCAACTCTGATTAGGTGATACCCATTTATGCAGATAGGTACATCTCCATTGGAACACGCTGTTGCAACGGGATTTATCGCAATGCTTACAGCATTTACATAATGGTTCGTTCATTTTTCGCCCTCCATTTTCTTCATTATTTCAAGGCTATCGCCGCAAATTATATTGTTTTCAAGTATTGCCGCAGCTTCAAGCCCTGTTATTGCAGGGGCTTTCGGAAAGTGTTTGATAAAAATATCAAATAGCCGCAGCTTGGTTTCCTCAACATTATCCTGCTGAATATCAATGCCATAAATGCTTTTTAACGCCGTCAAGCCTTGTTCTGCATTTTCACAACGGTTCAATTTTCGTTCAAGGATTTCAGCAAGGAAATTCCCGTTACCGCAGGCAGGTTCCAGAAAACGACTGTCAATACGTTCGGTTTCCTGCTTAACCAGGTCGCACATAGCCTTGACCTCACGGTCTGCGGTAAAAACCTCTGCAAACTTGCTTACTCGCTCTTTACTTTTTATTTGCTTGCTCATGTTTCGCTCCTTTATCGGCGGCAATTATGATTTCATATAGCAAATCTTCGGCGTATGCGGGTATATGATTGTCGTCGGGCCATTCGTCACGCACACCTTTCAAAAACCTTGCGATTTTCTTTTTAATTAACGTCTTTTGTTTTTTGCTGAAAATTTCATTTTTAGGCAGCACTCTCAGCGTGTTCATTCTGTTCCATTCTCTACGAGCGGGGCTTTTCACGATATAGCCGTCCGTCAGCTTTCCACACTTATCGCATTTAATAGCATAAAGTCTAAATGGGCGGGTGTCGTTCTGCTCACAAAGTTCAAGTTCTTCCTGCGGCGGGGCAACGTCAACGATATGCCCGTTCCCGCCGCAAGTGCAGGGCACTAATTTAGCCATTCCCTTCACCGCCTTCCAGAAGCTCCGGGTTATCGTGAATGTTGCCGATAACCTCGACAACGTAGCAGTTGTTTTCTTCTTGGTTGTAATTCCACATCAGTTCCCATAACGATATAAAATTATCATTACAGCAGAAATACGGACTATTATTACAACCCGTAATTTCTGCAATTTCACTGTCAAGATAGTCCCAATCAATACGAGGCATTACAGCTATTCCAAAAGCACCACATTCATAAACTACACAGCCAATTTGAAAATCTGTAATCTTTACAATGTCCCCCTCAAAAATCCCACTGCCATTCTTGTCTATAAGCCCCGTGTACTGTCCGACTGTTTTGTGGGCGACCCTATGTTTCCACCTGTTAATGATATATGGATTTGGATTTTCTATATCTTCAAAGATTAAAAACCCTTCAACCCATTGATGATTGTCCGTACGCTTTCCTCTGAATAGAATATCTCTCATTGTTTTCTCCTTAATCTTCGTTGTTAATTGCATCATATAATGTGTTTAAGCATTCCTTGCATTTCAGATAATTTCCCCGCCTTATCTCTATGAAGCGATTGAATAATGAACAGAATGTTTTATTGTATTTGTCAGTTTCAATGCGGCTGCATTTGTTACAATACAGCCCTACCGGAATGTCAACCTCAATCCATAAATTGATTTTCATTTTCTCCGTCCTCGCTTTCAATCGTTACCTACTCTTATGCTTAAAAGATATTAGCGAATCAGCGCTAATAATCTCTTTAGCAATTCCGTTAAGTATTTTCTTCTTTTCTTCCTCGTCTTTGCTCTCAAAATTAATCAGCCTGCCCGCCCAGCTCGCAATCTCTCCTTCAGCATATACTGCATCGCCTTTAATATTGGCAACCGAAATAGCAGCACTTAAAGCATCAATCATCATTCTGGCGTCCGTATATGCTCGATAGTATCTGCTTTCTCCTGTTTCCTGATAATTCAGATACGCCTTGTCGTACTTGCCCTGGTATTTTTTAATAGCTTTTCCTATGAATTCTGAATCAACCATCATTCTCACACTCCTTAACTTCTCGCTGTCTTCCGTCAAATATAGCCGCCATCTGTCTGCATATAGGGCAGCCTTCCTTATTCGCCCGGACAAGCAGCTTTCCAATTTCAACCATACGGCGGGAATTTTCCTTGTATATTCGTTCCCAGAGCTCCTGCTTACCGTATTCCGCAAACATACGGGATTTCTCCAGCTTAGCCGACTGCTTATCAATTACGCCCTCTTTATACTCTCTGTATAGATTTACCAAGCAGTGGTAAAGGCTGCGGGCGAATAATCCTACGCCTTCCGGAAGAGGTTCACACTTGCGGGCGAATACGTCAATTTCTTCGGCTGTCATCGATAACACCTGCCAGTCTGAGTGCGTCCTCTACGCTGCGGGCTATTCCTGCGGAATGCCCCAGCTCCTGCGCCCGTTTGATAAAATTCAGCTGTTCCGGGGTTGGTTTACCTGTCTCGGTCTTGACCTCGATAAAAGCTACCCGGTTCTGCCCGATAAAGAGCAAGTCAGACAGTCCCTTGACTCCGCACATAATTCTTCTACCATCCTTTAGCTGAAAATTGCCTGTATTCTGCCGAATAACAACCCCGTAGGGTGATAATGCCATTCTGATTTGATTCTGTAAATCTGTTTCTGTCAATGTAACAGCCCCCTTTGTACACACTGGTGATAGGCCCAGCCGGGTCGATACCCTTTCATTTTTGCGTATGCATATAATTCCTGTATCGTCTTGCACTCCGCCGGCACTGTGTATGCAGCTACAATCTGCTGAAGCTTAGCTTCCCGTATCTCCTTAGGCGTCGCCTGCTGCCTTATCTCGTAAACATGGCCGCAGTTCGGACAAACGGGAGCAGGAGTGTGAGTATAAAAGCATTCCGTGCATTGTCTTACCGATACGGTATTTTTCTTCTTGCTGGGCGGCTTAGGGTCTAAGCTCCATTCCCTGTCCGCATCGGGCAGGCCGTGCCGATGAACGTTTCCAACGTGGTCAATGATGATAGCTTTCTTGTCCGGCTGATACCTCATGCATCGCATAGCCTGCTGAATATACAGTGTCAGCGACTTAGTCGGTCTTAGCAATATAGAAGCCCCGCAGTCTGGAACGTCAAAGCCCTCGCTGATTAAATCAACGTTGCATAGTATCTTTATACTACCTTCACGAAAACCCCGTATAATGTCAGCACGCTGCGTTTTAGGGGTATTGCCGTCAATGTGTTCCGCCGGGATACCCGCTGCTCTGAATGCCTCCGCCATATCCTGGGAATGCTTGACGGTTGCACAGTAGCACACAGCCTTAACGCCATCGGCAAGCTGCTTATAGTTCTTGATTACGTCTCCGTATATATGAGGCTTGTCAAGCGCTGCCTCGATGTCCTCAGCTGCGTAATCACCGCCACGGGATTTTATTCCCGAAAGGTCAGCCACAGGCGGAGCATAATAGTCATAGGGTGCAAGACATTTCCAGCGGATAAGCTCCTTTGCGGATATGCCGATGATAAGCTTATCGTTTATATCTCCAAGCCCGCCGCCGTTAAGCCTTACGGGCGTTGCTGTAACGCCAACGCAGTAGGTGTTGAAATGCTCGTAAATCCGCTTATAGCTCGCTGCAAGGCAGTGATGATTTTCGTCAGTTATAATCAGCGCCGGGCGCTGTATCTTATCCAGCCGGCGGGTAACGGTCTGAACCATACCGATATGGCAGCAGTCCATATTCACGCCGTAGTCTGTAAACGTGCTGCTTATCTGCTCACACAGCTCCTGCCGATGAACGAGGAACAGCACGTTCTTGCCCCGCTCTGTCGTGCGCTTCGCCATATCTGCGGTTATGATAGATTTACCCCCGCCGCAGGGAAGAACTATGCACGGGCGCTTATATCCTTCCGCCCAAGCGTTATGTACGCCGGTAATAAGGTCTTGTTGGTAATCTCGTAGTTTCATTTTATCCTCTGTTTGTGGTACTTGTGGTACTCTGTGGGAGTTTATGTCCCACACGATAAACCGCATAACAAAGCCGTTTATAAGTATTTGTGGGACTGTGGGACTTTTTTTTGCACTTTTTTCTATATAGAAACTTGAAAAATATAGAGTAAAAATATTTTTATAAATCTCCTCTATATATACGTGTGGTGGCGTTCCACAAGTCCCACAGTCCCACAAACCTCAACAAACCGCATAACAAAGCCATTTGTTGTGTGGGAGTTTTTATATGCAAAGTTCCACAACTCCCGCATTTTCCTATAAATCATAGTCGTAATCTTCCAAATTATCGCTGTTTTCTGTGAGCAGTACAGCTACACAGTCCATCGGCGGAGCGTTCGGAAGGCGTTTTGTAACAGAGTACCCCTTGTTGCTTTTCCTCGTTTTCAACAGCCCTTTGCTTTTCAGGTGCGACAGAAGCGCCTTAGGGTTTATCCCCTCTTCAGCGCAGGCACGATTGAACACGGTGCGGTTGATAAATGCCACATCTCCCTCGATAATGCCGTAAATCTCCCCGCTCTCAACCGCTCCGAATCGGTTAAGGTTCATAGCAACCCAGTCGCAAATATACCGATAACCACGGGCAGAGGCGGAAACGCTTTCCGCAGTCTTGAGGAAGTCGGACATCTGCTTGCTGCTTAACGGCTTGTCACCGAATATCCATTCCGAAGCCAGAGCGTCAGCGGTAAGAATAGCAGCAGCAGCGTGCGCCTGCTTTTCCGTAGCCTTGTCCGCCAGGCATTCGCTGTATTTAATCTCATACAGCTTCTTAACCGTGTCCATAACGCCGTCCTCGAGGAGCTTAAGGATAAACACTCTGCCGCCGAAGCCGTAGTTCTGCTTGAGTATATTAGCCGTAGCGTGGCCGTCCTCAATGCACTTGTTATCGGCAGTGCATTCAATCTCGATAACACGGTTCAGAGCTCCGGCGCCGTCCTGTTCTCCAACAATCGGCGTTTCTCCGGAGGTTATAAAGCAGTTGTTCCAGGTGGGAACGTTGGCAAGCCCCAGCTGCTTATTGCCCCTGAGCTTGCCCGTTCCTGCCGCCAGCTCATACACGTTGAAGATAACCTTGCCGCTGCGGTCTTTAGCCATTTGCAGCTCGTCTATAATCATAGGCAGGCTGTGAAGAAAGCCTGCAAGGATTTCAAATCCCGTCGAGGTACCTTTGAAGGTCGGAAAGAACGGCTCGCCCACCGCAGGATTTCCCCAGACGGACGCCGCCGCCATCTGAGCAACGGTCTTACCCGTTCCGCTATCCATTCCCCAGAGGTGAACAAAAAACGGAAGAATACCGAGAGGCTCAATAAGACAGCTTGCAAAGCTGGCCGCAATAACGATATGTGTAACAATGCTGAATTTCCTACACCGCACAAGCTCGTCTATCCACTCGTCAAGGCTGCCCTTCTGGGTTATCGCTCTGAAAATCCCGTCAAAGTTCGGGTTTCCGTCAAACTCAACGTCTTTGATATACGGGGCGAAGCCCTCTCTGTTCCAGCCCAGATGACTGACCGAACGTATCTGCTCAATATTATCGTAATTCTCGTCAATCGCCTCGCAGATATAATCAACGAGGTTCTGCGCCTTAGTTCCCGATGTTACAGAAATTCCGATTTTACTAAGTGAAACGATATTTTTTGCATTTGCCACCGTATCAAAATCCACCACCTGAGTAGTCCAGTAAGGAGAATTGCCCCGCTTGAACCGAAGCTTCACCTTCAGCTCTCCGGTATCGATATTGCGCAGGAGCTGGCAGGGCTGAATCGGATGTGTGCAGGCATATTCCCGGTAGTTATCCCTGCCTACACGCCACACGCCCGTTTCATCGGCGTTCCAGGTCTTCAGAATCAGGTCGTCCCCGCCCTCAAAATTAGTGATATTGCCGCCGTCCGCAACCGCAAGAGGCTGCTTAAGGAACTTGCGGTAGCTTGCAAGCATTTTCTTGAAATGCCTATAACCTAAACCCTTGGCATACTCTTCGAGCTGCTTTTCCGCAAGCTGTTTTGAGAAAGGATTTTCGATTTTCTCCAGCTCCTCATAGGGTGAAACCGTATCGAAATCCTCGATTTTGTATGTAAATTCCATATCTACCTCACCGGGTGAGCGTCAAGCCAGGTGGCGTGGCAGGCGAGCTCGCAGGTCTCCTCATCGGAAAGCGCCCGCTGCTTCGACTGCTGCCATAGCTCCCTGTGCCTGACAGAATACCTGTCCGTTAATATGCTTAATACCCGCTTTTCTTCCGCCTTCTGCTCCCGCTCCGCCTTAAGCTTCCTCGCCCGCTCCTGTTCTTCCTTGCTTGGCTCCCTTTTTAGGGGCAGGTCGAGCCCGAAATCGCAGTTTATCCTTGTAACCGCCGCCTTGAAATCAATTTTGTAAAGCTCCCGTACAAAGTCGATAACATCACCGTTTTCTCCGCAGCCAAAGCAGTTGAAGGAGCTTTCATATATCTTGCAGGAGGGCGTTTTCTCCTCGTGGAAGGGGCAGGATATAAACCCTGCCCTGTTTACGGAGAAGCCGTAGAACTCCGCAGCCTCTCTCATGGGGACGAGCTGGCGGATATTCTGGCATATTTCAGCGGGAGTCATTACAGTGCCACCACAATCGAACCCGCTTCAATTTCCTCTGCAAATGCCTTTTCGAGGTATTCCTTGACGTTGCGCCGTGCCTCGAACTGCCACATACCGCCGTCAGCTTCGATAATGCCAACCTTGCAGCCGTCCTTTATGCGGATAAGAAAATCGCTGGAGGGCTGCTCCACCTCGAGGAATGTGCGGTAAGGTTTAAGGTTGACGATAGGACGGATTGTTTCTCTGCCGGCAAGGGAAATGCCCTTCTTTACCTGCACCGTCTGAGTCATACCGTTATCATCGGAGGAAACGCTGTTCTCGTCCGTTATGCGGCTGAGGAAATCAAGCAGATATTCTGTACCGTCATTCTGCGCAAACTGGCTCTGGAGTACAATCATAGCCTCCTCGTGTTCAAACCAGTTCTGTCCGTTCCAGCTTCTGCCCAGCTTCTGATTAGCGGTATATAACGTTGCTCTGCGGTTGAATTCGTCAAGGCCTGTGAATGCCTCAACGCAGGAAGGGTTTGAAACGGATATGTACAGAGTGCCGCCTGTGCCTGTATCGGCAAGAATAGTTTTCAGCTCACTCTTAATCACGCTCACCAGCCCATCAAGGCTTGTAAACGTAAGAGAGGAAGGAAGAGCCGCCTTGTCCGGCTTAATCTCCCGGTAGCTGCCGTTGTAGAATAAATAACTGTGCTGGCCGATTTCCTGAACCTGCACTTCGTTACGAGTAAGCTCCTCGATTTCCTTGATAGCGTCCTTTAATACTGTTGTTTCCATAGTGTTTTACCTCCGTTTATGTTGTTAAGCCATTTTAATCATTTTAAGTCTTGCAGGTGCTTCCTGCTCAGCGCCGTTTACATAGGTCTGACCGGGTATCTGCGGCGTCATTTCGATAGCGCCGACAACGCCGTTCTGGTCCTTGCCGACATACAGGGATGTTACAATCGGGTTGGTGGGCTGAAGCTTGGTGCTTGCAACAGTGCTGGTCTGAATTATCTCCCTCTTGTCATCGGGGACAAACTTGATTTTCAGCGTTAACTCACGCACGCCCGTTGCCTTCGTGTTCTCGTCAAGAATATTCTGAACGATTTTGGACATCTCATAGTCCACACGTTCCATAATCCCGCCTTTTGCCATCTCAAGAATGGATTTCATTTTTTCTTCGGTCTGCATAATTTTTCCTCCTTTTTATCAGAACGGATAATCGTCATCCGTTGGGGTTGTATTTACTTTTACGTTTGCATTTGGCGGCATCGGCTGCTGTGCAGGTGCTGTCTGAGCAGACTGCGCCGGCTGAGAACCCGGCATAATGCACACGAACTCGCAGACGAGTTTCTTCGCCTTTTTCGGTTCTCCCGTTGTTTTGTCTGTCCACTCGTCAACTTTTATGGTGCCGATTGCAAGAACCGTATCGCCTTTTCTTATGCCGGCAGCATAACGTGCTACCGAGTGCCAGCATTCGCAGCTTGTCCATATCGCCGTTGTAGTTCCGTCCGCCTCCTGCTTTTCATCGCATTTCACGGAAAATTTTGTTAGGCTGGAATTTTTGTCCCCTACCGTTTTATACTCTGCGTCCCTTGCAACGGGACCGCAGACCATAAAGCATTTTTTGTCATCGCACTTAGTGAACATCTGTTTTTTCCTCCGTTACAGCATTCAATTTTTCGTTGATTTCCGCCGCTTTTTCCCCGTTGGCGGAGAAGTCAAACCAGTCAGAGATATTAGTAATGCCATCTTTGAGGGAATTAAGTATTCCCCTGTACTCGCCGAGCTCATCGGCGGTCATATCTTCAATGGAATGCCCGAGCCGCTTCTCGATAAGGGACTGCTTAACGCCGATTTTGCCGAATGCCATAAGCATATTCTTTGCACGGTCAATAAGGGGGACATCATTTTTTCCTGCAAGAGTGCGCTTACACTCCGCTACAGCTGAATTTACAAGGTCTGGCGGAATTATAGCAAGAATTCTTGCCCTGAGCCTGCGCCCTGCATTGTTGGCGTTATTCTCGTAAATGTCACGCTGTGAGGTAAGCTTTTTTGCTCCATTGCTTGTATCTCTGATATGCTTTACGGCGAAATTCTGACAGCTTCTGGTGTTGGTTTCAAGGTCCCATGCATACGCCATCATCTCACTTTCCCCATCTTTCTGGGACAGCTCTTTTATTCCGAAATCAATATTGCCCCAGCATCGAGCAATTTCTTCCGCAAGACGTATTGACGGACCCGAAATGGTTTCACCGCCTCTCGGGTAGCTGTATGTAGCTTTTTCGGCAAAGTCCGCACGCTGACAAGCCAGCATCACCTTTGAGAATGCCACAATTTCGTCCCTGGGGAACTGCTTTGCAAGCAGCATCATACCCTGTACTTCCCCTATGGCTCGTGTCTGCTCGACCTTAACGGTCCCCGCATTAATGCTTACAGGGCTTTCGGTCCCGACCTCTGCCGGCGCAAAGGGATTTTCATAATCGCTCATAGTTCCTCCTTAAACTCCGTATTGTTTCAGCTTCCATTGAGGCAGATTAATTGTCATTACCTCGCATTTTTCGCCGCCGTAACCGTACCAGTTACCGCTTTCCAGACAGCTTGCGTAAATGTCCAGGTCACGGTCTGCCTCCTGAGCACCGATGTCAACAGTAACATCATCGCAGATATATATAGCGGTAGAATACGGCGGCTTTTTCTCGACTGCAATAAAGACAAATCCCTCAGGCTTAATCCCCGTTGCCGCCTCGTAGCCTCTCAGATACCACGCCGCCTGAACGTGGTAGCGGTATCTGTTAAGTGCATTTGCGAATCCTTCGGGGCTTGCGTCATCTGTCGTTTTAAGGTCAATCAGATAGCCCTTGTTGACCTTATCCGGGCGGCATTTGCACAGCGTTCCGGTCCTCTTATCCATCCAGTAGTATGATGTTTCCGTAGTCCCGCTCGTAAGCAGCGCCGCTGCCTTAGGGTTGGAAAACGCTGCTTTTGCCATTTCCTGCGCCTTCTCGTAATCGGCGGCGCTTATTTCCTTTCTGTCTCCGAGAGCCTCTGTAAATTCCGCATACAGCGCTTTGCCTTCCTTCGTTCGTTTGTTGCACAAAGGTGCAACAGCGTATTCGCTTGAAAATTCTCCTGGCTCGAGGAGAAGCTTGTGGAAAGCCGAACCGAAGAGCAGCGCAGGTGTCTGCTCTTCTTCGGGGTTATCCTTTTTGTACCTGTATTTTTCGGGGCAGGTATGTATCAGGTCAAGGTCTGACTTGCTCACGCCCTCGCCGCTGTGGTAATCGGCGTTGCTGTTTTTGATTATATTATCCATTCTCTACGTCTCCTCCCGCTTAATCTCAATAACCTTAGTAGCACGGCGCACGGTATTCGCTATCTCATCGACTGCATCAACAAACTCATTGAAAGTTCCCAGCTCGCCCTCGTGCCGCTTGACAACAGCCTCCAAATCCTCTACTGCCAGCCTCAGTGCAGCAACAAAGTAGGGAATTTCGTACACGTTAACTCCGTTCTTGCCAAAGCAGGAATCCACTACCTTAGTCCGATAGCCGTTAACGCCGAATACTATAGCCTTATACGCAGACAGAGTGCCGCTCTCGGTGGATACGTCTGCCTTTTCAACCTCTTCAAATATCATAGTTTTCTTTCTCCTCTTCTACAACCTCGTCCGACCTGCAGTAAGGGCAGCCGAGATAGTTTTCCGTTCCGGGTACTCCCCAGTATTCCGTTGTGTCACCGGGATAGCTTATCAGCTCCTCAGTCACCCTGCCGCAGCTTAGGCATTTATACTTCATCGGTGAGCTCCTTCTCAACGAGCCTGCTGCAGGAGAACGTGACCCCGCAATACTCGAAGCAGTCGATTATTGTATTGTATTTTCCGGAGTCCGACAGCTCAACCTTACGCTGGAGCGGTACCTGAAGAATAGCTGAAAGTTTCTCGATGCCGTAATTCACGGCTATACCCTTCTTGTCGCAGCCTGCAGCTATATCAATCCCGTTGATGGACAGTTCTTCCATCAAAGGGCGGGCAGCTTCCGCCCTGTCCTTGCACTGTTCTATTATAAAATTTTTAATTTTGCTCATATTGTCCTCCTTAATCCTCATAGTGCCCGTATATCTTGCCGTAGCAGCTCAGGCAGTAAACATAGCCGTAGCCGCTGATATATTTTCTGTGCCGCTTTCCGCAGCGCTTGCAAACTCTCG
>JBJERM010000166.1:0-16997 GCA_051882315.1 Ruminiclostridium sp.
TCTCTCATAAGACAGATGACATTTTCAAGGGAAAGATTCTTGCTGTAACAAGTAAGTGTGTTGAGGATGTTGCACCGGATAATACTCCTGTAGGCTCAACTTCCGGTGCTACTCGTGCAAAGACAAACAGTTTTTCTCAGGAGCGTCTTGCTGTGCCCGATTGTGTGTTTGAGATAAAGGATTATGCTGCAAGATACTATATCCTTATGCGTTTTGCAATCGAGCAGGACGTTCGGCTTATTCTCGCTCCAAACCCCTCCACTATCCTTGAGCTTATGTATAACAGTGATAGGTATTTCGATGAATATTGCAATGATATTGAGAAGGGTATTGTTACCGATAAGGTAAATATTGAGCCTGAGGTCCGTGCAGAGCTAGAAGCAGCTGTAAAGCCCAATCCCAAGAGAGCCGCAGAGCTTCGTGCTATCAAGGCAAATACCCCAAATCCCACACCGGCTGATTATTGGCAGAATATGCGTATTCTTTGCACATGGAAATGCGGAAATACCGCTTTCTACAACAAGAAGCTGGACAGCCTTTTCCCTGCCGATACTATCCATGTTGAACTGGGATATTATGCAAGCGAGTGCAGATTTGGTATCACCCTCCACAGAGATAACGACGGTACGGTTACATTCCCCCACAAAATCTATCTTGAATTTATTGCCGAGGAGGACCTTGAAAAAGAAAATCCCCATTATTACAAGATATTTGAGCTGGAAGTCGGCAAGCGTTATTGTCCGTTGGTTACAACAAATTCCGGTCTTTACCGCTACAATATGAACGACCTTATCGAAGCAGGAAAGCCGTATCATAATACACCCACTATCTTTATGGTGCAGAAGATAAACGGTATTGTATCTATGACAGGCGAAAAGCTGTATGAAAAGCAGTTTACCACCGCAGTTCAGAACGCAGCAAATGAAACCGGTCACGCAGTTGAGTTCTATATGGGCTTTGCGGATATTGAAGAATCCCGCTATCAGTTCTACTATGAATTTATTGACCGCAGTGTTACACAGGAACAGGCTGACGAGTTTAACAATATCGTAGAAAAATACCTGCAGGAATACAATATCGAGTATGAGTCCAAGAGAAAATCTTTGAGATTAAAGGAACCTGTTGCACATATACTGCCTGAGCATTCCTTTGAAGATTTCAAGCTTAAGCTGCTTGACCAGGGACGCCGTGACGGACAGTTCAAACTCTGCCACCTTGTACAGAATGACAATATGCACAGTATCATAAAGGAGATAGCGTTATCTTGAAGAATATAAAAGCCGTCGTGTTCGACTTTGACGGGACCCTTTATGACAAGAAGAATATTGCGGTGTATGTTGCCTTAAAAAATATAGGTCACCCCGCTATGCTTTTAAGGACAACCCGTACTCTGAAAGCCTTCAAAGGAAAGGATTTCGGCAGCAGGGATAATTACTATAAGGCGCTTTTTACACAGATAGGCGGCAGTCCTGCCAATGCGGACAAGGCTAAAAAGTGGTATTTTGAAAAGTATCTGCCCAATATGATAACCGTGCTTGCGGAGCGTTATACGGTGCGTCCTTATGTTAACGAGCTTATGGAAAAGCTGCAACAGCAGGGAATAAGCGTTATACTGTACAGCGACTATGAGCGCTCAGAGGATAGAATGGGAGCAATACAAGCTCACACCACGCATATTGACAAAATATATGCGTCGGCTGATTTCGGCGGGCTAAAGCCCTGCAAAGAAGCTTTTGAACGTATGCTTGCGGAGAACGGACTTTCTGCCGAAAACACGCTTATTGTAGGCGATTCCGATGTATGCGACAAGAAGTGTGCAGAGCTTTGCGGTGCACAGTTTTATAAGGTAGAATCCGATGATGATATTGCAAAACTTCTTGAAATGGCGGATAATTTTGCTGTAAAATAATATGTGGAAATACCGTGCAAGTTTGTGCGGTATTTCTTTTTGACCGTAATTAATTTCAAGGTGCTGCGTTCTCTTGCCAACAGATTATAATTACTCTTGTAATGTGCTATTTATAGCACAAAACCTCATTGACACATCTGTTTTTCAGGTGTATAATAAGAATAGAGCAACAGGACTTGCGGGAAAGGAGCAATATATGGCTTTACCAACAACAGGTTTCAGCGCAATAGGCATTGAGGAAGTCGAGTGGGGCGAGTTCATAACAGCTTGGTCTATGAGATATATGGACGAGCTGAAAAACAAGTCGTACCACAAAGACTTTAACCCGAAATTCACAGATGTTCTTGATTGGGCGTTTGCTCACAGGGATATTGTATGGAATACGCCTTTTGCCGAACAGGAAAAGATGATGATTGCAGACGGAGTTCTGACAGAAAGCGACGTTATTGAGGTCGCTTAACGAATAAAAACTGAATATGTGCTTTAAGCGGAGAATGTAAAAGTTCTCCGCTTTTTTGCGTTTAAGGGGTGATTTTATGATAAATAAGCTGACGGGAGAGCTTGTTTCAGAGGAAATGCAAAGCGTTCTGAAACGACTTGCCGCAAATGAGAGCGTTCCCGAAGCTGAAATAATGGCATTAAAGGAAATCAAAGAAGCCAACTCCTGCATAAGCAGCAGTAAGCCGACAATAGAGCTGAAAAACCGTGCAGGAATACAGAAAGGCGTATTTGACCGATTACAGAATATGGGCAGCGCTGTTACAAGGAGTGACGGCGCTGTTTCTTTTTCGGGAGAAATTCGCTGTGAGCGAAGAATGGATATTGTAATCGGTTTGCCTGCGTCGGGCAAGTCCTCTGCTCTGTGCGAGCCTATTTCCGAGATGTATAAGTCGAGAGTTATCGACAGCGACGAAGCAAAGAAGCTTCTGCCCGAATACAACGACGGGTGGGGTGCAGGCGTAGTCCACAAGGAGAGCCAACGCATTTCGGAGCAGCAGTTATTGACCGCACTTGAAAAAGGCGAAAATATCACCTATCCCCGTGTCGGCGGTGATACCACAGAACTTGTCAATATTGCGGCTATTGCCAAAAGCAAAGGTTATTCCGTATATGTTCATTTCAACGAGCTTGACCGAAATAAGGCTCTCGGACGAATGATAAATCGCTTTCTTGAAACAGGACGGTACATAAAGCCCGAACTGATAACAAGATACGGAAACGACATAAACAACACCTATGAACAGGCAAAGAAAGCAACCTCTATTGTTGACGGTTTCTCCAAATGGAGTAATGATGTTCCGCTGGACAGCCGTCCGAAGCTAATTGAATACAGTTCTTCCTGTGAGGATATTGTAATAGCCTTTAAGCCTACTCTGTCGGAACGCTTGGAGCAGAGTGAGAGTAATTGCCGTGTCCTTCGGGCAAAAATCGACGAGGTAAACGACGTTTTCCGCAAAAATCCCGAACTATCACGGGAATATGTGAAGAAACGTGACGAGCTGCGGGCACAGAAAGGTAAAACGGTTACTATGAACAAGCCTACGCCGCCGAAACGCTGAAAAATGACTTGAATTTTTTCCTGCATAGTGGTATAATAAGAATACAAGAATAACAGAGGAATAAACATATGATTTTAATTGAAGAATTGCGTAAGCTGAACACTTCCGAGCATTATGCGATAACAGAACACGCTCGAATACGGCTGTTTGAACGTGGAATAACACTTGATGATGTTATATGCTGTGTAGCAAATGGCGAAATTATAGAACAATATGAAAATGATAAGCCTTTACCGAGCTGTCTTGTTTTAGGTATGGAAGTTAGGGGCAAATTCATTCATATAGTGGTTAGCCACGATAATGAATTTATCTATCTTATTACCGCATACTATCCCGATGAACAACAATGGAACAGCGATTTTAAGACAAGGAGGAAATGATTATGATGTGTGTAAATTGCGGTGCAAAAGCTGAAAAAGGCTTTACAACCAGCGTAACCGATTTAGGCAGCTGCCTTGTAATCGTAAGAAATGTTCCCTGTTATAAATGTACGGAGTGCAACGAAATCACCTATACGGGCGATGTGCTGAAAAAGCTGGAAGATATTATTGCACACGCAAGAAAACTTATGCAGGAAATTTCTATCATTGATTATTCAAAGGTTGCATAAGCAATAGAAAACTGAATATTGACGCTAAGCGGAGAATGTAAAAGTTCTCCGCTTTTTTGCGTTTATAGGGTAAAAATGTGCTATTTATAGCACAAAAGGAGTTGATGATATTGATTGTCGGCATACACGACGCAGATATGGAACACCTTAATCGAGGACAGCGGAGAAAGGTGTTTCCGAACTACGCAATTATGAAAATATCCGCATATCACAAGGCTTTGGGTGATACCGTCGAATGGTGGGAGCCGTCCAAAAGCTATGACAGGGTTTATTCAAGCAAAGTCTTTGATTTCACTCCCGAAAATCCTCTGCTGCCCGAAAACACAATAAAAGGCGGCACGGGTTACGGTTTGTTTTCAGATTTGCCAAAGGAAATTGACGAAATGTTCCCCGATTACTCTCTGTATCCCGATTGTGATTACGCTATCGGGTATATTACACGGGGCTGTCCGAACAACTGCCGCTGGTGCATTGTTCCTCATAAAGAGGGCGCTGTCCGTCCTTACAGAACGTGGGAACAGCTTGTCCGTCCCGACAGCAAGAAGCTCGTCCTTATGGATAACAATATCCTGTCACTTGACTATGGCGTGGAACAGCTCAAAAGCCTTATTGACAGCGGATACTTAATAGATTTTAATCAAGGTCTGGACGCAAGGCTTGTCAACGATAGTGTTGCGGTAATTCTTGCAAATCTGAAATGGATTAAGTTTATCCGCTTTAGCTGTGACAGTATTCCACAAATAGAGGCGGTAAAAAACGCTTCTGCTCTCCTTGAAAAATACGGAGTAAAGCCCTACCGTCTTTTTGTTTATCTGCTTGTTACATCGGATTTGCAAAATGCGGAATACCGTGTTGAACAGCTTAAAACGCTGAAAGGAATTACAATTTACGCACAAGCCGAACGAAATGAAAGGCTTGGAATAAAACCTAACAGGTTACAATTAGAATTTGCACAAAGATATATTTACAGCGGCAGTTACAGAAAAATCTCTTGGTCTGAATACGCAAAGGAAAGAGGTTTGATGTAATGCCGTTGTGCTATTTATAGTACAAAAATCATAACAAGGAGGAATTTACAATGGCTGATGAAGTAGGCTCTGCTGCGTTACAGACAGGGCAAAAGGCGATTGAGGTGAGCGCTGAGCTTGTAAAACTGCTCGCTCCTCTTGCCGAGAAACTGCTGTCAACGGTATTCCACAAATCGGTTAATGGAATAAACGGGGTTGGCGGAAAAATTGCTGACGCAGCAAGCAAAGGCACGGTTACAAACAAGGGATTGCTTGTCGAAGCGCAGAAAGCAGGCTGTGGCATTTCTACCACAAGTAATGTTCTTTCTATGGACGCAGAAAACTTTGTTCAAAAGGCAAAGCTGTACAATATTCCTGTTGCCGTTTTGGGCAAGGGCGATAAGCAAACGATTGAATTTCTTGACCGTGACAAGGGCGTTATCGACCAAATCACGCAGGAGATTATGCAGGAACGCTTGAAGGAAGCTCCCCAGAGCGTAAAATCCTTTAATATCAGCGAAAACAACGTAACAGCTATGAAAAATGCTTTTGAGGAACACGGCATTGATTGTCAGTTTATGAAATCCGCTGACGGAAAGATAAAATGCGTATATCCTGCCGAGGAAGCCGAACAGGTAGCTGTTATCAAGAACGACTATAAACAAATGCACAAAGAGGTAGCCGACAACCTTGATATTCAGGTCGGCGAAAATGAAACCCTTGTTGCCGATAACGAGCTTGGCAAATCGTTCGTCTTTACTCCGATGAACAAGGCACAGACAATGCAGATGTTGCAGGAGCAGTTCGGTTATTCCGAAGCAAAGGCAGATTTGGCGGTAAACAAGATATGCCGTGATTTAGGACTTGATAAGAAAAAGTTCTATGCAAATACACAGCAGTACGATAATCTGAACTCGCTTAAAACGAATATCCGATACCAAAGCGATGACCTTACATTAAGAGATGTCCGCTTTGACGCTGTTAATTTCAAGGACGGCGGCACAACTCATATTGTTATTCAGAACGGCGATAAATCGGCAGCTCTCACGCCCGATAGAATGACAGAAACCGAGATGATGAACATTTGTACAAATCAGCTCGGAATGTCGGAATATCAGGCACAGAAAGCCGTTGAAAAGTCCACGAAAATCAACAGGCAGGTCAACTCGCAGATTGAGGAACGTGGCGTAAGCAAGGACGGCATATCCCATACCGTTCATATTGAGAGAAGCTCAAAGGATACTTTCTTGGTGCAGTTAGGCGATAAATCCAAAACCTACAATTTCAATACCATAAATGTTGCAGATAAGGTTGAGAGAGATTTCGGTATCCCGAAAGAAAACGCAAAACATATCGTCGATAAGGCAAAGCAGCAGAGTGTTTTGCAGAACAAAATTCAGAACGTTATCGAAAAGAAGAAAAAGGCGGCTCCCGAAGCGCCTGAACTCAATCTTAATAATGGCAAGGGGTTGAAACATTGAAAAAGAAGAAACCCGATATGCTGACGATTTTGCTTTATGCAATTATCGTCTTTGCTGTTTTGTATGTTTCAGCGGGGCTGGGTGCGGCTATGGACTTGTCCGTGTACGATGAGGGAGTATTAAATTTCAATCTGCTTATGACGGAATTTGAAACGGTGCTTACCTCTACCGATATTGTCGGCGAGCATTTCACCGACTTTTCCTCATACAGCTTTAAGATAACGCTTATGGTTGCTTTTGCACTCGGAATATATGCGTTGCTGAAAATAACGTCAAGAAAGCGACTACACCGAAAAGGTGTTGAACACGGCTCTGCTCGGTGGGCAAATGAAAAGGAAGAACAATTTCTCCGTGATAATGCCGACAAGAAAAAGCCGTTCCCCGACAATTTGCCAAATTGGTTGGCAAGTCCTATACGAATAATAATGAAAAAACCGCCGCCAAAGGTAGTGCCCTTTCAGACGGACAACAACATTATTCTTACGCAGGAAGTACGAATGTCGCTGAACACAAGGCAGCACAGAGAAAACCTGAATGTGCTTGTAATCGGCGGCTCCGGTTCCGGTAAATCTCGTTTCTATGTTAAGCCGAACATTATGCAGCTTAATACGTCCTATGTGGTGACAGACCCGAAAGGCGAATTGCTCCGTTCCTGCGGCAGACTACTGAAAAAGGCGGGATATGAAATAAGGGTGTTCAACCTTATTGATATGTCGCACAGCAATAACTACAACCCGTTCAATTATATCTACGATAAGGACGGAAATGTAAACAAGACCTACGTTATGAAAATGGTCAACTGCCTTATGAAGAACACAAAGCAAGAGGGCGCATCGGGCGGCGACCAGTTCTGGGACGATAGTACAAAGGCGCTAACACTTGCTATTGCCTTTTATCTTCTTGAAAAAGAGGACGCAAAGGATATGAACGGCAATTTTCTTGACCGTAATTTCAGCACGGTTATGAAAATGATGAGGCTTGCGGAAATCTCCGAACAGGACGAAAACCACCGTTCGCCGCTGGACGATATGATGGACGAGCTGCGAGCCGAAAATCCGCATAGTATGGCGGTTTCGTTCTATGCTGACTTTAAGAAAGCCCCTGCGGAAACCGCAAAATCAATTCTCATTTCTGCGGCTGTGCGTTTTGCGGCGTTCAATCTCCCCGAAGTTGCGGACTTAACACATACGGATAATATTCATCTCGACACATTGGGCGATAAGAAAACCGCCCTTTTTGTTATTATACCGTCCTCGGACGCAACATTCAATTTCCTTGCGGCTATGATGTACACGCAGCTTTTCAATACTCTGTACGATACGGCGAATTTCAAATACGGCGGCAGGCTCCCTGTTCACGTTCGATGTCTGCTTGACGAGTTCGCAAACGTCGGTACAATCCCCGATTTCGACAAACTGCTTGCGACTATGCGTTCAATGGAAATCAGCGCAAATATCATTATTCAGAACTTGGCACAGCTAAAGAAGATGTACGATAAGTCGTGGGAAATACTTACGGGTAACTGCGACAGCCTGCTGTTCCTCGGAGGACAGGAAGCAAGTACCCTTGAAGCTATCTCAAAGTCTTTGGGAAAGGAAACGATAGATGTTGTTTCACAGAACAGGACACGAAGCCACAAATCTCCGTCAACCTCGGAGAATAACAGCATTTTGGGTAGAGAACTTATGACAACAGACGAACTCAAGGTTATGAAACCGAACGAGTGCGTTCTGATAGTCAGAGCGCTCTACCCTTTTTTCTGTCACAAATTCGATATTGAGAAGCACAAGAATTACCCGTACCTTGAGGACAGCAACAAGAAATATGCCTATCTCATTGACGATTTGCACACGGAAAAAGCCCCTGATATGGCTGAAATTCAAACTGAAACGATTGTTCAGAAACAGCCTGCTGTCAAGGGTGATGATGAAAAAGGTATTTCTGACATTGATATACCCGATAGCGAGGAGGACAATATGACAAACATTGATGAAGAATTTGATACAGCGGAAATCGCTGCTGCTATGAAACAGCACGAAGAAATGACAGCAGGAGAAAAGGAGTTCAACGAAAATGAAGAATTGGACTTTAGGGACGATGAAACTGCTCCCGAAAACCTGTTTCCTATGGATATGTCCGCACCGAAATCTATCGGCGAAGCGGACTTTGAAGAAATTGTCGAAAGCACATTTTAATCTAATCCGGTACTTACCGCTTTGACGGTTGTACATATATTATTATTTTTAAGGAGGTTTTCTACTATGGAAAACAACAACACTCTCGCTGTGCAGGGCACAGCAAAGCTCACCAACCCTATTAAGCGCTTCTTTTCAGGTGTGAAAACGAAGCTCGTCAACCCCGTAAAGAGCTTCCTTTCTGCTCTTAACGCAAAGCGCAAGAAGGTTATGCTCTCCATTTCCACTATGGTAACTATGTCGATGTTATCTGCCGTATCCGCTTTTGCCGAGGGCGAAGGCGGCGGTGGCGGCGGCGGGTCCGTTGACGGCGAAGCAGCGTTTAACAGCGTTATCGGCTTCTTTGCAACCTGGATTGGTCGTATCGGTCTTGTGGTTGCCTTTGTCGGCGGAATTATGTTCGCCCTTGCAATCAAGAACGATGACGCAGAGGCAAAGACAAGAGGTCTTATGACGCTGGCAAGCGGCTTCGTTGTATTCGCCCTCACTCTCTCCCTCGACCTTTTCGGTATCACGGGATAATCGGCGCAGACAGCTAAACCAAACAGACGGAACAGCGGCAGGCATTATTATTGTTCTGCCGCTGTATTCCTGTGTACAGAAACGAGGTGAATTTATAATGTGGGGGTATGGTCAATGCCTTGATACTATCAAAGGAATAGTAATGGAGCTGAACAGCCTGTTTTCAATGCTTATTGAAATGCTTACAAACGACAGCCTTTTACAGTCTGCCACAAGCTCCGTTCCAAACTTGGTATCCGCAATCAAAGGAACGTCGATAACGCTTTGCGTTATGTTCTTCCTTATAGATTTCTTCACTAAAACCCTGCATTTGCAGTGGGTAACGTGGGAAAATGTTATGATGTTATTCATCAAAATGATAGTTGCAAAGGTATGTGTGGATAATGCGGAATTCTTTACGACAATGCTTTATAACGGATTTAACAGCTTTGTAAATGCAATAAGCGGAACGATTACGCAGTACAGATTTATTGATACAAGCGATTGGAACACTGTCTGTCAATACTTTGTTTCCGGGTCGCAGGCTGCGCAGATTATGAACAATACCGACGCAGGATTTCTTAATTTCCAACCGCTTATACTCAATATGCAGATTTCAATTCAAGGTCTGATAATGAAAATTGTGATGATAATTGCTAACGTAATTGTTATTGCAAGACTTTTTGAGCTGACGGTATATACGCTTGTTGCACCTGTTCCGTTATCAACCTTCGCCTGCGACGGTCTTGCAGATGTGGGAAAGAGTTTTCTGAAATCTTATGCTGCCGTAACGCTTCAATCAATAGTGCTTGCGATAATGTTCATAGCCTATGCCGCTGTGAATAACGCTCTTATTGCAGGAAATATAGGCAGTTACAATATTGCTCTTGACGGAATTTTAGGTCTGGTTACAACGCTGACATTGGGTATCGGCGTTATGAGTTCCGGTGCCTGGGCGAAGCGTATCGTAGGCTCAATGTAAGGAGGTCGGCAAATTGATTGAAATAAAAATACCGAAAGAAATAACGGAATACAAGGAGAAATTCCTGTTCGGGCTGACGATAAGGCAGTGCGTTTGCGCTGCTGCGGCTCTCGCAATATGCGTTCCCTTATATATTTTCGGAAAGGATTGGCTCGGCGATGATTTGGTGGGTTGGATTGTTATTCTGACCGCCCTGCCGATATTGGCGTTTGGCTTTTTCAAGTATGACGGTATGCCCTTTGAGCAGTTTATCGGTATGCTTTATCGGCAGAAATGGGTTGAGCCGCAGAAACGAAAGTATGAGGAGCTGCCTGTCTTTTGGGGCTGTCGTAATGAAATAGTCGAGGACGAGGTAGCTCATCAGCTTGCGGCGCAGACTCACAAAGAACGAAAGGAGAGAAAGAAGAAATGAGTATGTTTTCTTCAAAGGCTGGAGCTTCTGCTAAAAAGCCCATTGTCGAAAGCACGGCAAAGGACTTGGATAAGGCTCGCCTTGCAAAGCAGAAAAAGCCTAAAAAGACAAAGGAGAAGGCTGTCCGAAAGGTTGCAAAAACCGTGCAGGACACCATTCCTTACGAACACGTTCACGGCAAATACATTTTTGAGGTGGAGAAAAACCGCTATTCCGTCACTTATTGTTTTTCAGATGTGACATACGACGCTGCGGACGCAGAGGAACAGGAGCGTATTTTTCTCGCCTACGGGGATTTGCTCAACAGTTTTGATACCTCGGACGATATTCAGGTAACGCTCCACAACAATGTTATAAATAAGCAGGAATTTTCAAGTCAAATCCTGCTGAAGCACGCAAACGACGGCTTTGACGAATACCGTGAAGAGTATAACGAAATGCTTATGGATAAAATGCAGCAGGGACAGAACGGTATTACTACCAAAAAGTATTTCACGGTTACGGTTACGGCGGCTTCTCTGGAGCTGGCACAGCAGAAGCTCTCTGCAAAGGAGCTGTATATGCGTACCTGTTTTCAGAAAATCGGCAGCACTATCGAAAAGCTGAAAGCAAACGAGCGTATCCGTATCATCGCAGATATATTCCGTGGCGTTAATCAAGAAATACGACCTATCAGCAGTTCGGAGTTTTTGAGAGGTGCGGAAAAGTCGCTTTGTTGTCCCGATTATTTTGAGTTCAAGAAAGACTATTTTATGTATAACGATAAGTTTGCAAGAATGGTCTATCTGAAGCACTTGCCCTCGTCGCTGGTGGACGATACGCTGAAAGACCTTTGCGAAACCTCGCTCCCGATAGTTGTAACGGTGAATATCGCCCCTGTTGAGCCGAGTGAAGCTATAAAGGTTGTAAAAAGGCAGCTTACGGCTATGCGCTCCAACAAAATGCAGAAAGAGAAAAAGGCGTCACAGCACGGCGTATATTCCGATGTTATCTCCGACGATTTGAAACAGTCCCTTGCCGAAGCGGAAGAACTGCTGAACGATTTGCAGAGCAAAAATCAGAAGATGTTTCTGTTAAATCTCGTTGTTATGGTTACGGGAACGAGCTTTGACGAGCTGGATAACAATACAGACAAAATCGAAGCGGTATTCCGAAAGCACGTTTGCACTACCTCAAGAGCCAACTTTCAGCAGGAGGACGCTATGGCAAGCTGCTTACCCCTCGGAAACTGCCGCTTAAAAGTGCGCCGTACCCTGACTACGGAGAGCGCCTGCGTTTTTATGCCGTTCAACTCAAAGGAGCTGTCGCAGAAAGGCGGCGTATATTACGGCTTAAATCAGACTACCAACAATCTGATTATCTTTAACCGTGCAAGCCTTATCAATGCCAACGGCTTTATTCTCGGCTGCCCCGGTGCAGGTAAATCTTTCAGTGCAAAGCGGGAAATGCTGAACGTTTTCCTTGCCACAAATGATGATATTATCATCGTTGACCCCGAACGAGAGTACACAAATCTTGTTAAGGCTCTCGGCGGCGAATTGCTGTATATTTCCGAAAGCAGCAACACACACCTTAACCCCCTTGAAATCTCCATTGAAGAATACAACAAGGGCGAAGATGTGGTAAGCTCCAAATACGACTTTTTCCTGTCGTTCTTTGAAACGATAATGGGAAAGCAGGGCATTTCCCCCGAACAGAAAACTATCATCGACAACTGCTTACACGAGGTTTACAGAGAGTTTCTGCTTGGAAACACAACGGAAATGCCTACGCTTAAGGACTATTATGAGATTTTATCCAAACAGCAGTCCGAAGAAGCAAAGCCGCTGTATATGTCCCTTGAACTTTATGTAAACGGTTCTATGAAAACATTTTCCTATCCGTCCAACGTTGATGTAAACAACCGTGTTGTTGTGTATGACATTAAGGACTTGGGCAAGCAGCTGAAGCCTCTCGGAATGATGGTCGTTCTTGAAAACTTGTGGGATAAAATTGTCCGCAACCGTGAGCGTGGTATTCGTACCCGTATTTACATTGACGAGATTTATCTGCTGTTCCGCAACGAGGAAAGCGCAAATTTCCTGTTTGAGCTTTATAAGAGAGCGAGAAAATGGGGCGGTATTCCTACGGGCATTACGCAAAATGTAGAGGACTTATTAAAATCCGATACAGCTCGTTCTATGCTCTCCAACTCGGAGTTCATTCTTATGCTTAATCAGGCAGCAAGTGACCGTGACAAGCTGGCGCACCTTTTGAAGATACCCGAAAATATGATGAATTTCGTAACGGGAGCGCCCGCAGGTTCGGGATTGATTTACTGCGGTCTGAATGGCTCTCTGCCCTTTAAGGACGATTTTCCTACGGATACGAAGCTGTATAAGCTGATGACAACAAAATTCGGGGAGTGAAATTATGTATAATTTGATGTTGATTTTTTCGTAATATTATGATATAATATATTCAGCAAGATTAAACACGAAAAAGGAGCTGATATATATGCCGAACATAAAACCCGTATCCGATTTAAGAAATTATACAGATGTGCTGCGTGATGTTGACAGCGGTGAACCTGTATTTCTCACCAAAAACGGCAGAGGTCGTTATGTTATCATTGATATAGATGAATACGAAAAAATCAATGCTACTCTGAAATTGATGAGTGAGCTTGAAAAGGGTGAACGTTCAGCAAGAGAAAAGGGCTGGATAGACTTCTCTGAAATCGAGAAGGAGTTTGCAAATGACATACAGGATTGAAATATCATCAGAGGCACGAAATGACTTAAGGCAGATTCATGAATATATTTCCGTTGATTTGGGCAACGAGAATTCTGCGTCCGAAATTGTTGGTAGTATTATTAAGCGTATTGGTCAGCTAAAGGTACTGCCGGAAATCGGCGCTCCGCTATCCTCCCGGTTAAGCATTAAAACCGATTACCGTTATCTTGTATGCGGAAATTACAATGTATTTTACCGCATTGAAACAGATACGGTAAAAATAGTCCGAGTGCTTAATGCACGAAGAAATTTTATGTCAATCCTTTTTGGTATGGATTACTAAAACAATCGAATAATAGCAGAAACAGTCAAGTTGGTAGCTTGGCTGTTTTTTATTTGCAAAGGTGGTGATAAATTGAAAGTCATAACCGAAAAAAGCGGTGTTAAAGCCCGCTCCGTAAATGACCGGTCTATCGAGCATAGCATTTCTCAGAAAACGGAATTGTCAAAAAAGGACGAGCGAGAGATTACGGGAAAAGCCGAAAGAGCCGTTCATCAAGCAGATAGGAACGCTCCGAAAGCAGAAATGCGAAACGGCAAAATTCCTAACAGACCGCCGAGCGCTAAACATAATTCAGCAAGGTCTGTATCTTCGCAGGCTTCAAGCGGCGAAACTACATCAACGACTGAAAGAAAATCGGAATTTGAACAGCAGAATATAGGGGCACAGGCAGAAATAAGTCAACATAAGCCGAGTGGCAGTAAAACTACTCCGACAGCGAAATCAGAAGCAGTATCTCCGAAAATGCAGAACAAACCGCAGACAGAAATTAAAACTGCTGAAACGGCTGCGGAAAAAACTGCTCCAACTCCATTAAGACCGCCGAAACAGTATAAGCTATCGGAAAATCAGCCGAGAAACAAAAGCTACAAGGTGCTGAAAAACGGTACTGTGGACAACGGCGGTATTACAAAGAAAAAAGAGCGTGTTATTTACAGCCGCCGGCAGAAACAGAAACTTAAAAATGCAAAGCCGAAGAAAATCGACAAGCCTGTTAATTCTCCTGCTGAACGGCTGAGTTTCTCTATACCGAAGCCGACAGCTAACCGCAAAACCCACATTATCAATAAGATAAGGCGGAAAAAGTTCAGGCTAAAAAAGGTCAAAAGGCAGCAAATATGGCTTAGCAGAGAGCAAACAACTAAACTGCGGAATATGTTATCGGCAAAGAAAACTGCGGGCGGAGTGGCAAATAACAAACAGCAAAGTGCTTCTCTGCGGAATATGCTTGCAGGAAAGAAAACTCCGGGTGGTGTATCAAAGGCTGCGGCGCTTATTCAAAAGCCTATGGATACGGTAAAGGGTGCTGTGCTTTCACAGCGACCGAAAACCGACAAGACCGAGGATAGCGGAACGGAAGCCATAAAGCTGGGCGCACAAAGTGCTGATTACCTTGAGCGTGGCTTAAAAACCGCCAAGAATACGGGCGCAAAAACTGCCGAGAAAAGTGCAAAGCTGGCAAAACGGGTTTATCGCAAATTCCAAAAACCCACCGCCGCAGAAGCAAAACGGCATTTGAGAAAACAGGTAAACAGAAAATTAAGCGGACAGGTGCGTAAGCTTACCCAACGTGCTGTAAGCAAGGGCGCAAAAGCAGCCGCAAAGACAACGGCGAAAACGGCAAAAGCTGCTGCGAAAACTGCAAAGCAAGCCGCACAAGCTGCTCAAAAGGCGGCACAGGCTACGGCGAGAGCTGTTGCAAGCGCCGTAACGAAAATTGCTACTTTTATTGCTTCAACAATGCCGTACAGCTTAATTATTATCGGTGCAATCCTGCTTATCGTTATCCTCTGCCTTTGTATGACAGAGATTATCGGAGGTGCAGGCGGCTCGGTTGCGGGCGGCGGTGCCTGGCTTGTGGATGATAGCAATAATCAGACCCCCGAAGAAATCTATGAGGGCTATAAAAAATTCATAGAGCAGGCAAAGGACGTTATGGAAACACAGGCAAAGGACGCTTTGCAGAATGAGGTTACGTCTTTCTGTTCAGGCGATACGGCTGAGCCGTGGAGAATAATTCAGTATATCGACAAAAACCATAACCGCCTATTCTATCCTGCAAGCGGGGCTGACAGCACAATTAACGATTGGATTGAGGAGTTCGGAACAGATGATTATGCCGATTATATGTCCCTGCTCTTTGTGCTTATGACAAGGGAGAAACAGCAGGCTGAGGGCGTTTCCGACGGTGAGATTTACGATTTCGACTTTACAAAAGAAGATTTCGAGGAGTTTATGAAAACTGTCAATGAAAACTCTTGCCGCTGGGGTGATACCTTTGTTATAAAAACGGCGGTGGAAACCTCGCCCGAATACTGCCCGGGACAGAGTTGTAAGAGAAAGACAAAGCAGGGTTGTACTTGCCGTTCTTTTACAGATGACGAAGGCAAAGTTCACACTTTTTGCGGAGGACACCCATATTGCCCGAAAAACCATACAAAACTGACAGTTCAGCTTTATACGGTCAAGGACTATTACGGCAAAGATTATCCCGAAATTTATAATTTCACGGATAACGAAAAAGTACGGTATGAGGCTTCAAAAGCAATTATACAAGGAATGATTGATTATTGGGAAGGCGGTGGAGGAAATTAAAAGGCTGTATAAAGCCTTTATGAGCAAGAGCGTAAAACAGCGTATTTTTATCTGCATTGTGATAACTGCGCTGCTAACGCTTTTGTTTTTCATAATAAAGGCGAATTTTTTTGACATTCCCCTTGAAACAGCGGAAGAAAACGGGCAGTCTGAACGCCCACAATTCCATATAAGCCTGATTGATGTCGGCTTGCTCCTTGCTGCTATTGCGGCATTTTCAATCCATAAAATCCGTGAGAAACACAAACAGAGGAGGTTATAGCGTGACTATCGACGAGAAAATAGCGTCCTATACCGAAAAGGTTGAGAGCAAAAAGCAGAAACTTGCAGCGGTAACGGCGGCTATTGAAAAGAAAAAAGCCGTGGCAAAGTCGTTATCCAACGAAATTGAAAGCCTTACAAAAAGCATTTTCGATATGGAGGCACAGCGGCTTTTCAGTATGCTCAAAGATAAGGGTATTGGTATAGGAACGGTTATTGAAGCCGTCACAACAGGCGTTTTTGACAAGGAAGAATGTGCTATAAATAGCACAAATGAAAACGGTGCTGACAATAGTGCCGAAGAAATCAAGCAGGAGGAAAAAACAGATGAAATTAGTGGTAGCGGAAAAACCCTCGGTAATGCGTGATATAGCCGCCGTTCTCGGCGCTAATCAGACAAACGCTGACGGGGCGCTTTGCGGAAACGGGTATATGGTCGCAGCGGCAAGAGGACACCTTTTAAGAAACAAAACCCCCGACGAATATGAGGAATACAAGAAATGGGATTTGTCGGTGCTGCCGATTATCCCCAATTTTGAATTTGTGCCTATCGAAAAGAATATTGATGTTCTTCGTTCTCTCGCAAAGCTGATGAACAGCCGTGAAATTGACGAAATTATCGAGGCAACGGACGCAGGACGTGAGGGCGAATGTATTTTCAGATACATATATAACTATGTTGGCTGTAAAAAGCCCGTTTCCCGTCTTT
>JBJERM010000167.1:0-4788 GCA_051882315.1 Ruminiclostridium sp.
AGAAATTGCATTATGGCGAAGTATTTCCATAATCTGGTTGTATATTTTCGAGCTATCCTCTTCTTTCAAGATTTGTAAATTTGAGTAAGTTAGAGCCTTATGCTTTATATCATAGGGAACGGCAAAATCTTCAAAAATACCATTGTCCCTAAAGTTTTTATTCCACCGCTCAAAAATTTCCTTAACACCTGAAAGTCCATTCCATGAGGAATCTACATCTATAATTGCGTTTTTATATTCTATCGTAGAACTAATAGTAGCAGTATAAAGGCACAAAAACTTTGCTGCCCTATCATTAGAGTAGTACGAGAATAATTGACTTCCATTTTTTAGCATCTTGCGCTTTTCTAGCTCAAACTGTGTTCCCCAAGTTTTGCATTCAATCATAAGGAATGGGTTACCATCAGAACATTTAACAAAAATATCAAGTCTGCCAGAGCGACCGCGCCCAGAAGGATATGTTTTCTCTAATTCAATACAATCGGGAGAATATCCCTTTTCAAGAAGACGATTAACACATTCTAAAACGACAAAATTTTCCTCTTGTGAAAAATTGCTTGTAGTTTTATCCCATACCATTATAGCTGACATATCAGCGTTAGAATCGGCATTATATATAATTTTTTCGTCATTAAAATCAACGAAAATTGAATATCCGCCATGCGCTAAATAGCTTTTAAAATATATCCCGCTTTTCCCATTCTGAGGGGCAAAACCCATAGCTTTGATAAAACCTTTAATAGTAGTTAGACTCAACTTCATAGATATACCCCCTATCAAATACCTCTCCATTTTCATTTTATCACTTTGAATAAGCTTTGTCAATATGTTTTACAAAACTTTTTATTGGTTGCCATTGCTGTCAATTTCATTATAAAAACAATGTTACTAGTAAAATATGGAGCTTAAGACAAGGGTACCAATAATGTTATCTGTTCTGCTTCGCTTGTCATGTTGCAAAAATGCCTGTGACTTCTATGCCAACCACAAGCTCTTGATAAACTCCAGACCCCTGTCCAGCTTTCGCTGAAGGTTATCGCATTCCGAGCGCAGAGTGGCAACGGCTATTTTGCAGTCAACCGATTGAGATAACCGTTTTCTTCCTTTAACTTCGCATTCTGTTCCGTAAGGCTTTTCTTTTCGGCGATAAGGGTTTGGCTCTGCACATCAAGCACCTTAATGCTCAATACCAAGCTGTTCTCACTGTTCTCCGCAGCAATCTGCTTCTTGGCAAGGTCGGTCAGAGCGCCGTAGTCCTCTTTGAAGAGAGTAACTCTGCCGCCGAACATTGTCCTGTCGGCAATAGGTAATGTTATCCTGTACCCGTTCTCCGTCCACATTCTTGGCGATTAAAATTCTGTTGTTGTGTTCGATTACCCCCTCGTCTATCCTAAAGGAAATGGAGAGCGTCTTGCCGTTTACCTCACTCATAGTCTGATACCTCCTTCTTTCGTTGCCGCCATTTACCTCTGCGGTGCGGCTATTTTTTGGTGTTTGATTTTGGGGCTATTTTTTCGGCTTCAATCAATAAGGCTATACTCAATAGCCATATTGTTACGCACAGCTTCACAATAGGGCATTGAGTTAGGGGATAATCCCCTAAAACCCCTTTTCGCTTGACCCCACGGTCAGCGACTTAAACTCCGAAACTCCAAAATGGATTTGCGGAGCGTTGGGAAGATAAAATCTTCCGCACCTCTTTTTTAAGTGGTAACACAGGCAAGGTAAAATTCCTTGCTGTTAAAATTTACCTGTGTCATAGTAGGGAGATAAATTTCCCGACCTCGGAAATTTATCTCCTCTATCGCCGACCTTTGTGAGAGTGCGGCGGTGGTTTTACCTTGCTCGGCTCGGTGGGTAAATTTTGAGCCGATTGAGATTTATCTATCAGCTCACGGGTGCTAATGGTTTTTTGGAGCAGCTCGTTAAAGTCCTTAACTCCGCTATCAGCCAAAACCTTGTTACACGGAATGAGGTTGTTCTCCGAGATAAACCGTGAGCCTGCTTCATCGTTATCCACACAAGCATAGAGGGGTAAGCCACGCTCCGCAAGCGGATTAAGTGCGTTCGGCTTTAGCCCTGCCATAGAAACGAGTACGCTGTCTTGCAGCTTGTTCGGACTTGCAAGCTGTCGGAACGAGAGCAAGTCTATTGCGCTCTCAAAGACATAAACCTTGTTCGGTGTTCCGACTTTGAGAGAGAACACGCTGTCTGCTGTTCCTGCCGCCACACCCTTAAAACGCTGATATGTGTTCGTGCCTTGCAGTTCCGCTCCGAGTATCTCACCGTTATCGTCTATGTGGAGGAACACAGCGTTTCCTCTTTTATCTTGATAGAGCAGACCGTTGTGTGCGAGGTCGCTCACAATTTTGCTGTCAATCTTCCGAGCTTTGCAGAGGTAGGCAAACACATTACGCATACTCTCCGCACGTTCGGGTATAACCAGCTCTTTCTTTTTAGGCAGCGTTTGCTCCGTAGGGTTGTAAACTCCGTGGGAAATGTTTTCTCCCGTGAGAGCTTCAACGGCGGTTTTGAAATCCATTCCGAGAATATCGGTCAGGCAGTTAATCGCATTTCTGCCGCCGTGCTTGTCTGCTTGCGAGAAGCAGTACCACTCGTTGGTATCAGTGTTTATGTATAAACCACCGTAGCCTTTAACGTGGAGTTCGTTCCTCGTCAGCTCTGCTTCAAATCCGTTTTGGATAAAAAAATCAGCAAGGCTCGCCTGCCTTGCTTTCTCTACCTGTTCGGTTGTTGGGTATGTCATTGTGTCCTCCTTTGTCTTAAAAGGTTATAAAATAAAAAACGACCAAAGAAGAAATCGTTTCTCTTTGGTCGTATGTTCTGTTAGTAATCTGCTCGATAAATGGGAATTTGGCGGACTTTAACTAAGTTGCTCTAAAACATCAATCAAATCCCTTCATTCGTGAATATGTAAATACTTACATTGCAGCGTTTTATTTCAGTAAATTTGACACCGGTGCGTACCGAAATGGAGCGTCAGGGAGCAACAAATTTAACTCCGATTTCTCAGATATCATTATTCACTTTTGATTTTGATACCGATTGCATTGATTACTTGCTCGTTGGAAAATAGTTTCTCATCAAACCACAATGCCGCTTCTTCGACGGCTTTCTTCTGCTGTTCGGGATAAGCCACATTCCAACAGTGAAAATTAGGACCTGTCCACATTCTTGTTACTATTGAATCCGGTATCATTTTTCGGTATTCTTCCGGCATATCCTTATTATTTTTAGATACATCTATTATTAGGTTTTCTCCAAAAAGCTGTTCATCATTTCTTTCAGGTGCTAATAAAAAGCATATTAACTCACCATTTTTTTCGATGCGACCTCTTGGGTTAAATGCAACAAAATAATCTGAACTGTTATCCCGACTTGTATTGATATCAATATATATTACAGCACCGTTAATATTTCCCCTGATTTGCTTTTTGCTCTTTATGTACTTAAAACCATACTTTTTATATTTTGCATTAAGGAGTTCACAGGCTGAATTAAAAGCGTCTTTGGCAGTTATAGAAATCACCCTTTTCAATTCCGATTTGTCGAGCAGATTATCAGCCCGTTTTGCTCATTATATCACAATCAACTAAAAATTTCAATATAAAAAAGCAAAGCCGCCTAATTTTTGTATAAGGCGGCTCTGCAATAATAAATGTGTGGTATTATCACCGTCTTGGCTTCGGAGCAGATTTACTGATTTCTTCGACTTTTACGGGAGCGTCCTGCACCTCGTCCTCGCTCTCGTTCATAATAACCTCGTCAGCCTGTCCGACCTCAAGCTCTCGCAGAAAAGCGGCTCGTTTATCTTCTTTTCATCGCTTAACCACTTGATTTCGGGCGGCGGTTGTGGTATAATGGAGTTGCTTGGGATAGACTGCCCCTCATCTGCGCCAACAGATGAAATAGGGGCGGTCTTTTCATTTTCGTCCATTATCCCTCACCGCCTTTTATCCCGTTAAGCGTAACGGCGATAAGGTTAATGATTTCCAGCAAGTCGCTGTTTGTCGCAGCTTCCTCATTCTTTTTCAGCTCTGTAAGCACCAATTCCAGCCTGTCTTTCAGAGCCTTATACACCCTCGGATTTGGCTGAACGATAATATCCCTTTGCAATATCCTTGATATGATATAGTCCTGCTTTGTAAGCCCCGAAAGCTGTGCCGCCACATCAAGTGCCGCATTTTCTTCCTCGGAACAGCGGAACGATACGATTTTCCCACGAAAGCGACCTTTCGGGTCAAGTGATTTAGCCGACATTTTCCTCGCTCTCCTTTCTGATATTATTCAGCTTGTCCGCCATTTCCGTCTGCGTTGACGGGAACATATGGGCGTAGCGGTAGGTTATGTCTATGCTTTCGTGACCTACTCGCTCCGCAATAGCAACCGCCGAGAAGCCCATTTCAATCAGCAGGGAGATTGCGCTGTGACGCAGATTGTGGATTTTAATGCGCTTAACCCCTGCGATTTTGCTTCCTCTCTCCATTTCGTGTTTAAGGTAATGTTTTGTAATAGGGAACAGGCGGTCGCTTTCCTCCAGCTTGTAGAACATATTGATATACTCCTGCATTTCCTCGCAGAGAATATCGGGCATTACGATAGTACGGTTGCTCTTTTTGGTTTTGGGGCAGGTGATTACATCTTCCTTATGAATTCTCTGATAGGACTTGTTTATAGTTACCGTTTTCGCCTTGAAATCAAAATCGTTCGGCGTAAGCGCCAGCAGCTCACCCTCTCTTATACCGCACCAATAGAGCATTTCAAAGG
>JBJERM010000168.1:0-16986 GCA_051882315.1 Ruminiclostridium sp.
GACCGAGCAGGAGCTGATAGCGATAATCGACGAAATCGAGGACGAGGGCGTGCTTGAGGAGCAGGAAAGCGACCTGGTGCGAAGCGCCCTTGTTTTTGACGAGACCCTTGTTTCCGAGATACTTACTCCCCGTGTTAATGTGGTTGCAGTAGAGATAAACTCGGATATTGAGAAGCTTAAGGAGCTTTTTCTTGCCGAGGAATACTCCCGTATTCCTGTTTACGAGAAGACTATCGACCATATTATCGGCGTTATCACGCAAAAGGACTTTTTTGAAAAGCTGGTAAGGGGCGAAAGCTTTTATCTTCGGGATATTTTACAGGATACTCTCCATATACCGAGCCTGCTGAAAATATCCGACGTTTTAAAGCAGATGCAGCGCTGCAAGATACACCTTGCGGTTGTGGTTGACCAGTACGGCGGAACGGAGGGAATTGTTACCCTTGAGGACATTTTAGAGGAGCTTGTGGGCGAAATCTGGGACGAAAGCGACGAGGTAAAGGCACCTGTTACATTTAAGAGCGAAACTGTCTTTGAAACAAGAGGCGACGTGCCGAAAAACGACTTCAACCGCTATTTTGAAAGCCGTGACAAGAATTACAGGATAGACTCCGACTGCAACACGGTTGGCGGCTGGATTTTCGAGCTTTTCGGAAGAATACCCGAGGAAAATGAGTCGGTAACAACCGAGGATTTCAGAATTACGGTTATCTCGCTTGAGGAGCTGAGAATAGGAAGGCTCCGGTTTGAAATCTTAGAGCGCAGGGAAGAAGAATGATATTTTATACAGCCGTTGCGGTGGTCTGCATAGTGGGCTTTACCGCTGATATGATACTGCGGTATATGATGAAAATTCCCTCCTTCGGAATGGAGGGGTGGCTTCATAACATAAAGGGAAAGCTTATTCCCATAGAGGACTTTATTCCCCATAATCTCACAATGCTGTTTGTTTTCGGGGCGGCGCTGGGAATTTTCGGGATATTTATGAAGCTGCTTGACATAAACGGGCTTATCGCATTTCCCTGCTCGGTAATGTTCGGCTGCGGCGTGAATTTTCTGGTAATGCATATAATAAAGCCCTTTTTTACCGCTATTTCGGGGGATATTCTCTCGGAGAAAACGGATATTTCGGGGTATGAGGCGACCTGCACCGAAAAGATAACACCCGAGGGCTACGGCTCTGTTACGGTTGTTTACGAGAAAAGAAGCTACGATTTTAATGCAGTATCAGTAAACGGCTCGGTTATCGAAAAGGGCGAAAGGGTTTACATTCTGTACCGTGAGGACGGGCTGTGCTTTGTGGAGAGAACAGATGAAGTTACAGATATTATCAATGAAAAGGAATAGATTTTACAGCAATTTTATACCGATTTTACGCCCGCAGGATTTGCAGTCCTGCGGGCATAAATTTTGGAAAAAATATACGTTTTTGTTAGCACAAATCTCTTGACAAAAAAGCGCCGCTGTTGTAACATAGAGATATAAAAAGGGACTTTTTGTAGTCCTGCTTTTCGCTATATAAAAATTATATAGCGGCTATGTTCATTTAGCATTTTACATATAATATGTACTTTGTTATAATATTAACAAAGGTAGGAATAACTGCAAAAATTATCGTTCCCAAACACGCCCAAAGAGAGGAGAAAAAAGCCTATGAAGCTTGATAAAATTATTGCCGTAAGAAGCAACAAAACCGTTTACCGTGACGGTGAATACGCTGTAAAGGTATTCGCCGAGGGCTACCCCAAGGCGGATATTCTCGGAGAAGCGGCTAACCACTCCAGAGCCGAAGAAACAGGACTTCTTGTACCGCCGATTAAGGATATTCACCTTATCGACGGGAAATGGGCGATTGTTACCGACTTTATTCAGGGAAAAAGCCTTGCAAGGCTAATGGAGGAAAACCCCGACAAGACAGAGGAATACCTTGAACTTTTAGCGGCTATCCAACTTGAAATCAGCAGCAAGACCTGCCGCCGTTTCCCAAAGGTTACAGACAGGCTTTCAAGAAAAATCTGCGGCTCGCAGCTTAATGCCACCGTCCGCTACGGTATGCATACCCGCCTTGAAGCTATGCCCAAGCACACAAAGCTTTGCCACGGCGACCTGCGCCCCGAAAATATCATTATAACAGACGAGGACAAGGCGTATATTCTCGACTGGTCGCACGCCGCTCAGGGCAACGCCTCCGCAGACGTTGCAAACACCTGCATACGCTTTGTGCTGGACGGAAAGCACGAGCTTGCAACACGGTATCTTGAGATATACTGCGAAAAAAGCGGAACTACCGAGGAATATGTGAGAAGCTGGATACCTATGGTTGCGGCGGCTCTCTCGGTTGACGCTCTTGAACACGACAAAAAGGCGCTTTTTGAAATGGCGTCACGATAATACAAATAACAATAAAGGCTAACGACGAAAGGAATTACAAAATGAAAATTACCGTATGCATCGGCAGCTCCTGCCACCTCAAAGGCTCAAGACAGGTTGTTGAAAAGCTTCAGGCTCTTATTGCAAAGAACAATCTCTCGGAGAAAATCGAACTCAGCGGAACCTTCTGTATGTCCAACTGTCAGAAGGGCGTATGCGTAACCCTTGACGGACAGGTTTACTCCCTCGCCCCCGAAACAACGGAAAGCTTCTTTGAAACGGAAGTACTTCCTAAGTTCTGATATATAATGTGTTGCAATCGAAAGGAAATGATACATAATGAGTGAATTTCTGAGACTGAAAAAGTCCAATTGTAAAAACTGCTATAAATGCATACGCCACTGCCCCGTAAAGTCAATCCGCTTTTCGGGAAATCAGGCGCATATCGTAGGCGAGGAATGTATTCTCTGCGGGCAGTGCTTCGTTGTCTGTCCACAGAACGCAAAGGAAATAACCGACTCAACCGAAAAGGTAAAGGTAATGTTAAACGACGGCGCTCCCGTTGTTGCAAGTATCGCCCCCTCCTTTGCGGCGGAGTACGGCTGCAATATTGCTTCTCTTGAGGCTGCGCTGAAAAAGCTGGGCTTTACTGCTGCGGAGGAAGCCTCTTTGGGTGCAGCCCTTGTAAGCCGGGAGTATAACAGAATACTCGAGGAGGAAAAGCCTTCCCTGCTTATCTCCTCCTGCTGCCACTCGGTTTCACTTCTTATCCAGAAGTACTGCCCCGAAGCGCTGAAATACTACGCAAACGTGCTTTCCCCCATGGCAGCCCACTGTCAGAACATAAAGACCCGTTACAGCGGCGCAAAGACCGTGTTTATCGGTCCCTGCATTTCAAAAAAGGACGAGGCGGAACGGTCGGGAGGAATTGTTGACGCAGTTCTTACCTTTGAGGAGCTTACGGCATGGCTTAAGCGGGAAAATATCACAATCGAAAATCTCCCCGACGACGTTGACAAGCATATTTCACGTCTTTATCCCGTCGAGGGAGGTATTCTCCGCACAATGAAGCCCGCAGCGGAAACGGGCTACAAGTATATTGCGGTAAGCGGCTCTGAGCACTGCATTGAGGTGCTTAAGGATATTGCAGCGGGCGACTACAACGGCTGCTTTATCGAAATGTCGATATGCAAGGGCAGCTGCGTTGAGGGACCCGCTATGGAGAACAGAAGAAAGCCTGTGGGCAACGTGCTTAAGGTTGAAAATTATGCAGGAACAGAGGAAGCGAAAATTTCCCTTTCCGAAAAGGAAAGCCTCAGAAAGGGCTTTACCGTAATTCCCGACAACTCGGTTATGCCTACCGAGCAGGAAATTACCGAAATCCTCCATCGCATGGGCAAGACAAGACCCGAGCATGAGCTTAACTGCGGCTCCTGCGGCTACAATACCTGCCGTGACAAGGCGGTTGCTATCTATAAGGGCAAGGCTGACGTTTCAATGTGCCTGCCCTTCCTTAAGGAAAAGGCGGAAAGCTTCTCCGACAATATCATCAGCAACACCCCCAATGCGGTTATCGTCCTTAATGAAAGCCTTGAGGTGCAGCAGATTAACAAGGCGGCTCTGTCGATAATGAACCTGAGAAGCGCTTCCGACGTTCTGGGCGAGCAGGTTGTGCGTATCCTCGACCCCAAGCCCTTTATGGACGTAAAGAATACAGGAATGAGCATAAGAGAAAAGCGCACATATCTTGCTGAATACAGAAGATACGTTGAGCAGACCATTATCTATGACAGAGAGTACAAGATACTTATGTGCACCATGCGTGATGTTACCGACGAGGAAAACCAGCGGGGCAGAAAGGAATATATCAGCAAGCAGACGGTTGAAATTGCCGACAAGGTGGTTGACAAGCAGATGAGAGTTGTTCAGGAAATTGCTTCTCTCTTAGGCGAAACCGTTGCTGAAACGAAAATTGCCCTTACTAAGCTCAAGGAGTCGATAAGCGATGAATAATCTTTGTGCAGATATAGGTTACAGAAGTCTTATAAAGCACGGCGAACAGCTCTGCGGCGACCATATCGACGTTATTGAGCAGGAGGACGGCTCTCAGGTTATAGTGCTTGCGGACGGACTGGGAAGCGGCGTCAAAGCCTGCATACTCTCAACCCTTACCTCCAAGATAATCTCCACCATGACCGCCGCAGGAATAAGCCTTGACGAGTGCGTAAATACAATTGCGGGAACTCTGCCTGTGTGCAGCGTTCGTGGAGTTGCCTACTCAACCTTTACTATTATAAGACTTGTAAACAACGAAACAGCGGAGATAATCTGCTACGATAATCCCGAGGTAATACTTCTTCGTGAGGGCAAGAACGTTGAAATCCCCACCACCGAGCTTAATATCGGCGGAAAGAAAATTCTCCATTCCAAAATCGACCTTTGCGAAAACGATGTTTTTATCGCCCTCAGCGACGGAGTAATCCATGCGGGAGTAGGTATGAGCCTTAACTTCGGTTGGCTCAGAAAGGACGTTATCGAGTATATGGAGGCGCTGGCGGACGTTGGCTTTACAGCTAAAACCCTCACCACCATACTTACCGACCACTGCAACGAGCTTTACGGCGGCGAGCCGGGAGACGATACCACGGTATGCACCGTAAAGATACGCAAGAGAGAGCCTATGAACCTGCTTATAGGCCCGCCAGTGGACAGGAACGACTGCAACAAGATGATGTCATTGTTCTTCTCAAAAGAGGGCAAGCATATTGTCTGCGGCGGCTCAACCTCTACGATTGCGGCGGAATATCTCCATAAGCCCATAAAGCCCTGTCTGGACTTCTACGACCCGGAAATACCGCCTACTGCGGAAATAGAGGGAGTCGACCTTGTTACAGAGGGCGTAATCACAATAAACAAGGTACTTAAATACGCCCAGAACTACCTTGAGGACAACGAAAGCTATACACAATGGAGCTACAAGAAGGACGGAGCTTCCAAGATTGCAAGACTGCTCTTCGAGGAAGCAACAGATATAAATTTCTACGTTGGCAGGGCGATTAACCCCGCTCACCAGAACCCCAACCTGCCCATAAATTTCAATATCAAAATGCAGCTTGTAAGCGAGCTTGCGGAATGTCTTAAGAAAATGGGCAAGAAGATTAAAGTAAGCTATTTCTGATAACGGAAAGGAAAAAAGATGAGAAAATTCGATACCAAGGTTCAGCACCTTAAATACAAGGTTCTCCGAGAAACCGCAAGACAGGCGTGGAACGGCACTCTGCTTGAAAATCTCACCGAGATACCGAAAATTATCGCTCCCGGAAAAACTCCCACAATGCGCTGCTGCGTTTACAAGGAGAGGGCTATTCTTTCCGAGCGTGTTAAGCTTGCTATCGGCGGAAACAAGGATAACCCGAATGTTATCGAGGTTATTGATATTGCCTGCGACGAGTGCCCCGTAGGCGGATACGAGGTTACGGACGCATGCCGCGGCTGTATTGCTCACCGCTGCGAGGACGTCTGCCGCAGAGGGGCTATCACCTTTGACTCACACCAGAAAGCCCATATCGACAAGTCCAAGTGCGTTGAGTGCGGTCAGTGTGCAAAGGTCTGCCCTTACAGCGCTATCGCAAACCACAAGCGCCCCTGCGAGAACGCCTGCAAAATAAAGGCGATTTCAATGAACGAAAGCAAGGCTGCTTCAATCGACAACAGCAAGTGCATTTCCTGCGGCGCCTGCGTTTACCAGTGCCCCTTCGGCGCAATTTCCGAAAAATCCTTTATTCTGAACGTTATTGATATGATTCAGAAAAGCGATAACAACAACAATTACAAGGTTTACGCCGTTGTTGCCCCCTCGATTTCCAGCCAGTTCACCTACGCGGTTTTAGGGCAGGTTATCTCGGGCATCAAGGCTCTCGGCTTCCACTCGGTGGTTGAGGCAGCCCTTGGCGCAGATATGACCGCTTTCTCCGAGGCACAGGAATTAGCGGAAAAGGGCTTTTTGACAAGCTCCTGCTGTCCCGCCTTTGTAAGCTACGTTGAAAAGACCTTCCCCGACCTTGCGGGCAACATTTCCCACAACCTTTCGCCTATGGCGATGATTGCAAGGTACATGAAGAACAACGACCCGGACTGCAAGATTGTGTTCATAGGTCCCTGCACAGCAAAGAAAATGGAGTTTCAGAAGGAGAGCGTAAAGCCCTATATCGACTGCGTTATTACCTTTGAGGAATTACAGGCGCTGTTCGACAGCAAGGAGGTTGACATAACCACTCTCGGCGAAACGCCTCTTGACAACGCCTCCTACTACGGCAGAATCTTTGCAAGGTGCGGCGGACTTTCCGACGCTGTTGCGGAAAGCCTTAAGGAACAGAACATCGACTTCGAGGTAAAGCCTGTTATCTGCGACGGTATTGAGCAGTGCCGCACAGCGCTTCTCAAGGCCTCCAAGAAGGTACTGCCCGAGAACTTTATCGAGGGTATGGCTTGTACAGGCGGCTGTATCGGCGGCGCAGGCTGTCTTACCCACGGCGAGAAGAACAAGGCGGAGGTTGACAAGTACGGCAAGGAAGCCCTTGAAAAGACTATACTTGACGCTATTGCGCCGATTAATGCTACGAAAAAGTGATGAATTGCGAAAGACAGCCCGGGGAAAATCCCGGGCTGTTTTTTATCCGAATATCTCACGCTTCGCCTTAACAATCTCCTCAATAAACCGCTTATCAAGCTCTGACAAGGTATAGTTCTGCTTCCTTATAAGAATATCCTTACAGATACGCTTATTGTCCTTGCAGTCAAGCTGTGTAAGCCCGAATCTGTCAAGAATATCCCTCTGCACGGGGGAAGCCCACATGAAAATCCTGTCGTTATGCTCCATAAGCTCAAACTGGCTTGCACGCTCAAAGACAAAAATCCGCTTGTCCACATACTCCGAAAGCTCCTGCTTCATTACATCAACGTGGGGCAGAGAGGGAACGTGAGGGTCTGCGTGGGCAATTTCTATATAATCCTTAAGGTCGGTTGAGTGGATTTCGGGCAGTCCTGCAAGCGGGCTGTTTTTGTTGGTAAGTATCTTATAGGAAAACTCGGTTATAATCTCTCCTGTAAGCCCCTTTTCCTCCATAATATCGGTAAAATACTTCTCAAAGCCCGTCTGATAGCGGAGTATTCCAAGCTTATAGTCTCCTCCTGCCACGTTGTTTATGGTCTGTATGGCGTTTGTTTCGTTGTAGAACAGCTCCGCCGCCCTGTCGGTTCTTACCGCCTTTGAAAACTCGGAAAAGGCGTAGGAAATATAGCTTGCACGGGGCACGGAAACGGAAAAGCGCTGCTTTGCGGCGGCGGGAGAGCGGTAAAGCTCCTCAACCTCCTCAACCTGCCGCAGAATCCTGTTTGCGTAGGTAAGAAACTCCTCGCCCTGAGGGGTAACTTCAATTCCCCTTGAGGTGCGCTTGAAGATTGAAATGCCGAGGGACTCTTCAAGCTCCTTTATTGCACGGCTTAAGTTTGGCTGACCCATATAAAGGTTCTCCGCCGCCTTGTTGATGGACTTGGTTTTTGCCACCTCCGCCGCATATTTTAAGTGCATAAGGTTCATATTATTACAAATCCTTTCCCGCCCTGCTTACTTCTTCTCCGATGCAAAAGCCCTCGCAGGCGGCTGTTATTCTGACTTTTATTACGTCCTGTTTTTGTGCAGGGCTGCCCGGGACGTGAATCATTGTGTAGTTAGGGGTAAGTCCTGCCGCAAAATCGGGGGAGGTACGCTTCTGAACGATAATTTCTGCGGTTTTTCCCACCTGCTTTTCGAGAAATTCCCCGCTTAACCGCCTGTCAAGCTCGGACATTTGCTTATAGCGCTCAGCTTTTACGCTTTCGGGAATATGGTCGGTACGCTTAGCGGCGGCAGTTCCCTCTCTTACAGAGTAGGTGAAAACGTGGATTTTTGCAAAGCCAACTCTTTCGGCAAAGGCAAGGGATTTCAGAAACTCTTCTTCCGTTTCCCCCGCAAAGCCCACCATAATATCGGTGGTTATAGCGCAGTCGGGAAAATATCGCCGCAGGCGGCTCACTATCTCATAGTATTCCTCGCTTGTGTAGTGCCTGTTCATTCGTTTAAGGGTTTCATCACAGCCGCTTTGTAAGGACAGATGAAAATGTGGGCAGAGCTTTTTACAGGCGGCAAGCCGCCTGCACATTTCCTCGTCAAGCAGCTCCGGTTCAAGGGAGGAAAGCCGAACACGGAGGATTTCGGGAAAGGACGCTGCCGTTTCTACTGCGTCAGCAAGGCTTTTACCCGTATCCTTTCCGTAGCAGGACAGATTTATCCCCACCAGCACAATTTCCTTATGCCAGTCCCGAACGCAGGCGGCAGCCTCTTCTTTTATGGATTCAAGGCTTCGTGAGCGCACACGTCCTCTTGCGTAGGGAATAATGCAGTAGGAGCAGAAGCGGTCGCAGCCGTCCTCGATTTTTATAAATGCACGAGTTTTGCCTGTTGTGCGGCAGAAATCAAGTTCCTCGTAGCTGCGGGGGATTTCGGGGAGAGAGGGAGCAGAGCTGCCTGCAAAAAAGGCTTTTATAAGCCTTGGCAGGTTGCTTCTTCCCGCTGTTCCTGCAATAATATCCGCACCGCTCTCCTTCGCCTTATCGGGGAAAGCCTGTGGAAAGCAGCCCGCAAGCACAACAGTTGCATTTGGGTTCGCGGATTTGACGGCTCTTACGGCGTGACAGGCCTTTTTGCTGCTGTTTTCTGTTACTGTGCAGGAGTTTATTATGACAATATCCGCCGAAGAAATATCCTCGGTTTCGGTAAAGCCTGCCGCTGTCATGGCGTTGGAAATACCGATACTTTCGTATTGGTTGACCTTACAGCCGAAGGTTTGTATGACAAATCGCATAAATTAGTCCTCGTATCTTAGTGCATACTGCACAAAAAAAGTTTCAAAAATTTTACATTACTTCCATAATCACCGAATTTTGTGCTAAAGACTGTTATTTTAAAATAAACCGCTTGACATTCGGCTTTTTTGCGGGTATTATAAGAGCAAGGATACGGAAAGCGTATCCGAAAGGAAAGGACGATGACAGATATGACAACCGCAGAAATTAAACTTGTAAGCATTGATGACGTCAAGGATTTCGTCAAGAAAGTCAACCAGTTAAGCTACGAAGCGGATTTGTCCTTAGGAAAATACACAATTGACGCAAAGTCCATTATGGGTATTTTCAGCCTTGATTTAAGCCGCAATCTTAAGCTTACGCTCCATAGCGACAACTGCGGAGATTTCTTAAGCGACATCGAAGACTACATCATCAAGTAAACAAACAACCCATAGAACAGAAAGGAAGAAATGTTATGAAAGAATTTACAGTAAAAATCGGAACAATCGACCAGGTAAAGAAGTTTGTATCTACCGTTATGCTCTTTAACTATGATGTTGACCTTATCTCCGGCAGATACGCAATTGACGCTAAGTCTATCATGGGTATCTTCAGCCTTGACCTCTCCAAGGAGCTGAAAATGGTAGCTCACACCGACGATACAGCTGAGCTTGAAGAAGCTCTTGCTGAATTTATCGTAAAGTAATTTAGCTTACACTTCTCATTATTTACTCATAAGCCCCAAAAAGCCCTGCGAAAGCAGGGCTTTTGCTTTTACATTTATAATCTTGTTTTAAAATCCTCGTAGCCGAAGCGTTTAATTACTTCCGCTTTTCCGTCTGGGTGCAGTACCGCTATATCCGGCAAAGGCATACCGTTAAAAGTATTGTTCTTTACCATAGAGTAAATTGCCATGTCCCCGAAAACAAGCCTGTCCCCGATTTCAAGGGGCTTATCGAAGGAGTATTCCCCGATAAAATCTCCCGCAAGGCATGTCTGGGAGCCAAGGCGGCAGGTATAAGCCTTTTCAAAAGGCTCTCCGCTTTCAAAAAGCGGCGGTCGGTAGGGCATTTCCAGTACGTCGGGCATGTGGCAAGCCGCAGAGGTGTCGAGAATTGCAATATCCATATCGCTGCGGGTTATATCAAGAACTGTGGTCATAAGATAGCCTGCATTAAGCGCAAAGGCTTCTCCCGGTTCAAGGTAAACCGTAAGCCCGTACTTTTCCTGCATACGCTTTATACAGCGTTCAAGGCGGGGAATATCGTAGTCCTCCCTTGTAATATGGTGCCCGCCGCCGAAATTTATCCATTTCATCTTACGAAGAATGTCGCCGAACTTTTCCTCAACCGCATCAAGGGTCTTTTCCAGGTCGTCGGAGTTCTGCTCGCAGAGGGTGTGGAAATGAAGTCCTGTAACGCCCTCAAGGTCGTTCTCGTCAAAATTATTGCGGGTAATTCCAAGTCTTGACTTTGGCGAACAGGGGTCGTATATCTCGTGTCCCGACTGGGTGGAAAGCTCGGGGTTTATCCTTAGTCCTATGCTTGCTCCCGCCTTAAGCGCCTTTTCACGGAAGCGGCACAGCTGGTTAAAGGAATTAAAGACGATATGATTTGAATAGCTTAGTATCTCGTCAATCTCGCTGTCACGGTAAGCCGCCGAGAAAACGTGGTTTTCCTTATTTATATACTCTGCGCCAAGCCTCGCTTCGTACAGCCCGCTTGCCGCCGTACCGCTGACATACTGCCCTATAAGAGGGTAAAAATAGTAACAGGAAAAGGCTTTCTGGGCTAAAAGTATCTTACAGCCTGTCCGCTTTTCAACACCGCTTAAAATCTCCAGATTTCTTATAAGCCGCTCCTCGTCGATTATATAGCAGGGCGTAGAAAGGGGCAGCCTTTTGATTTCCTCCGCCGTCATTTCAGTCTACAAGCACGGGGTTTCTGTCCTCTTCCCAAGGCAGACCCCACTTGTTCAGAGCCTCCATAAAGGGATCGGGGTCGAATTCCTCAATATTGTAAACACCGGGCTTCTGCCACTTGCCCGTCATAATCATCATAGCGCCTATCATAGCGGGAACGCCGGTTGTATAGGAAATAGCCTGTGAGCCTACTTCCTTGTAGCACTCCTGGTGGTCGCAGATATTGTAAAGGTAGTAGTTCTTGTCCTTTCCGTCCTTCTTGCCTCTGAAAATGCAGCCGATATTGGTCTTGCCTACTGTTCTCGGACCAAGGGAAGCGGGGTCGGGAAGAACTGCCTTTAGGAACTGTAAGGGTACAATCTCCTTACCCTCGTACATAATAGGCTCGATAGAAGTCATACCTACGTTTTCAAGGCATTTCAGGTGAGTAAGGTAGCTCTGACCGAAGGTCATAAAGAAGCGGATACGCTTAATTCCCTTGATGTTCAGGGCAAGGGACTCCAGCTCCTCGTGATGCAGTAAATACATATCCTTTTCGCCAACGCCCTTGAAGTTATAGACTCTCTTAATCTCCATAGGCTCGGTTTCAACCCACTTGCCGTCCTCGATATAGCTGCCCTTTGCGGAAACCTCACGGATATTGATTTCGGGATTGAAGTTGGTTGCAAAGGGGTAGCCGTGGTCGCCGCCGTTGCAGTCAAGAATATCAATATAGTTGATTTCGTCGAACTCGTGCTTCATAGCGTAGGCAGAGAAAACTCCTGTTACGCCCGGGTCAAAGCCGCTGCCTAAAAGGGCGGTAATTCCCGCCTTTTCAAAGCGCTCTCTGTACGCCCACTGCCACTTGTACTCGAACTTTGCGGTGTCGAGAGGCTCATAGTTTGCGGTGTCAACATAATGGGTCTTTGTTTCAAGGCAGGCGTCCATTATGGTTAAATCCTGATAGGGAAGCGCAAGGTTAAGCACAACGTCCGGCTTGTAGGAGTTTATAAGGGCAACAAGCTCCGATACGTTGTCTGCATTTACCTGTGCGGTTTCAATAACGGTTTTTGTGGTGGGCTGAAGCTTTTCCTTAAGAGCGTCGCACTTTGACTTTGTGCGGCTGGCAATCATAATGCCCTCAAAAACCTCGCTGTTCTGGCAGCACTTGTGAATTGCAACGGAAGCTACTCCGCCACAGCCGATAATCATACATTTTCCCATTTTGTTATTTCCTTTCTTTATGTCATATTGTTTAATGTTCAACTTCCCGCAGTAACCGCTCCACATAGTTGGGCAGAGCAAAAGCGCCTACATGAATGTGTGGATTATAGTAGTCGGTTTCTATGCCGAGGGCTTTCCAGCGCTCCCTGTCAAAATCAATTACGGGGTGATATTTCTTAGAGGCAAAGCCGAAAAGCCAGTGTCCCGACGGATATGTGGGGATATGCGCCTGATAAACCCTGCTTATGGGGAAGCTTTCCACAATGCGCTTGTGGGCTCTTTGCATAGCCTCTGCGTCGGCGGGATAAAAGGGGCTTTCGTGCTGATTTACCATTATTCCGTCTTCTTTAAGAGCCTTGAAGCAGCTTCCGTAAAACTCCCTTGTAAAAAGCCCCTCGCCGGGACCGAAGGGGTCGGTTGAGTCAACGATTATAACGTCGTACTTGTTCTCACAGCGGCGGATAAACTTAACTCCGTCCTCGTAGAAGATATGCACTCTCGGGTCGTCAAGGCGGCAGGCGGTAAAGGGTAAATACTGCCTGCTTACATCAATCACCGTCTCGTCTATCTCAACCAAATCTATATGCTTTACGCTCTTATAGCGGGCGATTTCTCTTACTGCACCACCATCTCCCCCGCCGATTACAAGCACCTTTTCGGGGTTGGGGTGAACTGCAAGAGGAACGTGGGTTATCATCTCGTGATAGATGAACTCGTCCTTTTCGGTAAGCATCATATACCCCTCAAGGGTCAGAAATCTTCCGAATTCCTCGGAATGAAAAATATCAATCTGCTGAAACTCGCTTTTCCCGCTGTAAAGCTGCTTGTCAACCTTGATTGAAAGCTTTACATTGGGCGTGTGCAGTTCCGAAAACCATAAATCCATTCAAAATCCTTCCTTTCCTCAGAAATTCAGACTATAACGTTTAGCCGCTCTATATTTATATCCTCGGTACCTGTCATCTGGCAGCCCTTTTCCTTGGCGTACTCGATATACTCGATAATTTCGGGGGTTATAAGCTCCCCCGGGGCTAAAATCGGTATTCCCGGCGGGTAGCACATTACAAACTCGCTGCAAACCTTTCCTGCGGTTTCCTTTAGGGGCAGGGAGCGCTTCTCGGCGTAAAAGGCTCTTCTCGGAGTTTCGGCAACTATCGGGTTGATATACTCCTGGGAAAGCATACCTGAGCTGCTCTTTCCGTAAACACGCTTGATTTCCGCAAGTGCGCTTATAAGCCGCTCTATATCCTGCTTTCTGTCACCTACCGAAATATATGCAAGAATATTTCCTATATCCCCGAATTCAATCTGAATATCGTAATCGTCCCGCAGAATATCGTAAACCTCAATTCCCGCAAGTCCGATTGAAAGGGTATGTATGGACAGCTTTGAAAGGTCGAAATCGTAGATACTGCTGCCGTTTATAAGCTCCTTTGAAAAGGCATAGTAGCCGCCGATTGAGTTTATTTCATAGCGGGCGTATTCCGCCATGTGAACAGTTTCCTCAAAAATCTCCCTGCCCTTAAGAGCAAGCCTTTTTCGTGAAATATCAAGACTGCTTAAAAGGAGATAGGAGGCGCTTGTGGTCTGAGTAAGGTTTATGACCTGCCGCATATAGTCGGGGTTTACGGCGCTGCCCATAAGAAGAAAAGAACTTTGTGTCAGGCTGCCGCCGGATTTGTGCATACTTACGCTGGCAATATCTGCCCCGCACTCCATAGCTGTTTTCGGGAAGCCGTCGCCGAAGTAGAAGTGTGTGCCGTGGGCTTCGTCAACAAGCACAAGCATACCGTGGGCGTGGGCGATTTCGGTAATTTTCTTAAGGTCTGAGCAGATACCGTAGTAGGTGGGATTGTTGACTAAAACCGCCTTTGCGTCGGGGTTTTCCTTGATTGCAAGCTCAACCTGCTCAACCGACATACCGAGGGCAATTCCAAGCTGTGGGTTTACGTCGGGGTTGACGTAAACGGGGACTGCATCACAAAGAATAAGGGAATTTATTGCGCTTCGGTGAACGTTTCGGGGCAGGATAATTTTATCCCCGCTTTTGCAGGCGTACATAATCATAGCCTGCACTGCCGAGGTAGTTCCGCCTACCATAAAAAAGGCATTTGCTGCGCCGAAAGCCTCCGCCGCCAGCTCCTCTGCGTCCTTTATTACCGAAACCGGGTGACAGAGGTTATCCAGCGGCTTCATCGAGTTCACGTCAACGCTCATACAGCTTTCGCCGAGGAACTCGGTAAGCTCCTTATTTCCCCTGCCCCGCTTATGCCCCGGAACGTCAAAGGGAACAACACGCATTTGCTTGAATTTTCGGAGCGCTTCAAAAATCGGAGCGTCCTGCTGGGTGTATATCATCAGTAAACATTCCTTCCGCTGAAAATTTCAATCATTTCCCTTCTCAGCGCCGAGGTTATGTCAAGTCTTACCTTAGGCGGAAGCTCGTCCACGTCGGCGTTGAACAGGTAATTCTGCAAATTCAGCTCCTTTATGAGCATTTTTGTGTGGAAGATGTTTGCCTGATAAACGTTTATATCTACTGCGTCGTATCTGTGCAGGGTCTTTTCGTCAATGTAGTCCTGTATGGAGGTGATATTGTGGTCGATAAAAAGCTTATGCCCCTCAATATCCCTTGTAAAGCCTCTTACACGGTAGTCCATTGTGATTATGTCGGAGTCGAAACTGCCTATAAGGTAATCGAGGGCGGTAAGAGGGGTGATTTTGCCGCAGGTTGCAACGTCTATGTCAACCCGAAAGGTTGCAATACTGTTGTCGGGGTGGTATTCGGGGTAGGTGTGGACGGTAACGTGGCTTTTGTCAAGGTGCGCCACAACAGCGTCATTCTTTATGGGCACCATTGTTTCGTCTGCAATAAGGAAGGTGGCGGAAGCGCCCTGTGGGTCGTAGTCCTGCCTTGAAACGCTGAGCACCTGCGCGCCTATCATCTCGGTAAGGTGGGCCATAATATCGGTGATACGGCTGCTGTTGTACTGCTCGTCGATATAGTCGATATAGTTCTTCTGCTCCTTTGGAGTTTTTGCGTAGCAGACGTCGTAGATGTTGAAGCTGAGGGATTTTGTAAGGTTGTTGAAGCCGTAAAGCTTTAATTTATTTTCCATTTTCCGCCCTTCCCACAAAACAAAAACGCATAACAGCGTTCATCAACTGTTATGCGCAGAAAAAACCTATTCCGTTGCATTCAGAGGGGTTCAGAGTCTATACAGCAATACACTTTTACTACTCTTATTGACCGTTTCACAAGTTGATGTGCGGCAGCGCCGCTATTGTTAAGCAAACTTATAAAATGTTATCGATAAAATCGAATCAATAGGCTGTAAATCAGCTGTACCGCTTTCACGGCAAAATGCTATAATGATAGGATAAACCCTCACTTCTGCAATTGTTACTATATTACCATAAAACGACGGTTTTGTCAATGGTATTTCGGTAAAGCGACAAAAAAATATGGGTAAAGGGGCAGGAATAAGCTTGCGGGGGAGTAAAAACCGCCCGTTTGGCTTTTTGGGGAGCTTTACGGGCGGGGTATGTATCGGGGGTGTCTGCTTGACAAATGAAAATTGACCAAACTATGTTACAAAGCAAAAGCTATCTCTCTATTTTCTTTTGAACATACAATTTTAAGTCAAGCAATCCATAACTCATAAATGCCATTAATAAATATAATCCTATGCCAATCAATGGTACAGAAATATAGTTAAGATTATCAGAAGCGATTAATCCATAGACTAACTCACCGGTTATAATAAATCTAATCAAATCAAATAAGGCGTACGCCATTATCATAGCAGGAGCGATAAAAATTCTCCTGACATAATCTGTTTTGTTTTTTATTTCTAATTTTGTAAAAAATAAGTATATTAACAGAAATACAATAGGGTTAATCCCATGCATAAAGAAAAACCCTCCGCTAAAATTGAAATCATGCCATCCAAATATTTTAAAGAAAACGGAGAAGAAAACTGTATTTATACACGGTAACACTAATTGATACAAAAAAGCAGGCAACGCTTTTTTCTTAAATAAACTTACCGTTCCGTCCAATAGCAATAACAAGCCACATGAAGAATTTGAAATAAATGTCAGTTCGTACATATATGAAAAGTCAAAATTATACCCCCATAAAACAGTCCATAATATAAATAATCCTGCAATAATTTTAACAATTTTTATTATTGCTTTGTCTTCGTAAGATATTTTATCATCCACAACTATTCCCTCCGTTACCCACATTTGGCTAAGATAACTATATCACATACATTAAATAAAGTCAACAGCAAAGCCGCCCCCGACAAAAGTCGGAAGCGGCTTGCTTTACTTATTCTGTTTTAATCGGACATTTACGCAATATACAGCCCGTTCTGGTCTGCGTCAACAGTAACCGTCTGTCCGGGAGAAAGCTTATCCCCGATTATCGCTCTTGCAATAAGAGTTTCAAGCTTTCTCTGTATAAATCTCTTTAAGGGACGTGCGCCGTAAACGGGGTCGTAGCCGTTGTCGATAATATAGCTCTTTGCATTTTCCGTAAGGGAAATTTTCAGCTGCTTGTCTTCAAGCCGCTTGCCTAAAGCGCTTATCATAAGGTCTAC
>JBJERM010000169.1:0-4773 GCA_051882315.1 Ruminiclostridium sp.
AGCCTAGCCGTTATGCGGTTTCCTAGCATCTGGCGGCTTCTCGGCAGCCTGAGAAGTAATTTTTCGACAAGCTGAAAGATAAGCTTACAAGAATAATTATAGCCCGCTCGCCGCAAAAAGTCTATATTACGACAAAAAGCCGCCTCCAATCGGAAGCGGCTTGTTTTTCTTTTATTGCTTATTCAGCCGCTGCCTCGTCCTCAGCAGCGGGTGTTAAAAGCTCCTTGATAGAAAGGCTTACTCTTGACTTTTCTTCGTCAATTTCGGTAATCTTAGCTTCAACAACCTGTCCTACGGAGAGAACCTGAGCTACGTTTGTAACTCTTTCAAGAGCAATCTGGGAGATGTGGATAAGACCGTCAACTCCGGGGATAATCTGTGCAAATGCACCGAAGGGAGTAATTGAAACAATCTGTACCTTTACAACATCGCCTACTGCAAACTCAGCAAGGAACTTTGTCCAGGGGTTGTCCTCGGGCTTCTTAGCGCTTAAGGAAACTCTCTTCTTCTCAGGGTCGAAGCTCTTAACGTAAACTTCAAGCTTGTCGCCGATAGAAACAACCTCCTTGGGGTGCTTGATTCTGTTCCAGGTAAGCTCTGTGGAATGAACCATACCGTCAACGCCGCCTAAGTCAACAAATACGCCGTAGCTTTCCATGGACTTGACTTCGCCTACGAACTTCTTGCCAACCTCAAGCTCTTCCCAGAACTTAGCCTTGATAGCGTCTGTAACTTCCTTCTCAGCAGCCTTGATAGAACCTACAACTCTGCCTCTGCCCTCGTTTACTTCGATAACCTTGAAGCTTACTTCCTTCTTGAGAATGTCTTCAAGCTTGCCGTTTCTGGAAACGCCGGACTGGGAAGCGGGAACAAATACTCTTGCGCCGTCCTCGCTTGTTACGATAACGCCGCCCTTAACGACAGCTGTAACAACGCCCTTAACGGAAGCGTTTTCTTCCTTAGCCTTAACAATCTTCTCCATGCCTGCCTGTGCGTCAACCTGCTTCTTGGAGAGGTAAACGTAGCCGTCTGCGTCGTTAATCTTTGTAACGATACAGTCGATAACGTCGCCAACCTTAACTACATCCTCAGGAGTAAGCGCAGGATTTGCGGAAAGCTCCTCGGCAGGTATGTAGCCGGAGTGCTTTGTTCCGATATCTACAACAGCTTCAGTCTTGTTGACTGCGACAACAGTAGCCTTAACCCTATTCCCTGTATATACTCTCACTCTGTCCATCTGGTCGAGTGCGGCCATGAACTCGGCGTCCATAGCTTCGTCTTTGATAATTTCGCTCATAGTAATATGAACCTCCTTAATTATATATGCAGGGGTTGAAGCTCCTGCTGTTATTCCTATTTTAACATCATTGTAAGATGATAAAAGGCTTTTAATCCTGCCCTTGTCCAGACCCTCTGCATTCTCTATATAAAAGGTAGGGCAGTTTGCGGCGCATATATCCGCAAGCTTACGGGTATTGCTGCTGTGCAACCCCCCCGCAACAATCATAATACCGCACTCACGGGACAGCTTTTCCGCCTCCCGCTGACGGTCAGTAGTAGCACTACATATTGTATCAAAAATTTTAACGTTTGTATAGTGTTTTTTTACGTTTTTTTGCAATTCCGCCCATTTGCACATATCAAACGTGGTCTGAGCAACGAAAATTAGTGAATTTTCACCAAAGGATTTCTGCGTTTTTAACAACTCTTCCAGCTCGTCGCAGGAGTTTACCGCCGCAACTCTTCCCTTTGCATATCCCATAATTCCAACAACTTCCGGGTGGGCTTTATCTCCTGCAATAAGAGTATCACAAAGGGGAGAAGAATTTTCCTCCACAATGCGGTGAATTTTCGCCACAAAGGGGCAGGTAGCGTCGATATATTCCTTGCCGAGAGCGGTTATTTCATCATAAACGGCAGCTGCAACTCCGTGGCTTCTTATTATAACCGGGGAATCCGCTTCCGAAAGGCTTTCTGCCGCAAAAACCCCGCAGCCCTCAAGTCGCTTTATCTCGTCGCTGTTATGGATAAGAGGCCCGTAGGTATATACCTTACCGTACTTTTCCGCAGCCTCCGAGGCAATACTTATCGCCCGCTTAACGCCAAAGCAAAAGCCTGCGGTTTTTGCAGTTATAATCTCAGCCTTCACTGCTGTTGCCGTCCTGCTTGTCGCTGTCGAAAATCTCCTGCTGTAATTCAACAAGGGAGTCGTGGATAAGAGTTGAAATCCGCCTCATTCCCCGTCTGTCCTCCTCGTCAAAATGGAGCTCTTCAGCGGGAATAAGCTTTCCTACGTTAAAGTCAACCTCCCGCTTTCCTCTGTATCTTATGCAGACGGGAAGTACGGGGGCATTCGCCTGTGAAGCGATAAGGGCAATACCCGACTTTACTCTGCCGATTGAGCCGTCCTTGGAGCGGGTGCCCTCCGGGAAGATAACGAAAATTCTGCCCTTTTCGAGGGTTTCCATAGCCGTGCGGATAGGTGCGTCGTCACCTGCACCTCTTGTTACGGGGAAAGCGCCGCAGCGGCGGATAAGCCAGCTGAAAAAGGGGTTCTTGAAAAGCTCCTCCTTTGCCATAAAGGAGAACTTTCCTCTGATAACCGACGCAATCATAGGCGGGTCGGCGTATTTCTGATGATTGCAGGCGATGATGTAGCCGCCCTTTAAGTCGGGAATATTCTCCCCGTTCATCAGATTGATTTTATATTTTATATGAAAAAAAATTGAAAGAAGCTTTCTGAAAAAAAGGTACATATATTTATTTTACGGACTGACTAAAAGCTTTTTGGGCAGTCCTGCTTTCTCCCTTACTTTGTTTTGCTGCGGACAATTTCCGTAACCTTCTCAACCGTCTGCTCAAAGTCCAGCTCCGAGGTATCAAGAAGCACAGCGTCCTCTGCCTGCTTTAACGGCGCTTCCGCACGGTGGCTGTCGTTGTAGTCCCGCTTCATAAGGTCGGAGAGAACCTCCTCAAAGGTGGTGGGGGTGTTCTTTGCCACAAGCTCGTCATACCGCCTTTTCGCCCTTATTTCTGGCTTTGCGGTAATGAAAATCTTGACCTGTGCATTGGGCAGAATAACCGTTCCTATATCCCGTCCGTCCATAATCACGTTGTTTTCAGCGGCAACGCTGCGCTGGGTGTCAAGAAGGAAACGCCTTACAGCGGGGATCGCAGAAACTGCGCTTGCAGCCATACTGATTTCGGGAAGCCTTATCTCCTCGGAAACGTCCTCGCCGTTCATAAAAACGTGCTGAACGCCCTCAAGAAGCTTGATTTCAAGGGTAAGTCCGCCCTTTATCGCCGCTTCAATCCTGCCCTCGTTTTCGGGAATAATCTCAATTCCCTCTCTCTTGCAGAATAAGCCGCATGCACGGTAAAGCGCACCTGTATCAACATAAATAAAGCCAAGACGTTTTGCACATTCCCTTGCGACGGAGCTTTTTCCCGCACCTACGGGACCGTCCATTGCCACGTTAATCATAAGCCCTCCGAAAAAGCGTTTCAATTACTGTAATTATACCACAAACCCTTAAAAATAGCAAGTTTTTTTCTTGATTTTTTGCATTTTTTCAGCTGTTTTTACAAGATTTTCAGCTATTTTTCGCAAAGCCTCCGTTTTGCCACCGAAAATGCAGAAAAATATACCAAATCAGTGATATTATTGACTTTGGCTCGGGTTAGTGATATAATATTCTTGTGGCAGGAGGTGGGCTTACGAAATATTCTGACTTGTCGGTATTTCAGGATAAAAAACCAGTAAAATTTTCTCTCCTATATTGCATTGAACGAAAAAATATTGTATAATAAAGTGATAATAAATTAACGGAGGTAATGCGCTATGTACTGCGTAAAAAAAATTACCGACGACCTTACATGGGTCGGCGGAAACGACCGCAGAATTTCCCTGTTCGAGGCCGTTTATCCCGTAAATTCGGGCATTTCCTATAACTCCTACCTTCTCTGCGACGAGAAAACCGTGCTTTTCGATACGGTTGACAAGGCGATAAGCGAGCTATTTTTTGAGAATATCGAGTATGCTCTCGGCGGCAGAAGCCTTGACTATATCGTGGTTCAGCACATGGAGCCAGACCACTCCGCAACCCTCGGTCAGCTCCTTCGCCTTTACCCCGACGTAAAAATCGTCTGCTCACAGAAAATACTCACAATGATAGGTCAGTTCTTCGACAAGCCCGATGACAGCCGTGTTATGCTGGTAAACGAGGGCGACGTTCTTGAAACAGGAAAGCATAAGCTTACCTTTGTAATGGCGCCTATGGTGCACTGGCCCGAGGTTATGGTGACCTTCGACCTTACCGACAGGATTCTTTTCTCCGCCGACGCCTTCGGAACCTTCGGCGCTCTCAACGGAGCAATTTTCGCAGACGAGGTTGACTTTAACGGAGAATATCTTGCTGAGGCAAGACGCTATTACTGCAACATCGTGGGCAAATACGGCACACAGGTGCAGGCGCTTCTCAAAAAGGCGGCAGGTCTTGATATAGCTATGATTTGCCCGCTGCACGGCTTCGTATGGCGGAGAAATATCAGCGATTTCGTTGAAAAGTATATGAGCTGGAGCAGCTACCAGCCCGAGGAAAAGGGCGTTCTTATCGCCTACGCTTCCGTTTACGGCAATACTGCCACAGCGGCGGAAATATTAGCTTCAAAGCTTATCGAACGTGGAATCAAAACCGCTTTGTACGATGTTTCAATGACCCACGCTTCCTATATCGTTGCAGAAGCCTTCCGTTACAGCCACATTGTTTTTGC
>JBJERM010000170.1:0-4755 GCA_051882315.1 Ruminiclostridium sp.
AGACCCCCAATGTGTTTGTGGGGTTGATAATTTCAAATATATCCTTACTCATTTTAATGTCCTCCTGTTTTTTGTATGGCATTTTCTGTTAGTGACGAGCATAAAAAAAGGACGTACCAGATGATACGTCCTAAAACAATCTTATCGATTGATGTGTCAAAGTAAAAGATAGCTGTTTTCATCTACACAGCATCTACACAACCCGGAAATAATCCAAAACAATCTATAATTTCACTTCTTTTTGTTAAATCTGTACAAATAATTTTCGTGATTTTTATTGCAAAAAACGAAACAGTATGATATAATATGAAGCGAAACATAACGGTAATGGTTGGGGTGGTAGAGGCCGTGGGTTCAAGTCCCGTCACTCAGACCAGAGTAAAATCCCTGAAGTAAGCCGTTTGCAGTAATGCAGACGGCTTATTTTTCATTCAGCCGACTTATTTTCATTCAGCAGCAGCCTTCCATGGCTGCTCCGAAAGGAAGAAATCTATGGACAAGCAGATAAAAATAGCGGCAATTCACGATATGTCGGGCTTTGGGCGGTGCGCTCTTACGGTGGTTATACCGGTGATTTCGGCTATGGGTATGCAGTGCGTTCCCGTTCCAACCGCCGTCCTTTCCACTCACACAGGCGGCTTTGAGGACTTCGTGTGGCGGGATATGAGCGACTATATTTCCCCCTGCTGCAAGCATTACAAAGCCCTCGGGATTGAGTTTGACGCAATTTACAGCGGCTTTTTAGCCTCCGAGGGGCAGGTTGACTCCTGCCTCCGGTTTTTCGACAGCTTCGGCTCAGCGCTTCGCATAGTTGACCCTGTTATGGGGGACAACGGGGAGCGGTACAAGACCTATACCGACGAGCTTATTGCCCGTATGCAGGAGCTTGTGCGAAAGGCGGATATAATTACCCCGAACCTTACCGAGGCGGCTATGCTTTTGGGAGAAGACTACCCCGAAAGCCTTGATGAAGATACCGCCCGCCGCTGGCTCGAGCGGCTTTGCGGTATGTCGGTTTCGGCGGTTATAAAAGGTATACCACTCGATAACGGAATGTACGCTAATATCAGCCTTGACGGGAAAACAGGAGAATACAATAAGCTTGAATGGAAGAAGCTGCCCTATTTCTACCCCGGCACGGGCGACCTTTTTGCAAGCGTACTGACGGGCTTTGTTTTGCAGGGCTACAGCCTTAGCGCCGCTGTTGAAAGTGCAACAAAATTTTCAGAACTTGCAATAAGAATTACTGCAAAAACAGGAAATCCCTGTCGTGACGGAGTTGAATTTGAGCGGATACTTGGCTTACTTATGGGAAATAACGGGGATTTATGCCTTTAAAATCGGGATTTTAGCAAAAAATCGCCGCTTGTGCATAATGCACAACAAAATTTAAACAATAAAAAGCGGCATATATAGGTATTTTACAAAATGCAGGATTTAAAATAAAATCTTGCAAAAACCTGTTGACAAATACTTCCACGTCTGCTATAATGCAAATGTAAAGCAAAGGGGCTTTAAACATCGTAAAGGTGTTTTAAGCCCCTTTTAATTTTTAGGAAAGGGTGTTTGGATTTATGGAAAACATTCAGGAATTATTGGGAACCGTTGATTCCGAAATCTTCGGTATCTGGTTCCTTATCGGCGCGGCGCTGGTATTCTTTATGCAGGCCGGCTTCGCAATGGTAGAGACAGGCTTCACAAGAGCCAAAAACGCAGGTAACATTATAATGAAGAACCTTATGGACTTCTGTATCGGTACAGTAGTTTTCGTTCTTCTCGGCGCAAGCCTTCTTTTAGGCAACGACATAGGCGGTTTCATCGGAACGCCTTCTTTAGGCATTTTCACCGACTATGCAAACTTCGACTGGTCAAACTTCGTATTCAACTTAGTATTCTGTGCAACCACCGCAACTATCGTTTCCGGTGCTATGGCAGAAAGAACAAAATTCATCTCCTACTGCATATACTCCGCAATTATGAGTATTGTGATTTATCCGATTGAAGCCCACTGGATCTGGGGCGGCGGCTGGCTTTCACAGCTCGGCTTCCACGATTTCGCAGGCTCCTGTGCAATCCACATGGTTGGCGGTATTGCTGCTCTTATCGGCGCTATCTTCCTCGGACCCCGTATCGGTAAGTTCACAAAGGACAAGAAGCCCGTTGCTATCCCCGGTCATTCACTTACCCTCGGCGCTTTAGGCTGCTTCATTCTCTGGTTCGGCTGGTACGGCTTCAACGGTGCTGCGGCAACCTCCGGCGGTCAGCTTGCTTCTATCTTCACAACAACAACAATCGCACCCGCAGTTGCAACTGTTGTATGTATGATATTCACTTGGGTCAAGTACGGCAAGCCCGATGTTTCAATGTGCCTTAACGCTTCTCTTGCAGGTCTTGTTGGTATCACAGCAGGCTGCGACGTTATGGACGCTGCCGGTGCTACCGCAGTCGGCGTTGTTTCCGGCTTACTGGTTTGCTTCGGCGTTTGGTTCCTCGACAATGTTCTTAAGGTTGACGACCCGGTTGGTGCAGTTGCAGTACATATGCTCAACGGTATCTGGGGCACTCTCGCAGTTGGTCTTTTCGCAACAACAACTGCTCCCGACTGTGAACTCACAGGTCTTTTCTACGGCGGCGGCTTCGACCTCTTAGGCAAGCAGGCTCTCGGCGTATTAACAGTAGGCGCTTGGACAGCCGTTACAATGTCAATAGTATTCTTAGTAATCAAGAAGACAATCGGACTCAGAGTTACAAGACACGAGGAAATCGTTGGTCTTGACGCTACCGAGCACGGACTTACTTCCTCCTACGCAGACTTTATCCCCTCCATGCACGTTGAAACAACCGCTTCCGGCAAGGAGAAGGAGGTTGCAAACGTTATCCCTGTTGCTCCCGTTGAAACAGCAGTTCCTGTTGAGCACGCAAAGGCTGTTGGCACAGGCTCTAATGTAAAGATGACAAAGATTGATATTATCACCAACATTGAGCGCTTTGAACCCCTTAAAACCGCCCTGTACGACATCGGCATTACAGGTATGACGGTTACAAACACAATGGGCTGCGGAATGCAGAAGGGCGCTACCGAGTACTACCGTGGTGTTCCCGTAGAGGCAAGACTGCTTCCTAAGGTAAAGGTTGAAGTAGTTGTTTGCAAGGTTCCTGTATCTGCTGTTGTTGAGGCTGCTAAGAACGCCCTCTACACAGGTAAGATAGGCGACGGCAAGATTTTCGTTTACGACGTTGAAAACGTAATGAAGGTCAGAACCGGCGAAGAGGGCTACGACGCTCTCCAGGACAACGCTTAATTAATTTGCTTTGTTTCCTTATATGTTGCATTGAACTCCTGAAGCGGCGGGGCTGTAATTACAGCTCCGCCGTTTCCCTTTGCTTTTCCTTTTGGGTGCAGTAAGACTTGCCGGCGGGCATAGAAAAGCCCCACAGGCGAGGTGGGGCGGCTTTTGATAAGAAGGTATCAATACTTTGGATTGTGAGAGTTTACAGCAATTCAGGAAAACGGGAAGCCGGGAGCGAATAAATCAAAGCTTCTTGCATATATCCCATATAGCAATACAAACGATTGTAATAACAAATGGTATATATATTGAACCGAAAATTATTAAAGCTTTTCCTATTTTCTTATACTTGGTTTTCTTACGCACAAACACTCCGCCAATAATAAATGGCGCTCCTGTAATTACAGCATAGGTAACTCCTACTAAAAACTGAATATAAAAGAACATCAGAACCATTTCTCTCGCTCCTTAATATATTAGTTGCCATTATCCGATACTTTTTATCGGTCGATTAACGGAATACAGAGCCCCGACAAATTGCGGATTGCCTTAAGGCAACACCGCACAATTAACGGCTAACGTCTTTGCCGTACGCTTGCTTGCATCTTTTTCGTCATATTGCATCAATTTCGCTTGACTGGCGCCAGCCAGTCTGCACTCGATTTATACAATCTGACGAAAAATCTGACGGCGCAATCGCACGACAATAATTATGCGGTATTGCCTTAACCTATTATACCAGAAACACCGGAATAAGTCAACACAAAAAAAGCCGCCCGTTACCGAGCGGCTGATTTTGTGTGTAACCGAAATTACTTGATTTCAATCTTAGCGCCAGCTTCTTCAAGCTTAGCCTTGAGTTCCTCAGCCTCAGCCTTGGAAACGCCTTCCTTAAGAGCCTTAGGAGCTGCTTCAACGAGTTCCTTAGCTTCCTTAAGACCAAGGCCGCAAACGTCCTTAACAACCTTGATAACGCCCATCTTGCTGTCGCCGAAGGAAGCGAGAATTACGTCAAATTCTGTCTTCTCTTCAGCAGCTGCAGCTGCGCCTGTTGCGGGACCTGCTGCTACCATAGCGGCAGCGGATACGCCGAATTCTTCTTCTAATGCCTTTACTAAATCGTTAAGCTCTAATACAGATAATTCCTTAACGTCTTCTACAATCTTTAAAACCTTTTCTGAAGCCATTTTAATGTTCCTCCGTTAAATTATTTTTGTTTGTTTACGCCGCTTTAAGCGGCTTTTCTGCTGCAATTATTATGCAACCTCTTCGCTTTCCTTCTTCTTTGCAATTTCGCTTGCTGCAATTGCAAGGCGCTGCATAGGAGACTGGAGCATAAAGAGAAGCTTGGAAATAAGAACTTCCTTGCTGGGGAGCTTTGCGTACTCCTCTACTTCTGCGGTAGAGATAGCTTCCTTTCCGATAAAACCAACCTTGATGCTGAACTTTCCGTTGGAGCCTTCAG
>JBJERM010000171.1:0-4725 GCA_051882315.1 Ruminiclostridium sp.
ATTATCCAAAGTCTATAAGCTATACAGACTTATGCTATCAAATTTCTATCGGGGGTTTGCTATCACAGTTCAGACTATTTGAACTTGCTTATCCCTCCTGTTATATTATAGCACGGGTTATCACAAAATGCAAGCATAATATCAACTTATTCCGCCTATCACCGTATCTCAGAAATAACACCTTTCTCCATCTCGCACACAGTATCGCAAAGCGTAGAAATATCCTCGCTGTTGTGTGAAGCGATAAGAATGGTCTTGCCTTGCTCCTTCAGTTCAAGCAGATACCGCCTCATATCAGCAACACTGTCCTTGTCAAGCCCATTCATCGGCTCGTCAAGTATCAGCAGGTCGGGGTTCTCCATAATCGCCTGAGCAAGTCCAAGTCGCTGTCGCATACCGAGGGAGTATTTTCTTACTTGCAGCTTCAGATTTGGATTTAAGCCTACCCTTTGCATAGCATCCTTTATTCTGTCGCTGTCAATGCGGCGGTTAAGCCCTGCAAGGAGCTTCAGATTGTGATAGCCCGAATAGTACGGAATAAAGCCCGGAGTTTCGATAATTATACCGATATTTTCGGGAAAGTCGCAGTCCTTTCCTACACGCTTTCCGTTAACGTATACCTCGCCGCTTGTTGGTCTTACAAAGCCGCAGATACACTTCATCAGCATTGTCTTTCCGCTTCCGTTTCTGCCGATAAGACCGTGAATTTTTCCCCGCTCAAAGCTGTGTGTAATGCCTTTTAGAATTTCGCTGCCCTTTATTGTCAGGGATAGATTTTGAACCCTTATTGTCTCGCTCATATTAGCCCTCCGTTTCCTCCATACTTGCCGCATTTATGCCGCCTGCACCTAAAAGATTAGCGGCTATAAGCAGGGCGATTATTACTCCGAAATAGATATAAGAATATTCTGTTGGCATTACTGCGTCACGGTAAAGCTCGGTGAAATGGAGCCAAACTATCGCATTCGCCATAGGAAAAGCCCACATCGCCGCTGTTTTTATTGAGGTAAAAAGCACGCCGAATCCGATTATTCCGCTCGCTGCAAGAAAGCCCACAGCCCTGCGGTTTTTCTGCCCGAATAGAAGCATTATGAGCAGTACCGTTACAAGGTAGCAGAACAGCAGAGCAAAGGTCTGTATTGCTGCCGAAAAGGGCGTCATCTGATTGTAGAGATTAGGCGGCACAAGCTCCGAGGCAAATCCGCCTGCCTCTTCGGGAAAAAGCAGTTCATACCGCTTCACAACCATACTCCAGCCGTCCGCAAGGAAAGCCCTGTTCATAAGAAAGGCGGTGCAGATAACGTATATTGCGGCAAGAAAAGTAAGGGCGCTCATAAGCCCGAAAAGTATCTGCCCTAAAAGCCAGTTGTAACGACCCGTTCTTGAAAGGAAAAACAGGGATGAGCCGTCGGTTTTCGGAAAATCGCTCATAAGGGTCAGGAACACTAAGGGAATTATCAGCGTAAGCATACCCGAATTTCCTACTGCAATAAGCGGCTCCAAAAGATTAAGCGGCTCGCCCATTTTTTCCGAGCGCTCTAAAAGCGGCGTAATCGCATAGGAATAGATGAAAACGGTAAGGACGGGAATTATTATCATTCGGGGGTTGCAGACCCATTTCAGCCACTCCGTTCTAGCCACCGCCCATATTTTCCGCAGAGAAATTCTACCTGCCACAGTCGGTACACCTCCTCGCCGTAATGATGAAAAGCGCAAGCGCCGTTGCCGCAAGAAAAACATAGCCGATAAGAGAAATTATCCCCGTTTTTGTGCAGTAGGCTATCTCCCGCAAGCTGTTGGGATAAACCGCCATTATAAGCGCTTTCTGCCATTCTTGACATTCCAGAATGTCGTCAAAAATCAACTTATTCGCCGCTGTCATCTGCATATATTGCAGTAAGAAAGGAATACATATACAGAAATACTGATTTGCAGTAAATACGCTTACGAGAAAGGGTAAAACCGCCGCTCCTGCGCCCATTATCACCGTTTCAAGCAGCTTTTTCGGGTAGGAAATATTGCACATAGCCAGCATTTCTGCCTGTTCTGCGGATAACTCGCTTATCTTTGGGAAAATCACATAAACCGCCGCAGAAAACAGCAGGAAACCCAGAGCACAGAGAATTGCTCCGCAGAAAATCGCTGAAATGAATTTCGACAGGCAGTATCGCAATTTTCCCATACGGCAGATTATATATCGCTTTTCGCTGTACCGCCGTTCATCACAAAGCACCTTTACAAAGGGAAACGCAACGATAATTGAAAGGAACTGCACAACCCAGGTTCCGAAGCCGTGAGCGCAGACGTACTGCGCTGAAAATTCGTAGCTTTCCGCTTGCTCCGTACCAAGCATTGTTATCATTTCAAATATAGACACTTCGTTCATATTTGAATAGTCCCTATATGCAGGCGAAGTAAAGCACATCAGCGCAAAGGCGATTATGCCTACTGCAAAATAAGGACTTAAAATAACCTTTTTCAGTTCAGTTAAAATACAGTTCAGGGTTTTCATCGGTAATCCCTCTCTAAGTACAGCTCGCCTGTCTTTGCGTCAACGGTTGCAGTAATAATCTGCGTTCCCATATCGAGAACTACATTCCATACGGGGTGAGTGTAATACTCTGCATTTGCCCAGATATCATACGGCTCATAGCAAGCGTCAATATAGCCGAGGGAAATCTCGGTAACATCATAAACTACCGAATTTGTAATCTTATTCTTGATAATGGCGAATACCTCGTCAATGGGGATTATCTCGGTCAGGGCTTTGTCGGTTGGAGTAAGCACTGTGTTCGTTTTAAAGGTTATTATCTGGTCGAAACCGTCTGTTCGTATCATTGTCATTTCCATACCGTCAAGACCCGTAACATCTGCGCAGGAAAAGGGAATTTCCTTGTCATTTGACGCTGTGATATACTCCATAGGAAAACCGCCGCAGTAAATCCTCAGATAGAAACGAACCGCATTTTTACCGTTCGGAAGCTCATAGATATATGCTTTATTAACCTTGTAGGTTATTTTTTCATCAAGTCGGTAGGGGAAGCTTTCCATATACTTTTCGGCGGCATTTATGGCTTCGCTTAAGGTCATTTCCCCGTTTGCAAGACTTAATTTCTGTGATAATGCTTCTTCGTCGGCATTATAGCAGTAAACCATATGCGCCGCATTATCATTATTAAGCCATATTCTCTCAGAACCGTCTGAAAGACTACTTTCCAGCAAGGGCGTTTTCCATAATCTTAGGCTGTATATCAGGGTTTCGATACTGCCGTAAAATTCGCCCTCGTAGTTATCGAGGTTTGTATAAACCGCTGAAATTCTGTTGTCATTAAGAAACTGCTCAATGGTTAAATCCTCACGCACGCTGCCGTAGCCGTAAGGTACGGCGGTAAAAGCTTCGTCGGGGTAGTAATTGTCGCCAAGCCACTCCTTTTCCAAATAGCGAAGCTGGTCGTATATCTTCCGGGGAGTTTCGATACCGTAAAGGAAATTCTGTGAATATACTGGAATACTGTCCGTCTGCGGAATGATAATTTCGCAGTTATCAAACTTGAATATACCGTCCGCCGCTCCGATTTTTTCGATTTCCTCTCTTGCGTTTGCAGTAACTTCTGAAACGGGGCGCAGGTTGATTTCGGCGTTGTTTTCTTCGATAATTCCCTGTTCCTTTTCGTTGCTAACGCCGCTTTCTATGCGGTTCATTTCGTCGATTACATTCTGCGGAGTTTCAACGGTGCAGGAGCATAGCAATCCCGAAACAAGGGAGAGGCTGACAATGCTTGCCAGCACAAGAGCGCCGCCACGCTTTTTGCGTCCGTTATCGAAAACGCTGTCAATACGGAGTTTAAGCATCTCCTTTGTACTGAAATAAGAAGCCGCCGCAGAAAGCCCACCCGTGTTTTTGCCTGTTTTCAGCAAAAGATAGCAGTAATCACGCTTATAGGAATTGTCCCTATTTTTCGTAACCTCACGGTCGCAGAGTGCTTCAAGGCTGCCCGAGCATTCACGCATAATCAGCCACGCAAAAGGGTTGAACCACTGCACCGCCGCAACTGCTCCGAAAAACAGCTTTTTGTACGGGTCTTTTCGCTTGAAGTGCATAAGCTCGTGTCGGAAAATCATCAAAAGCTCTGTTTCGGTGTAGTCCTGCAAGGGCAGAAAAATAGCAGGCTTTCTAAAGCCGAGAAGCATAGGCGAGCCTATCCTACCGGAGCACAAAACGGGGATTTCTTTGTCGATGAAAAGCTCTTTTCTTACCCTGTCCGAAAGCGCTTTTTCGGCGGAAACAGACAGGCTGTCCGAGAGCAGAGTTTTCCTGAAATACAGGTATTTTCCCACCTGAAACAAAAGGCAAAGGACCGCACCTACTGCCCACAAAACAGGAACAAAAGAGGGAATGACGAGATTTAAAGCAGGCGCTTCGGGAAGCTGTATGCTGTATGGGATTATAAGGCGTATCGCAAGTATCAGCGATAATATGTAGATAATTCCGAAGCCGTAGCGCTTTGCTATTCTGCCCTTAAACAGCAGGAAAAGCGCCGCCGCAAGGGACACGCTTACCGTTACGGAAAATAGTACGCTCATAGTCACTCCTTATTGCTGTCGGTTTTCTCGTCAATAAAGGCTTTCAGGGATTTTATGTCCTCGTCGGAAAGGTTTTTGCCGTCATACAGGCAGCTCACCAGCTTTGACACCGAGCCGCCGAAAATGCGGTCGATTATGCTT
>JBJERM010000172.1:0-16478 GCA_051882315.1 Ruminiclostridium sp.
GCCTAGCCGTTATGCGGTTTCCTAGCATCTGGCGGCTTCTCGGCAGCCTGAGAATCGACTTTTTCGACAAGCATAGTAATAACTATAAGCCCCGTTCTTCGTAATAGGAGAACGGGGCTTTTTGTGCATTATCGTGACTTTTCAATCAGTTCCTTTGCTTCCTGTACGGTATCCTTATAAAGCTCCATGACGCTGTCATGACGGGAACGGATAAACGCTTCGTTTTCAGCGGTATTTTCCTCCCTGCCGATTGCCTTTCCCGCCATTTCCAGCTCCTTAGCCGCCGCAGAAAGAACTTCTCCGCCTACGGTGAGAGAACTGGACTTAAGCCCGTGGACGTAAATCGTATAGTTCTTCCAGTCGGCGCTGCCAAAGGCGTTTGTGATTTTAGCAAGGGTTTCCTCGTAGCTGTCAACCAGGGTTTCAAGCATTTCTGTAAGGAACTCCTCGTCGTTGGCGCAGTAGCGTATTCCTGTTTCCTTGTTTATGAGTGATTGCGACATAAAACTGCCTCCTTAAAATTAATATTCAGCCTTGTTACAGCTCAATTTCGCAGCTTACACAGACTGTACCGCTTAAATTTTCGCTGAGAGGTTCGGGCTGGCAGGTGCCTGCATAAAGGGTAAATTTATTTCCGAAGCGCTTTCTTTCGCCGCTTTTGGAAACTGCTGTAAAAGCTTTTTCGGGAATTTCAATTTCAAAATCCTTCTTTTCTCCCGCTTCAAGCTCAATTCGCTTAAAGCCGCAGAGGGAGTAAAAGGGAACTGCATTTTCCGAGTAGTCCTTTATATAAAGCTCTATAACCTCGCCTGTTTTTCGGTTTCCCTTGTTTTCGGCAGTAACGTAAGCCTTGCCGTTTTTGTAGGAAAGGGCGGTGCAGACTACTTCTGAATAGGTAAGACCGTAGCCGAAGGGGTAAAGGATATTCTCCCTCGTATAGCGGTAGGTTCGGTTTTTCATTGAGTAGTCGGTAAAGTCGGGGAGCAGCTCCGCCTTTTCGTAAAAGGTTACGGGAAGCTTTCCCGAGGGGGAAACGTCGCCGAACAGTATTCCCGCAAGGGCTCTGCCGCCCTCTGAGCCGGGATACCAAGCCTCGATAAGTGCGTCGCAGTCGGCTTCAACGTTAATAGAGCTGCCGGAGGCGCAGATGATAATAACAGGCTTACCTGTGGCAGAAACCACTTCTATAAGCCTGCGCTGGCTTGGGGGGAGCCGCAGGTCCTTCTTGTCGCCGGAGGAAAACTCGTTGCCCGTATCCCCCTCTTCTCCCTCGATTGAAGCGTCAAGGCCAAGGCAAAGGATAACCAGGTCGGAGTTTTCGGCGGCAGCCGCCGCTTCTGCGTACCTGTCTCCGGGGAGAGCAAGCCCGGACATTCTGTCCTTGTACAGGTGGCAGCCCTCGGCGAAGAGAGTCCTGCCGCCAAAGCGCTCTCTGACGCCCCTTAAAAAGGTAATATATTCCTCCGCCGTTCCGTTGTAGTTGCCCTCAAGAGCAGCCCGGCTGTCTGCGTTGGGACCTATTACGGCGATAGTATTTATTTTCTTTTCGTTTATGGGCAGTACGCCATTGTTTTTAAGCAGTACCATTGATTTTTCCGCACATTCCCTTGAAACTGCCCGATGCTCGGGGCAAGAAATAAGGGAGTAGGGCAGGCTGTCGTACCCGGTTTTCTTATCGAACATACCCAGCCTTATTCTTGTTCGCATAAGGTGTACGCAGGCACGGCGGATATCCTCTTTTGTTATAAGCCCCTCATCAAGGGCAGTAAGAAGATTTGCGTAGGTGCAGCCGCAGTTTACGTCGCAGCCCGCCTTAAGCGCCATTGCGGCGGATTCGGGGGCAGTAGAGGTAACGTGGTGATTTTCGTGGAAGTCCCGTATAGCCCAGCAATCGGAAACGAAATAGCCCTCAAAGCCCCAGCTTTTCAGCTTGTCCATAAGGTAGTCAGAAGCGCAGGAGGGCTCGCCGTTTACCCTGTTGTAGGCGCCCATAACGCCCTCAACTTTAGCTTCCTTTACAAGTGCCTCAAAGGCGGGAAGATAGGTTTCCTCAAGGTCCTTTTCGCTCACCTCGGCGTTGAACTCGTGGCGCAGCTTTTCCGGACCGCTGTGTACGGCGAAATGCTTTGCGCAGGCGGCGGCACGCATAGTTTTTCCCTCGCCCTGTATGCCCTTAACAAAGGCTTTTCCGTTTTCGGCGGTAAGAAAGGGGTCCTCGCCGTAGGTTTCGTGACCTCTGCCCCAGCGGGGGTCACGGAAGATATTGATATTGGGCGCCCAGAGGGTAAGTCCCTTGTAAATATCCCTGTCGCCGTGGGAGGAAAAGGCGTTGTATTTTGCTCTTGTTTCAATCGAGGTTATCTCTGCCGCTTTTTCTGTAAGGGCAGTATCAAACATAGCCGCAAGCCCGATTGCCTGTGGGAACATTGTGGCTGTACCTGCACGGGCAAGTCCGTGAAGCCCCTCGTTCCACCAGTTATAGGCGGGTATGCCAAGGCGCTCAACGGCTGGTGCGTCATAGCGCAGCTGAGCCGCCTGTTCCTCGGTTGTAAGCTCGTCGGTTAAGGCTTCGGCACGTTCTTCGACGCTTAATGTTTCATCAAGATACTTTTTCATAGGAAGTATGCTCCTTTCGGTTGGGTTCTGCTATAAGTATAGCATAAAAAGCGGGGCAATACAAGATAGTTGTTAAAAAGCAGTAGCAAATGCCCCTTTTTTACCAAAAGTTTATTGAAGTTTATGGATTGACAATAATTACAATAATGATATAATATGAATTGCGCCTGTAAATAAAGAAGAAATTTAGAGAAACAGGAATAATGGCGCATTGTCTTTTTGTGTAGAATAAGGAGTTTTTATGGCGAATAGCACTGTAAAGGATATGACCACGGGAAACCCCGTTAGACTTATCCTCGGATTTGCTGTACCTATGCTGTTCGGCCTGCTTTTTCAGCAGTTTTACAGCATGGTTGACACGGTAATTGTAGGAAACTGGATTGGAATTGACGCATTGGCGGCGGTTGGCTCTACCGGGTCTATAAACTTTATGGTTATAGGCTTCTGTATGGGCGTTTGCAGCGGCTTTACAATTCCCGTTGCTCAGCGCTTCGGCTCAAAGGATTACGAGGGTCTGCGTAAATTCGTGGGCAGCGCAATCTGGACGGCTGTGGCTATGGCGGCGGTTATGACCCTTCTGGTATGCGTTTTTTGTCGTGATATTCTTATACTTATGCGTACCCCGGAGGAGATACTTGATAAGGCTTACAGCTATATTTTTGTAATCTTCCTCGGAATACCCGTAACCTATCTTTATAACCTTGTTTCGGGAATTATAAGGGCATTGGGCGACAGCAGAACCCCAGTATATTTCCTTGTGCTGTCGGCGCTTATAAATATAGGGCTGGATATTCTTTCGGTGGCAGTACTTGGAATGGGGGTAGAAGGACCTGCCTGGGCGACTGTGATTTCACAGGCAATTTCGGGTATTCTCTGCCTTATATACATGAAGCGGAAATTTGAAATACTGCACCTGAGCAAGGAGGACAGAAAGCCCGATAAGCACTGCATTAAAACTCTGCTTTCGGTGGGGCTTCCTATGGGCTTTCAGTATTCTATAACCGCAATAGGCAGCGTTGTTCTTCAAAGCTCGGTTAATACCCTCGGCTCTGCATATATTGCGGCGGTTACCTCGGCTATGAAGGTAAGTATGCTTTTCTGCTGCGTTTTTGACGCTCTGGGTGCTACTATGGCGACCTATGCGGGGCAGAACGCAGGAGCGGAGAAAACCGACAGGATAACAAAGGGTATGATTTGGGCTAACGTTATCGGTATAATTTTCAGCGTAATTGCCTGTGTTGTTCTGATTTTCTTCGGCAGGAATATAGTCAGCCTGTTTATGGAGGGCGATGAAAAGCTTATCCTTGACTCCGCCCATCAGCTTCTTATTGTAAACAGCAGCTTTTATACATTTCTTACACTTGTAAACGTGGTGCGTTTTTGTATTCAGGGCATGGGTTACAGCACATTTGCGGTATTTGCGGGGGTTTGCGAGATGATAGCCCGCTCGGCGGTGGGCTTCGGGCTTGTTCCTTTGTTCGGCTTCAATGCGGTATGCTTTGCAAATCCTCTTGCATGGATTGCGGCGGATTTATTCCTTGTGCCGGCATACATATTCTGCCTTAAAAGACTTAAGAAAACTATTGAGCGGAACAAGACGGTAGAGGCGCTGAAAGAGAGCTTTGACGCCGGAAGATAATTAAGATTAAGTGAGGACGTAATTCTTGAGAGTACATTTTCTTAAAGGCTTATATCACGGAATACCGATTGCCCTCGGCTACCTTTCCGTTTCCTTTGGCTTTGGCATTATGGCGGTAAAGGCAGGGCTTTCGATTTTAGCGGCGGTGGGGATTTCCGTTACAAACCTTACCTCCGCAGGACAGGCGGCGGGAGTTGCAATAATTGCAGCCGGCGGGTCGTATATTGAAATGGCGCTTACGCAGCTTGTAATAAATATCCGTTATTCCCTTATGGGGCTTTCCCTTTCACAGCGGCTGGACAAAAGCTTTACAACGCCCCATAGGCTTATGGTTTCTTTCGGAATTACCGATGAGATATTTGCGGTTGCTTCTGCTCAGCCCGGCAGAGTTACCCCTTGGTATATGTACGGGCTTATACTTATCGCATTTCTTGGCTGGAGCGGCGGTACGCTTCTCGGAGCGGCGGCGGGGCAGTTCTTGCCCGCAGAAATAACCGACGCTATGGGAATTGTGCTTTATGGAATGTTCTTAGCGATTATAATACCGCCTGCACGAAAAGAAAAAAGCGTTCTTACGGCAGTAGTAATAGCGGCGCTTTTCAGTATTCTTTTCAACTACCTGCTTACAGCGGTTTCTCCCGGATTTGCTGTTATAATAAGCGCAATTGCGGCTTCGGCTGTGGCGGCTCTGCTTTTCCCCGTTGAGGAAGAAGAGGAGGAGCAGGAATGAATATTGTAATTTACATAGCGGTTATGGCGGGGGTTACTTATCTTATAAGAATGATACCCTTCACGGTTTTCCGGAAGAAGATTAAATCCCGCTTTTTCAGGAGCTTTCTACACTATATTCCTTATGCGGTGCTGAGCGCCATGACTATTCCCGCAATTTTTTCCTGCACGGGGAACGTTATAACCTCGGTGGCGGGCACGGTTGTGGCGGTGGTACTGGCTTATTTCAATCTGCCGCTTATCGTGGTTGCGCTGGCGGCGTCGGGGGCGGCGCTGATTGTGGGAATTTTTGTATGAGAGGTTGTGTCGGCGCTAAGCGAAGCTTAGCGCCGGATTTGCGGCGGCGAAGCCGCCGCTTGGGTGCGCTCGCTTTAGCGGGCGCAGGAGCGCCGCCGCATTTATGCGGCGGCGCTTTGCCGACTCCCACAGGCTTTTCCGTTTTTCGTAAGTTTGCATTATATTGCAGAATGATACCTTGGGGAAAACAAGATTTTCGGGGGGGGAGGTCGGCGCTAAGCGAAGCTTAGCGCCGAATTTGCGGCGGCGAAGCCGCCGCTTGGGTGCGCCCGCTAAAGCGGGCGCACCTGCGCCGCCGCATAAATGCGGCGGCGCTTTGCCGACTCCCGACGACTTCCTCAATTTAATGAAGCCCCATATTATCGCACAGAGTAAAACCCCGTGAGAACTGATTTCTCACGGGGTATTGCTTTTGTATCGCTCCTTATGTAGTCGCCGCCGCTTCCTTTTTTATCTCTCCCGGCTTTGCCTCGCTGTTTTCCGAGAAAGCGGGAGGAATTACGAACTTAACCGCCGATGGCATAACCTCGCAGGTAAAGCGGTTGGTTTCGATAATCTCGCCGTCGCAGGAAATAGCAAATCCCTCCGGCGCCTCAACCGTCACCTTCCGACAGCGGCGGTATTCGATAATATCCGAAAAACGGGGGTCGTCAAGATGCTTTCCGTCGGTGTATGGTCCCAGCAGCTTTATAAACTTGAAGCGGGAAATTGTCTGTACAAGGCATACGTCAAGATAGCCGTCGTTATTTATTGAGCGTGGCGCACAGCGGAATGCCCCGCCCACATACTGTCCGTTGGCAACGGTACAAAGCAGGAATTTCTTTTTTGTGTTCAGAAGCTCTCCGTCGGCATAAATTTTGCCCTTATTCCTCATAGCTGTAAGCACCGCCCAGAAAACTCCAGTGTTGTAGGCGTTTTTGCCGCCGATATGCTTCTTGTCCTTGACCTTTATCATTGTCCTTGCAACGCAGGTGTCAAAGCCGAAATTAACGATGTTTACCGAATATGTATCCCCGACCTTTATAATGTCAATGGGGCTTGCCTTTGCATTTACGAGAGCGCTTATATCCGAAAAATTCTCCGCTCCGCCGTAGTATTTTACAAAATCATTACCGCTTCCGCAGGGAATACAGGCAAGCTCCGCAAAATCATGCCCCGCCATACCGTTTACTACCTCGTTAAGCGTACCGTCCCCGCCGCAGGCGTAAAAGCGAACTGGTTTGCCCGGATTCTGGGTGCAGTATTCCTTAGCGTAGCGGGTGGCGTCCTTGTGACCTAAGGTTTCGTAAATATCGTAGTCAACACCCTTAAGGTTCTGTATCTGCTCCTTGATTTTTCCAAGCTCATCGCCGTTTCCCGAGTGGGGATTCATTATAAATATATGTTTCATTTTCTTTCCTTTTCATTCCTGCTGAGCGCCGCCAGCATTATTTTCTCCGCCTTTTCGCTTATTTCCCTTGTTTTCATGTCCTTTATCTCCTCAAAAGGGATAACCGCCGCAATTTCAAGGGTTATAACCGTGCGGAGCTTAAAAAAGCGCTTTTCAAGTCCTCTTGAATTTTTTATTACAGCCACCACAACCGGCGCCTTTGCCTTTAATGCACATTTAAAAGAGCCGTTATGAAGGGGCAGAAGCGGGATTTCCGAGGGGTTCTTGTTTGTTCCGCCTTCAGGGTAGATTCCCATTGACATTCTCCCCGAGGAAACCGCAAGAGCCGCCTTTTCGATAACCGACCCTGCAGAGCGGTTATTTTCCCTGTCAAGTGAGATACATCCGCTTGCCGCCATAAATTTTCCGCCAATCGGTATCTGTAAGTTCTCTTTTTTCGACACAAACGCCAGCTTATGCTTCCTGAAAACAAGCATTTCAATCATGGGGTCGAATACCGACTGATGATTTCCTATCAGCAGGAATTTTTCCGTCGGAAGCTTTTCCATACCGCTTATTTCAAGCTTTACTCTGAAAAGCCCGAAAAGCAGGCTTAATGTGGCAAGGGTAAAATACCGGAAAATATTGTCCGGGTTTTCCGGCGGGTTATCCTTATCCATAAACAGGGGCAGAATTACCATAACGAGGGCGTGCAGGGCGATAAGCCCCAGAAAAAAGGCGGGGATTAAAAGAAGCGACAGCAAAGGCGCTGTTCCGAGAAAGAAAAACGCTGCCGCAGCGGCAATACTCAGCAGAAGATAGATAAGCGCCGTTTCAATCCCTCCCTAAAGCATAACATTAAAAGTAGTTTAACAGAAATTTCTTAAAAAGTCAATTAATTTTGCAAAAATTAAACAAAAATGGGTGTTTTTGTCGGTTTATGCTTCTACTCCTATAATAGAATACTGACCCTAAAGTGAAAATACTGAAAAAAATTTCGCAAAAGTCTTAACAATTGCCGATAAATGTGCTATAATAATTGTAATTATAGTCTGCGGAAAATATGCGGACTGTATTCCGAAATTACGGCTGACTGCCGTAAAACCCAATGAAAAGGAAAAGGTATGAGCAATAACAAGAAAATAAAATATGTGAAGATAAAGGAAGGCGACTATATGCCCGACAAAAAGCGCAGGCAGAGCAAGGAGGAGCGGGAGGTAAGAGATTACTACCACTCCCACAAAATGACCGTGCCCCAGAAGATAGGAAAGTGCTTTTCCGTACTGGGAACTACGGTTTTAAGCCTGTTTTTAATACTTATTATAACCCTCTGCATTGTTGCAACGGCGCTTACCGTTTATATCATGCAGTTTGCTGAGAACAGCTTTGACGTTGACCTTACGGATGTTGAGCTTTCCTATTCCAGCTTTATCTACGCCGAGGACAAGAACGGGCAGGACGTTCTTTTAAAGCAGATAAGCGGCGAAATGAGCCGTGTATGGGTGGATATCGAGGATATTCCCCAGCACGTTCTTGACGCCTTTGTTGCCGTTGAGGACCAGCGTTTCTTTGAGCATGACGGTGTTGACTGGAAAAGAACTCTTTCCGTTACTGTTAAGGCAATTTTCAGCAGCGGTACGGACGGCGGTTCTACCATAACCCAGCAGCTTGTAAGAGATATTACCCAGGACAAGGAAACCACGGTAGGACGAAAGCTCAGGGAAATTTTCCGAGCCCTTGCCCTTGAAAACAAGTACACAAAGTTCGATATACTGGAAAGCTACCTGAACAGAATAAGCTTCGGAAGAATTGCCTATGGTATAGGCTCTGCGGCTTATTTCTACTTCGACAAGGAGGTTTCGGAGCTTACGATTGCGGAGGCGGCAATACTTGCGGGCGTTGTCCGTTCCCCCTCCAACTATAACCCCTACTCAAATCTCCGCCAGTCCAAAATACGTCAGGAATACGCTCTTTCCTGTATGTACGAGCAGGGCTACATCTCCACAGACGAGTACGAAAGCGCCCTTGCGGAAAAGGTTCGGTTCAGAATCCCGGTAAAGGGAACCTACTACGGCTACGAGGACGAGCGCTACAACGAGTATTACGGTATTCTTGACGGGGACAAGGACGACGAGAACCTTTACTACGAGAATGTTTCCTGGGACGAAATCCTCGGAGCAGAGTCCTCTCTTGCATACAAGTGGAACGGCGACTATACCGTTACCCAGAACTGGTACGTTGACGCTGCCATTGACCAGATAGTAACCGACCTGGCGGCTAAGCTTGGCATAACTTACAGCGAGGCGTGGGACGAGTTCAGAAGCGGCGGATATTCGGCTTATCTTAATATGGATATTGAAATGCAGGATAAGCTTACCGAGAAATTCCTTGACCCATACCTCTGCCTTACTGCTTACGACGCCTCCCTGCCCTCGGACAGCAAAAATCTGCTTCAGGCGGGCTTTGTGATAATGGACTACCGTGGAAACGTCAAGGCGCTTGCGGGAGGAATAGGCGAAAAGCCGGGCGATAACTGCTTCAACAGAGCAACCCAGGCGGTAAGTGCAATAGGCTCAACTATCAAGCCTATCGGCAACTACTCCCTTGCAATTGATATGAACCTTATAACCTATTCAACATTCCTTAAGGACTCATCGGGACGTATTGACGCTACCTATATCGGCGACAGCAAGTTTGACGCAGAAAGCGGCTTTGACGAGGAAACAAACACAGTCCGCTGGCCTCATAACTATCAGGAGACGGGCTTCGGTTCAGGCAATTACTACCCCGCATGGTACGCTGTACAGAAATCCACCAACACCATAGCCGCAAGGGTTATGCAGCTGGTTGGACTTACAAACTCCTACAATCATCTTGTAAACAAGCTTGGCTTCAGCCACCTTGACAGCACCAACGATATTGCCTACGCTCCTCTTGCAACAGGCGCTCTTACCAACGGTGCAACCCTTATGGAGCTTACAGCCGCATATCAGGTTATCGGAAACGGCGGAATGTACTATAAGCCTTACCTGTACTCAAAGGTACTGGACAGCAAGGGCAATATTGTTCTTGAGCAGGATACCAACGGCAAGCGGGCGATAAGCGAGGATTCCGCATGGATAACCAACAGAATGATGTTAAAGGTTATTCAGGACGAATACGGAACAGGTCAGTACGCTAAGCTCGGAAACGTTGAGGTTGTAGGCAAGACGGGTACTGCAAACGACTGGTCGAACCTGCTCTTTGCGGGACTTTGCCCCGATTATGTTGCCTGCTACCGTATTGCATACGACGATAACCACGAAATAGACCGCACCAACTCCGGATACAGAACTCTTGCAAAGGTATGGCACGACGTTATGGTGGATATGGTTGATACCGAGACGGAGAAGAGTTTTACCCCCGACAGCTCGACCCTTGTGCTGAACTACTGCAACGAAACAGGACTTCTTGCCACATCTCAATGCCCCCAGACGACGGTAGGCTATTACAGGGAGAGCAATATTCCCCCGAGCTGCGACTCGGACCATTCGGGAAATTACTGGGCGGAGCATGACGAGGAAGAGCCGCCGCTGTTCAACTAAGGAAAGGACGAATAATGACCTATAACTTAACCGCCCCCTGCCATTTCGGGCTTGAAAAGACTCTTTCCTTTGAAATTAAGCGGGCAGGCGGCGAAAATATAAAGATAAAGGACGGTCGGGTTGACTTCACGGGTGGACAGGAGGTTATCGCAAGGGCGAATATAACCTGCCGCACGGCGGAGAGAATAGGGATCGTGCTTGCCGCCTTTACGGCGAAAAGCTTTGACGATATTTTCTATAAGGTAAAGGAAATTCCGATTGAGGAGTACGCAGGCAGAAACGACAAAATCCACATTGTAAAGGGACATTCCCTTAATTCAAAGCTTACCAGCATACCCGCAATTCAGCGCACCATTAAAAAAGCCTTTGTTATCCGTATGCAGGAAAAGTACGGGCTTCGGACTCTGCCCGAAAACGGGGCTACGCTTCCCGTTCATTTTCTGCTGATGAAGGACGAGATTACGATTACCCTCGATACCTCGGGGGCAGGACTTCACAAGCGGGGCTACCGCGCCTTTTCCAACGCCGCACCCATAAAGGAAACCCTTGCGGCGGGGATTGCCGACCTTGCCATGGTACGGGAAAGCGACACGGTGGTTGACCCCTTCTGCGGAAGCGGAACTATTCTGATTGAGTCGGCTTTGCGGGCGGCGAATATCGCACCGGGGATTAACAGGCGCTTTGCCGCTATGGAGTGGGGCTTTACGGATAAGAAGCTTTGGGAGCAGGAGTTTTCCGCCGCAAGAGAAGCGATAAAGCCCGACTGCGGCTTTACTGCGCTGGGCTATGATATTGACCCGGAGGCGATTGCGCTTACAAAAGCCAACGCAGAGAAAGCTGGAGTTTCTCACCTTATACGGGCGGAAAAGCGGGATATAAAGGACTTTCACTACCCGAAAACCCCCGTCAAGGTAATAACAAATCCCCCTTACGCAGAGCGAATGGGGGACTTAGAGGAGGCACAGCGGCTTTACCGCACTATGGGGCAGGTGCTTTTGCCGAGAGGGGATAACAGGATTTTCGTTATCACTTCACGGGAGAGCTTTCCCGAGCTTTTCGGGGAAGAGGCGGCGAAGAACAGGAAGCTTTATAATGGTATGCTGATGTGTCGGCTTTATTCGTATTTATAATGACAGGAAACAGCCGCCTTCGGGTACGCAGGCGGCTGTCAGGCTGTCGATAAACCGCCATCTGCGTCGTCAGCCGCATAACGGCAGGCACAAAGCCTAGCCGTTATGCGGCTTCCTAGCATCTGACGGCTTCTCGGCAGCCTGATAATTGACTTTTCTACAAGGAAACCGCCGCCTGCGGGTACGCAGGCGGCGGTTTTATGTTGCAGCTGATGATATTATTTTTATTAATATTGTTTTATAAAATTGTCGGGCATATATTATTTATTCTTCAGCTTTGGTAGTAGTTTCATATTTTGTTTGTCTTACTTTGTTTGGGGAATTTAAAGGTGGCCATGTTCCGTATGTACCATCTGCGAAATAATCTGTTGCTATTGGCTGCGGAGCTAGTGATATAAATATTTCCATACCATTTTTTAATGTATAATAAATTGAACCGTCTTTTGCAATCATTGTTGTATAAGATGTTGTTGTTACTTTTGGTTCCGGAGCTTTTGTTTTAACAACCGGCTTTGTTGTTTCAACAGGCTTTTCCGTTGTTGTGGTAACAGAAGTTTCGGTTTTGCTTTCTGAAACTATAATGGTTGTTGTAGTGGTATCTGATGATTCCTCGGGCGGCAAAGTTGTATTTGTTGATGTATCTATGCTTGTTATGGTTGTAGATTCCGATAATTCTGTTGTTGTCGTTGTTTCCGCAGTTGTTGTAGTGGTTTCTGCTGTTGTTGTAGTAGTTTCTGCGGCACTTTCCTCTGCGGTTGTGGTTGTTACTTCCTTGCTTGTCTCAGTTGTTGTTTCCGTCTTTGCCCCGCAGCCCGACAAACACATAACAGCTGCCAGCAGAGCGCTTAATGCTTTTGTTTTTCTCATTTTTCGTATTCTCCTTAAAATAAAAAGTGCGCAGCCGAAGCTACGCACCGAAAAATGCATAACTCCGATTGCTGCGACACAAGTTTTCCGAACCACTTCTAAAAGTATACGAAAAAAGAGCATGCACTTTTACCGAATAGTAAAAGTGTATACTATTAGAAGGGTTAATATTCACTTGTGTCGCACTATTATTATACCACACAAAATCCGATTATTCAATAGTAAAATAAAATTTTCCGCAACAACCTGCCGCTTTTTGCATATAATAGGTTAGTTTAACTGCGGGAGGTATTGTTATGTGCGGAATTGCAGGGTGGGTTGATTTTAAAAACGGGCTTATGGGCTGCGAGGATATAATGGAGCGTATGAGCGAAAGTATTGCCCATAGAGGCCCCGACGCAAAGGGCAGCTTCGGCGATGAGTTTTGTCTGCTTGCACACCGGCGGCTAAGCGTTATCGACCCCGAAAACGGCGCCCAGCCTATGAGCTTCGGCGGCTACACCATAGTCTACAACGGCGAGCTTTACAACACCGCCGAAATAAGAAACGAGCTTATAAAAGCGGGGGCGGAGTTCAAGACGAGAAGCGATACCGAGGTTCTTTTAAGGGCATTCGTGCAGTGGGGCGGGGAATGTCTTAAGCGGCTTAACGGTATCTACGCCTTTGCGGTCTGGGACAGCGCCGCCCGTACCCTTTTTATCGCCCGGGACAGGGTGGGTGTAAAGCCCTTTTTCTACTATCTGTACGATGAGGGGCTTGTCTTTGCCTCGGAGATAAAGGCGCTGCTGAAAAACCCCCTTATAAATCCACGGATTGACGAGGAGGGTGTTGCTTCCCTTATGCTTTTAGGTCCTGCACGAAAGGGCGGGCTTGGGGTTTTCAAGGGGATTGAGGAGCTTAAGCCGGGAGAATACGGTATTTTCGGTGCGGAGGGCTTTTTTAAGGAGCAGTACTGGTTTCTTACCGCCGAGGAGCATACCGAAAGTCTTGAGGAAACGGAGGAGCGCCTTGATTTCCTGATTCGGGACAGCATCGAGCGGCAGCTTGTAAGCGACGTGCCCCTCTGCACTTTTCTTTCCGGCGGACTTGATTCAAGCCTTATAAGCGCAATTGCCGCAGAAAAATACCGCTCCGAGGGCAGGCGGCTTTCTACCTATTCGGTTGATTACAAGGATAACCGCAAGAACTTCGTAGCTTCAAGCTTCCAGCCCGACGAGGACGCACCATGGATTGTGAAAATGAGCGAGTTTATAGGCTCGGAGCATACAAACGTTGTGATTGATTCGCCCCAGCTTGCGAGTGCGCTTATTCCCTCTATGCGGGCAAGGGATTTGCCGGGAATGGCGGACGTTGACAGCTCACTTTACCTTTTCTGCGGGGAGGTTAAGAAAAATTTTACGGTGGCAGTAAGCGGGGAGTGTGCGGACGAAATCTTCGGCGGCTATCCATGGTACCATAAGCCCGAGCTGCTTTTCGCTGAGGGCTTCCCCTGGGCAAGGTCAACCCCTCAGCGCTCAGTCCTTCTTAACAAAAGAGCCGCAAGGCGCATAAACCCGGAAGAATATGTGCGGCTTGCAGCAGAAAAAACCGCCGCTCTTGCTTCCTGCCTCGAAAGCGACAGCAGGGAGGAAAAGGCACGGCGGAGAATGTTTATGCTGAATTTCTACTGGTTTATGCAGACTCTTCTTGACAGAAAGGACCGCTGCTCAATGGCGCATGGACTGGAGGTAAGAGTGCCCTTCTGCGACCATAGGATTGCCCAGTACGCCTACAATATCCCCTGGCAGATGAAATCCCTCTACGGCAGGGAAAAGGGGCTTGTGCGGAAGATTGCTGAGAAGTACCTGCCCCACGACGTTGTCTGGCGGAAGAAATCCCCCTACCCGAAGACCCATAACCCGGATTATATGCGGATTGTTTTCGACTGGTTCAAAAGTCTTGCGGCAGAAAAGGATTTCCGCCTTACGGAAATTCTTGACGGGGACAGGATAAGAGAGCTTATTGATACCGAGGGCAGAAGCTTTTCGGAGAACTGGTACGGTCAGCTTATGTGTACGCCTCAGCTTTTCGCTTATCTCATTCAGCTGGAGATGTGGCTGAGGGAGTATGAGCCGGAGATATTGTTGTAAAAATTGCCGCAGTTCCAAAGGAACTGCGGCAGCTTTGTATTATTTCATATTCAGTTTTCTGATATTCTTATCCTCAGAGAAAGTAATTGCATTGTAAAGCACAAGCACGCTGTCATAGTCGCTTACGTCCACAATAGAGGAAATACCCATATTGTTAAGCCTCATATCAAGCACCGTTATCTTGCTGTAATGATTTGCAAGAAAAGGTATAAAGGAGTGGGCATAGCTGTCCTTGAAGATAAGGAGCGAAGGCCCGTCAATGCCCGTTTCAACCGTCATAAGCGGCGAATTTGGTCCCATAAAGGAGGAGTACTTGTCCTTGACCTCAAGATAGTCACGGAAGTAAAGGCTGTCCTGCTCTATAATCTCGCTGCCGGTGTTTACAGTAAGTGTAAGCCCGTAGTCTGCGTCCTTGATGTGGTAGTAGTCCATAACGTCGGGGGTTACGCCGAAGTCAAGGGTTTTCGAGAACAGCGTTCCTCGAAAATCGCTGCTTGCGTGCTCAATATCGAACTGGGAAAGCTCAAGGGGCTTTAGTCCCATAGCCTTTGCCGCCTCGTAGTAGGCGTAGTATGCGCCTAAAGATGTCCAGTGGTGGTCGGTGCGGTAGTAGATATACTCGTCGGAATGTTTTTTGAGCATATTGAACACATTGATTGAGCGGCAGTCTGTAAGCTGCTCCTTGCAGTGCTCGTAAAGTTCCGCCTGACTGCCGATAGGAGCGCTTGCGGGCATTATTCCCGAGTAGATTTCCTGTGATGTGGGTGCAAGCAGAAAGTAAACGGGAAGGTCGGGATTTGCGGCGGCGAATTTGTTTATTGCAGCAAGATTCTTGTCAATAATCTCGCTGTCGTACCCCTTCCAGAGCTGTATCATACGGTCGTCGCCCGTAAAAATTCCGTTTATCTCGGTTTTACCGATAAGCCGCTCGGTTGTATTTTTGGCTATAATCCATTGTTCTCTTCCGAAAAATCTGTCTGAAAACCAGTCCTCAAAGCCCGTCATAAACTTTTCGTTCAGATAGGTTTTTACGGAAGCTTCGGGGAATGCGGCAAGGTACCTGTTCTCGTTTTCTGAAAAGGGGGTAGGCTCAGAGGGGAGGGTTATAAAGGTAAGGAGGGGCAGGATTATGAGAATGCCCGCAAAAAGGACAACCATTATTATTTTCGGTATTTTAGCTTTCATTTATAGTCCTCCTTCCTCAGAAATTGAAATAAAGAAACGGATTGTAGCTTGCGTCTGCAATATAGGCTATGCAGATAAGCAGTACCGCTGTTTTTGCAAAGGGAGTGATATAGCCTACCGCCGTTGGCAGCTTTTCCGAAAGACGTTCGGTTATAACCTTCCATGCGTCTGTTGCAGCGAAAATTCCTATAACAAGAACTATTCCGTAGTTAAGCAGCAAATAGATAGCCGTGTTGTCCCAGAGCAGTCCCGTTGAGCCGAACATGGCGGCGATATAGCTGCCTGCCGTAGAAATATCGGGAGAGGCGAAAAGTACCCAGCCCAGCATTACAAGCAGCATTGTATATACCCAGCACACCGCCGATGGCAGCTTTTCAAGCACCTTTCCGAGGAACAGCCGCTCCAGTATAATCATAACGCCGTAAAGCGCTCCCCATACGATAAATGTCCAGTCAGCGCCGTGCCAGATACCGGTTAGAGTCCATACAACCGCAAGGTTGAAAATGGTACGCTTCATACCCTTTCTGTTGCCGCCCATAGGGATATAGACGTAGCTTCTGAACCATGCGCCAAGGGTTATATGCCACCTGCGCCAGAACTCGCTTATACTCTTTGAAAGGTAGGGGTAGTCAAAGTTTTCGGGGAAGTTGAAGCCCATCATCTTGCCCATACCGATTGCCATATCGGAGTATCCCGAAAAGTCAAAATAAATCTGTAAGGTGTAGGCGATTATTCCCAGCCATACCGTAAGCACCGATACCGAGGAAAGGTCGGAGGCGATAACCGTATCCCAAAGCAGGCCAACGCTGTTGGCGATAAGCACCTTTTTTCCAAGACCTGTAATAAAGCGTGTAATTCCCTCGTAGATGATGTCGAGATTTATTGTCCTGTCGTCAAGCTCCTTTGAAATATCGTCGTAGCGCACTATCGGGC
>JBJERM010000173.1:0-4647 GCA_051882315.1 Ruminiclostridium sp.
TCTGACGAAAAATCTGACTGCGCAATCGCACGACAATAATTATGCGGTATTGCCTAAAAGCAACATATTTTCTGCCCGCCGAAGGCGGGCAGAAAATATACCCGACTCAGATTCCGCTCAGAGAAACCAAAAAATAATCTTTGTCGTTTATAAACAAATATAACAACTTCGGGGGTGTGAAAATGAAAAAATATAAAATCCTGCTTAACTGCGCAAGCTCGACCCTGCTCAGTGACTTTTTCATAAAGACCTACGGACGTTTTTCCTGCATGACCTCCTCAAACTACTGGGAGGATTTAAGCGCCCATTACGAGCTTTTCCAGCCCGACGCCTACGTTTGTATTGCCGACCAGGTTGATATGCAGCTTATGTCCCTTCTTATCCGCCTTAAAAAGGAGAATGTTTCCTGTAAGGTGCCGATTGTTGTAATAACAGACGAGGACAGCAGAGAATTTTATGAAAATGAAGCCCCCGAGGTTATCGACCTTGTGCTCTGCCGCCCGATAACCATTGACGCTATTGCGGATAATATTGTGCGGAAGCTTAAATTTATTGAAGAGGAGCGGGAAAAGGAAGAGGAGAGAAAGCGCCTTGAGGAAGAGCGTATTCTTGCGGAGGCAGCCCGCCTTAATTCAAGAAAGCAGATACTTATAATCGACGACGACCGGGCTGTTTTAAAGCTCCTGAAGGCAGCCCTTGAGCCAGATTATATCGTTACAACCATGATAAGCGGAAAAATGGCGATGAAGTTTCTGAACACGAAAACTCCCGACCTTATATTCCTTGATTATCAGATGCCCGTAGAGGACGGCCCCGAGGTATTCAAGAATATAAGGGCGCTGGAGTCCTCAAAGGACGTTCCCATTGTTTTCCTTACAGGCGTTGCCGACCGCAGCAAGATTGCCAACGTGCTTATGCTGAAGCCGCAGGGCTACCTTTTAAAGCCCATTGACATAGAAAGAGTAAACGAAACAATACAGAGGATTTTTGACAGCGGGGACGGGGAGTTATAATGGCTGAATTTGACGAAGAAATGCTGAACTTTGAGATAGACGGGAACCTGCACCTTACAGACCTTATCGAAGTTGAAATATTGCAGAAAATGCAGGACTCCTTTGCGAAAATGGCTCGAATGGCGTCACTTACCACAGACGAAAACGGCATTGCCGTAACCGAGGGCACCAACTTTTCCGAGTTCTGCACAGAGTTCTGCCGCAAATCCCCCATAGGCAGAGCCCGCTGCGAGCAGTGCGACAAAATGGGGGCGGTAAAGGCGCTTGAAACAGGCGGTCCCGTGTCCTATTTCTGCCATGCAAATCTGGTGGATTTTGCTGCGCCGATTATGCTTGGGGACAGAATGATAGGAAGCTTTATCGGCGGGCAGGTCTTAAGCGAGCCTCCGGACATTGATAAAATGCGGGAAATTGCACGGGAAATAGAGGTTGACGAGGAAGCCTTTGTTGAAGCTGCGAAAAAGACCCAGATAGTGCCCAAAAATGCAATCGACCGCTCAACCCGGTTTATTTATGAGTTTGCAGGCGTGCTTTCGGATATGGCGTATAAGGAATACGTTTCTATCCAGCTCAACAAGCAGGCTATGCAGGCAGCAAAACAGAAATCCGACTTTCTTGCGAATATGAGCCACGAGATAAGAACGCCGATGAACGCTGTTCTCGGTATGGCGGAGCTTGCCCTGAGAGAGGAAATGTCCGAGCAGGCGAAGCAGTACATACGGCAGATACGCTCCTCGGGCAAGAATCTGCTGGTTATTATAAACGACATTCTTGACTTCTCAAAGATAGAGTCGGGAAAAATGAATATTGTGGAAGTGGTGTATGAGCCGCTGTCCATTATAAACGACCTTGCGAATATAGTAAACAGCCGTATCGGCTCAAAAAATCTTGAATTTACCGTTGACCTGTCGCCGAATCTGCCCTGCAAGCTTTTCGGAGATAACATAAGAATACACCAGATACTTCTTAATCTGCTGAATAATGCGGTTAAATTTACCAAGACAGGCAACGTGCATCTGAAAATGTATTGTGAGCCGATAGACGAAAACACGGTTTTGCTTAAAGCGGAGGTTTCGGATACAGGCTCGGGCATAAAAAAGGAGGATTTAGGAAAGCTTTTCCAGTCCTTCCAGCAGGTCGACAGCAAGCGCAACCGCAACATTGAGGGTACGGGACTTGGTCTTGCTATAACCCAGCAGCTTTTGAAGCTTATGCGTGGTACGGTTTCGGTAGAGAGCGAATACAATGTTGGCAGTACCTTCTCAATCGAGCTGCCGCAAAAAATAATAAGCGCTACGCCCATAGTTCCCAAGCCCGAAAAGCGGCTGAGTATCGCCGTAATGCTCCAGAACGATTTTGTCCGCAGACAGGTTTTAGCCGACCTTGGCTCTATGGGAATACTTTGCAAGGATTTGATGAAGGACGGTTCTCTTGAGGACATCAGGGAAGGCTTTGTTATCGTTGACAGAACCCTTTTCTGCGGCGGAGTAAAGGACTATATCGAAAAGAACAGCGAAATACAGTGCATAGTAATCGCTCCCTACGACGCCCCCAACGATATAAGCTGCCCCAATGTGAAGGTGCTTAAAAAGCCTGTTTATTCCGCAACACTATGCTCGGCTCTTGGTCTTGGCGGAACGGAGTGCGGCGATTTAAGCGGGGAAAACGAATTCCAGTTTACCGCTCCCGACGCTCATGTTCTTATCGTTGACGACAACAACGTAAACCTTGTTGTGGCAAGCGGAATACTTGAACCGCTGGGTATGCAGATTGACACTGCAAACGGAGCGTCGCAGGCTATTGAAAAGGTAAAGCAGCTCAGATACGATATAATTTTTATGGACCACATGATGCCCGAGGTTGACGGCGTTGAAACAACCCATATCATTCGCCGCATGATACCCGGCTACGAGGAGGTTCCGATAATCGCCCTTACCGCAAATGCAATCGGCGGCACAAAGGAAATGTTTATCCGTGAGGGCATGAACGACTTTGTTGCAAAGCCCATTGAAACCAAGGAAATTGTGGCGATGGTGAGAAAATGGCTGCCTGCTGTAAAAATTATGCCGGTAGCCGCCGGAAGCGCAGCTCCTGCACCTAAAAAAAACGCCCTTACAATAGAGGGTCTCAATACGGGAAAGGCAATCTCTCTTTTAGGCAGCGAGAAGCTTTATATGCAGGTTCTGCGTGAGTACTACCTTTCCATAGACAAGCGGGTTGAGGTGCTTTGCAGATGCCTTAAGGAGCAGGACATAAAGCAGTACACTATTGAGGTTCATGCCTTCAAGAGCACCTCCCGTCAGATAGGCGCAGACAAAATTGCCGACCTTGCCTTTAAGCTTGAATTTGCGGGAAATTCCAACAATATCAGCTTTATAAACTCCCACCATGAGGAATTTTTAGAGCTTTACAGAAGCGTCAGAACAATCCTTGCGGGAGTGTTCCCGGATGTGGATTTAACGCCCCATAATACGGAGGAAGCGGACAAGGAAACCGTGAAAAAGCTGCTTTCTGAGATGATTGAAGCGCTGGACAATTTCGACACCCTTGCCATTGATGAGGTTGTGGAAAAAATGGCTGATTTCAGCTATTCGGGAGAGGCGGCACGCCTTTTCGGAAAGCTCCAGACCGCCGCCGCCGAGGGAGATACGGACGTATGCGCCGAGGTTGTGGATAACTGGAAGATATTGCTTGATGAATAGAGTACAAAAAGAGCCTGCTGCGGCTTTGCCGCAGGAGGCTTTTCTTGTATAATGAAAGCTCCCGTTTGACGCTATCAAGCGGGAGCTTTATGTCATAATTGTGCACTAGATAAGTGATATTTATTGACAATCCGGTCGTATTATGCTATAATTTTTACAAAACTGACCTTAAATTTACAGGTTTAATCTATAATGAAAGCGAGGCTGTTATGAGAATTATCGTTATCGGCGGCGTTGCCACGGGAACAAAAGCGGCGGCAAAGCTTAAAAGGCATGACCGCTCCGCTCAGGTTGACGTCTACACAAAAAGCCGAGATATTTTCTACGCAGGCTGCGGTTTGCCCTATTACGTCGGCGGAGAAATCGGAGCAAGGGAGGAGCTTATCGTAAATTCCCCCGAAAAATTTTTCGCCATTACAGGTGCAAACATACACACGGGGCAGGAGGCTGTAAAGCTTGACCCGTCGGCAAAAACCGTTACCTTCCGTGATACCGAAAGCGGCTCGGAATATACCGAAAGCTGCGATAAGCTTATTATGGCAAGCGGCGCTTCTCCCGTTATCCCCCCGATTGAGGGCATAAACTTAAGCGGCGTATTTACCGTGCGTATCCCCGACGACGCTATTGCAATAAGAGAATATATCAAAAAAATAGCTGCCGAAAAGCTGTTGTTGCAGGAGCGGGCTTCATCGGAATGGAAATGGCTGAAAACCTTATGGCGCAGAAGCTTTCCGCTACCGCTGCGGATATGACTCCCGGATTCTTTCGGACGTCCTTGACAGCAAAATGACGGGCTATGCCGCAAGAGAGCTTCGCAAAACATGGCTTAAGATAAGACGGGCACGGCGATTTCCGAAATAAGGGGCGAAACTGCGGTTTCCTCGGTTGTTGCCTCGGCAGGAGAAATCCCGGAGCGCACCGACTGCTGCAAG
>JBJERM010000174.1:0-4592 GCA_051882315.1 Ruminiclostridium sp.
TGCTCCATTATCTCCTGAAGAAGAAAAGCTCTGAACTCAGGACACCCTGCGGTATTCACTTTGTTGATTGCTACCTCCTTCAGTTTGTTGCTCTTAAGCTCCTGCTCCCAGTTATAATTTATAACTGCCAATAGTTCCGGGTCTTCTACAAGGGCATTATATTCCTCCTTTGTCCAGTCGCCTTCAACGGTACAGCTTTGAATTAATTCGTATGTATCGGAATTTTTCACGCTACTGCCCTCCGTTCTTACCGTCTCTTGCGCCCCATTCCATCAGCAAGCCTATCGGCACACAGCCCGGAACTATCCACAAAAGTATGTGAAATGTATCCGGATGCCTCTGGTAATAAAAAATACAGCAGATAATTGCTACTAATAGAATTATTACGTTGAACGTCCAGACTACTGCGTTGCTTGCGCTTTTACCAAAAGTCTTGTCGTCTTCCTTACTGCACTCAATCTCTTTCCAGAAATCTATCATATCCAGTTTGCGAAGCGCCGTCTGGTTTTTGTAGTCTTCGCTGATTACTCTAAAGTCGTTTGGAACAGAATTTTCTCCGTAAAGTCTTCTGATAGTGGCTATATCTTCATATACTCCGTACCGGAGAAAGGTCTGAGATAAATAACTTATCGGCTGTTCTTCTTTTTTATTTTTGTTCATCCACCAGAGAGATGCACCGAACTCTTCGGCTACTGCTCTTTCAAAGTTCTTGTCACACATTCTTAATTTAATGTAATCATAAAAATGTTCGTACCCTTCGTAGTTTACTGTAAAGTCTATCCAGTTTTGTCCTGAATTACGTAAATCCTTACACCCTCTGAATTTTGCAAGAAACTCTGTAAATTCGTCTTCTGTCCAGTCGTCGTCACTGTTTACAGGAATATTGTTCCTATCTTCTCTTCCCCTTTGAACACTGCTCTTGGCTGATGTATAAGCAATGCCGCCCACTCCAAGCGAAGCAAGGTACAGTATGAATTTAATTGTGGGGTAAATCAGAATGATAACGATTAATATTACTCCTAAAACTGCCATTTTAAGACTCCTGTCAGAATGTTAAGCCCATATCTTCGTTGGTAAGAATATTATAGAAATCTGATACTCGGATTTTCACTACCATAAATTCTTCGCCAGGTGCAAATGTTATGCTTGAAGCACACTGGAATGTCTTATAGAAATTTTCTGAAAGGTCGTCCACATCAAAGTGAGATACACGCAGATTTAAAATAGCATCAGACTTGTAGGGGACGAGCGAAAAGCCGTAAAAATCAAGCTTAGATTTTATGGTAAATATCCTTAATATGTTTAACGTTTTTTCTAAAACTTCGGGATTTACTTCGTAATACTTGTCTTCTTCGTCGGGGTGCTTACGTCCTATCGAAGTAAAAAAGTCTTTCTCTTTAATATTTTCGCTCATAGCATCTCCTTATTTGTTAGTCATATATCTGCCGACTCCGGTGTATGTGTAGTGTATTTCTACACAGGCTGACTTGATTTTGTTATATATATGAAAGTCCGTAGATTCGTTCATAAGGTCAAGAAGCATACTGAAATTGTCTCCGCTGAATTTTACTTTCTGCGGGAATGTAGCTGCTACCTTCATATTAATCTGTCCGCCTGTTATCTGAGGGGCGTATTCTACATCTGCGCCGAGCTTCATCAGCCAGTTGATGTAGTCAACACCCCTGTTTAAAACGCTTTTGTCAACAGTCCGCACAGAGTTTTTGAACTCTTCGGTTTCCTTTTTTGCAATCTCTTGCGCCTGATTCAAATAATCGGCAAGCATCGACATCGCTGCACGGTCTTTTGCTTGCTCGGAAGTCTCGGTCAAGACCTTTTTTACACGCTCTTTTTCGAGCTGGTCGGGTTTCTTGGGGGTTATTTTTAAATCCATAGTTACCTCTTTAACGTATAGTTTTCTCTCTTTTCTTTATAAAGTTGATACTTTCCAATAATATTACCAATTGTTTCGTCGTAACAGTTTGACGATAGTCCTATAACCTCCGATATTAAAGAGTAATTATCCTGAGATATTACTCCGCCGTTTTGCTCGTAATGATATAGTCTATCAAGTCTGCCAGAAATCAAAAATGCTTCGTATGTCTGTCCGCAGAATTTTTTGATCTTACCGGCAATTGTTTCCGGATAAAGGATTCCCGGCTTAGTCTGCTTTATGAATAAATCGGTTTTTAAATAACTCCGCATACACAAACAGGAATTTTTGATATATGCGTATTTATCAGAAGAGATGTATTGCAAAAAATGCTTCTCTATTTCTTTACAGTTGGCAAATGAGTAGTATTTTTCTCCGGCTCTGACAGTTTTTGTGACAAAATTTATATCACAATCTTTTATCCTTGTTACTTCACCGGCTGGAACTCCAAGCCAAGCAAGATATATAGCGGTAATTGTCGTAGCGTTTTTATTGGGTATATCCGGATATTCCCGACAGATAAAATCTTTTTTGTTAGCATCGGCAATAATCTGTAAAAGATTTTTGAAGCTCAATATAAACTGAGTGGTTTCGATAAGATTATCGTTCAGATTGATTTTTGATAGATCTAAATCTGCTCCAGCTAAAGACATAATACAATGAAGTACAATTCTTGCTCGTGAACGATAGCGTTGTGCCCAACCATAGTGCTTTAAAAATAATTCGCAGGCATCAGTATCCCATTCATAAAGCGGAATATCCGTCTCGTGAACCAAATAGTCTGCCAGAGTATTCAGTATGCTGCCACGAATATCGCTCCACGAACAATTGTCCTGTGCTACGCTGTTTTTGTATTCCTCTATTAAGGCTTTATCTTTTTCACAAAGGCTGTTGAAATTTTTTACGTTGTCTGCTTTACTTCTTGATGTTCTCATAAATACACCTCCTGACTGTGTATATACGGCTTGATTGCGTACATAGATAAATTATACCATAATGGTGGGCGATAGTCAATATTTAATTGGAAAAATTATACAGCTACCTGAACCTGTACTGTGTAGTATTTCTTGAGCAGCTTAACGATTCCGATTTGACCCTTGGGCTTTACGAGAGTTGTCTTCTGGATTTTGGTTTCTCCGTGTTTAGTGATGAGAGTCCTCTCGATTACCTCAAACCAGTCGCGGTCGATATAGGTTTGATACGGCTCGTTGTTATCCAGCAGAACATTCTTATGCCGCAGAAATCTGAAGAGCCTCGTTCTGCCGATTTCAATACCATTCTTCGTTGCAAGCTTTGCCATTATCCGCATATTAATACTATCTTCAGACTCGCTCACCTGCTCTGCAAACTCCACAAGAGGTTTGTCGTCCTCTACTTTCTTGGCGAGAGTAGCTTTTTCCTTGTATTCCTCAAGCCAGCGCTCCGCTCGTTCAATCGGGTCTTCTATCATATAGCTGTCAGGCTTTTTCATTACTCCGTAGCCGCCGGTCTTTCTTATTTCGGGGAGAACTTCGTCGAACACCCAGCGTTCAAACTTATCGGCGGCGGGGAGCTTGCTGTGGGTAATGAGGCGGTAGATATTTCCCTCAGTTATAAATACAGTCTTCTGTCTTCTGCCAATTGTGTCGATGGCTGAACGAAACGTTAGACCATCTGCGCTGCAATGATCTTTAACAGATTTGTGCGGATTGGAATATCCCAATGCTTTAGCAGCGTCAATTCCACTGAACAGAATCTTGTCGCCGTCTTTGATTGTGCGGATTTCACCGAAATCGCTGTTCTTGAAAATCTGAATGCTGTTGTCCATTTTTGTTTACCTCCTGTTATATTGTTTATACTCCGTAGTGGAGCTGTTGTCCGTAAAAATACTGTCGCTATAGATTTGTTATTGCTCTATCTCTTCAAATGTATTAGTTTCCGGATTATATCTGTATGGTAGTCCGTTAGGCGCGAAATATGGGGACGGGGTAGTAGAACTATAACCACCACCCATACGTCCGTTCCACCAATAGACAATCCGTGTTGTGGAGTCGTAATACAGAAAATCTCTAATTGCTATTAAGGTTTCTCTGCCGAATGTTGCTCCGCTTAAATCTGAGCTGTTGTCTACGTTGATATTTATGGGTGTGTTATTGCTGCTGCAACCGCATATACAAATTGCAAGACAAAGGCTCAGTATAACTGCGATAATTCTTCTCATATAATGTCCTCCTTGTATTATCTCTTATTGAACTTTTTGTTCTTTAACTGGTTGATTTTTATGTGACAATTTTCTATCCTGCGAATAAGAAAGTTGATGTACGACAGTCCTTGCGGTATATTATAAACCCATCTGTTAAGCTTTGGTGACCAATATGTTTTACATAACAGCTCGTATTCACTTCTTGCCCGCCGTATTTCCCGCTCGTAATCTTCGACGGTTTTCAGAACAGGCGTGCGCTTGTCGTACTGCTCATATATAAAATTATTCAAGAGTTCATTCGGGATTTCTTTGTCGTCAGAGGTATGCTTAAGCTTAAATTTAAGTTCGGACATTTTAGTCCTCCGTCATTTCTTTAACGAGCCTGTGGATTATATCGGGAACAAAGCAAGAGTTTATATCACCGTTACTGTCGGCATTATCCATAAGTTCCTTCTCAATCTCTATGGCAAAATCCTTTAT
>JBJERM010000175.1:0-4580 GCA_051882315.1 Ruminiclostridium sp.
TGCACCTTACGGATATGCATATCTTGAGTTTTATGCAATAACAAAGTCTACGGCTGCGGCAACCACCTTGTCATCAACCTTTATCAGCAATATCAGCCGAATTAACTATATTTTTGCATCAGAAGCGGAGTATAATGCGGCGGTAGGGCTTACCTACGAGCCGAATACACTGACACAGGTAAATGAAACAATAACAGAGGTATAATAAAACCCCGTGCAAGGCTTTGTTCTTGCACGGGGTTTTTCTGCGTTATAAAATCAGTCAACCTTAGGCATACGGGAGATGCTCTCCTGCAATTCCTTGTCGGTAGGAATGTAGTCGGACATTTCTCCGTCGTTGAATTTCTGGTATGCAACCATATCGAAGTAGCCTGTGCCTGTAAGACCGAAGAGAATTGTTTTTTCTTCGCCTGTTTCCCTGCACTTAAGAGCCTCGTCGATAGCAACACGGATAGCGTGGCTGCTTTCGGGAGCGGGAAGAATACCCTCAACTCTTGCGAACTGCTGAGCCGCCTGAAATACCGAGGTCTGCTCAACGGAGCGTGCTTCAAGAAGTCCGTCGTAGTGCAGCTGTGAAAGAATGCTGCTCATGCCGTGGTAGCGAAGACCACCTGCATGGTTTGCGGAGGGGATAAAGGTGCTGCCGAGGGTGTACATCTTTGCAAGAGGACAAACAGCGCCGGTATCGCAGAAGTCGTAGGCGTAAACGCCTCTTGTAAGGGAGGGGCAGGAAGCAGGCTCAACTGCAATAAACCGGTAATCTGCCTCGCCTCTTAATTTTTCGCCCATAAAGGGAGAGATAAGTCCGCCAAGGTTAGAGCCGCCGCCTGCACAGCCGATAATAATATCCGGCTTTATATCGTATTTTTTGCAGGCAGCCTGTGTTTCAAGACCGATAACCGTCTGGTGGAGAAGAACCTGGGAAAGAACCGAGCCGAGAACATAGCGGTAGCCCTCGTTGGTGGTGGCAGCCTCAACCGCTTCGGAGATAGCGCAGCCGAGAGAGCCGGTAGTTCCGGGAAATTCTTCGTTAATCTTTCTGCCGACATTAGTTGTCATTGAAGGAGAGGGGGTAACGTCTGCGCCGTAGGTACGCATAACCTCGCGGCGGAAGGGCTTCTGCTCATAAGAAACCTTAACCATGAATACCTTACAGTCAAGTCCCAGGTAAGCGCACGCCATTGAAAGGGCGGTTCCCCACTGTCCTGCGCCGGTTTCGGTTGTAACGCCCTTAAGACCCTGCTTTTTAGCGTAGTATGCCTGTGCAATTGCGCTGTTCAGCTTGTGGCTGCCGGAGGTGTTGTTACCCTCGAACTTGTAGTAAATCTTTGCGGGAGTACCAAGAGCCTTTTCAAGGCAGTATGCCCTTACCAGCGGTGAGGGACGGTACATCTTGTAGAAGCTTAAGATTTCCTCGGGAATGTCGATGTAGGGAGTTGTGTCGTCAAGCTCCTGCTTTGCCAGCTCTTCGCAGAAAACGTGGCTTAATTCCTCTAAGGTGCAGGGCTGATGAGTTGCGGGATTGATAAGGGGAGCGGGCTTATTCTTCATATCCGCTCTTACGTTGTACCACTGCTTCGGAAGCTCGCTTTCTTCAAGATAAATCTTGTAGGGGATTTCTCTGCTCATTTTCTGTTACCTGTCCTTTCTCATAGTGTGTGGTTTATTACACAATTCCCGTTCTTTCTGCGCTGATTACGCCGGGAATTTTTCTTATACGTCCTATAAGTGCATTAAGCTGCTCAACGCTGGCTACTTCTACTGTTACAACAATGTTGCCGTTGCCGTTTTTAAGCTGGTGTGCGGTAATCTGGCGGATAGGGAAGCGGCTTGCGGCGATTGTTGCGGTTACGTCTGCAATAAGAGCGGTGCGGTCCTCGGCGATAACATCTATTGTTGCATTATAGCCTGCTTCCTCGCCCTCTTTGCCTGCTGCCCACATAACGTTAATCCAGCGCTCCTTGTCTGTTGGGCTTGCATTCACAACGTTGACGCAGTCCTTCTTATGCACCGAAACGCCGTAGCCTCTTGTTATAAAGCCAACGATTTTATCGCCGGGAAGGGGGTTGCAGCATTTCGCAAACTTTATAAGGCAGTTGTCTATTCCCTCAACGATTACGCCGCTTTTCTGCTTCTTTGCGATATTCTGGCTTAAGGCAGTATTTCCGTCGGGCAGGGCTGCTGCGTTCTGACGGGAGTTGTACATATCCTTAACCCGCTGCATTATCTTTGAAAGCATAACTCCGCCGTAGCCTATTGCTGCGTAGAAGTCGTCCACGTTGTCAAAGTGCTGCATTTTTGCGATTTCCTGCAAAAATTCAACCGAGGGGGTAATGCTGTTGCGGCGGAATTCCGCTTCAAGAGCCGCCATACCCTCAGCAATATTATCGTCCCGACATTCTCTCTTGAACCAGCTTCTTATCTTGCCTCTTGCCTCGCTGGTTTTAGCTATGTCGAGCCAGTTTCTGTTGGGTCCGTAGCTTTGGGAGGAGGTTGTTATTACCTCAACAATATCCCCTGTTTTCAGCTCGTAGTCGAAGCGTATCATGCGCCCGCCTACCTTTGCGCCGGTCATCTTGTTGCCTACCTGAGTGTGGATTGCGTAGGCAAAGTCGATTACGGTTGAGCCTGCGGGCAGGGTTATAACGTCGCCCTTGGGCGTAAATACATATACGTCGTCGGGGGCAAGGTCAACCTTGATAGCGTCAGCAAGCTGCTCTATATCGTCGGAGTCCTGCTGCTGCTCAAGGAGCTGTCTTATCCAGTCAAAGCGCTTTTCTCCCGTAACCTTTCCCGTAATTCCCGCCTTGTACTTCCAGTGTGCTGCAACGCCGTACTGGGCGGTGTTATGCATTTCCATTGTCCTTATCTGCACTTCAAAGGGTATACCCTCCCTGCCGATAACGGTGGTGTGCAGGGACTGGTAGCGGTTGGGCTTTGGGGTTGCAATATAGTCCTTGAAGCGGAAGGGAATTGGCTTGAAGATGTCGTGAACGATACCGAGAACGTTGTAGCATTCGATAACCGTCTGCACAATAACTCTTACTGCATAAACATCATATATCTCGTTAAAGCTTTTGCCCTTTATATATACTTTTTTATATATGCTGTAAACGCTTTTTACTCTGCCTTCGATTATGGGCGGCGGCTCAATATCGCTTATTCTTTCACGGATACGCTCCTTTATTGTATCAATAAAGCCGGTTTTCTGTTCCTTATTGGTGTCCAGCATATCCTGTATCGCCTTTGTTCCGTAGGGGTCAAGGATTCGGATAGAAATATCCTCCATTTCCTCCTTAACGGCGCTCATACCAAGGCGGTGAGCGATAGGCGCATAGAAGTTCATTGTTTCAAGGGCTTTTTTACGCTGTTTCTCCGGGGGACGGTACATAATAGTACGCATATTGTGGAGTCTGTCTGCAAGCTTTATGATGATTACACGAATATCCTTCGACATAGCCATAAGGATTTTGCGGATATTCTCCGCCTGCTGCTCCTCCTTGGTATTAAGGGGAACAAGACCGATTTTCGTTACCCCGTCCACAAGGTTTGCAACGTCGTCACCGAAGCGCTTTCTGATTGTTTCAAGAGGCACGTCCGTATCCTCAACAACGTCGTGGAGCAAGGCTGCCGCAATTGTGTCGGTGTCCATGCAGAATTCCAGCAGGATACAGGCTACTGCCACAGGGTGGGTTATATAAGGCTCTCCCGAGCTTCTCTTTACGCCCTTGTGAGCCTCCTCCGCCATTTCGTAAGCCGCCTTGATTTTCTCAATATCGTAAGGCTTGTCGCTTGAAATGATTTTATCAATGAGGTAATCTATTGTGTAAACCATACCTGCCGCTCCTTTCCGCATGAAATTCTGTTCCACACATAAAGCACATTATCTGCTGTAAATTTCTCTTTGCTTATCAAGGGTATTTTTATATTTTTCCCGAAGGCTTTCGGGTGAAATTATCTCGATTTTTTCGCCGAACTGGAAAATCCAGCTCAGCAGCACCGGGCTTTCGGCAACCGTCTGGGTGAGGGTAAAATGCTCCTCGTCAAAGGGCACAAGAGAAACGCCCTTGCCGAACCGGTCAAGAATAACTCCCGAAAGGGAATTATGAACCTTTAATTTAAGGGTAATATCCTCCCCTGTAAACATTCCGAACCGCTTTTTGGTGTATTCGAGAATGTTGAAGCCCTTGGGCACAGGCTCAGCTTTGACGGGCTTGCCCTTTTCGTCAACTGAAATTTCCGCATGCTCCATTTTGTCCACACGGAAATTGGTTACAGTCCCGTATTTCGGGTAATAGCCCACAACGTAGTAGTTCTCCTCCTGCCAGCAAAGAGCGTAGGGGGAAATCTCCGAGCGGGCACCGCCGTTATGGTAGCGCTTTTTCTTTTTGCAGTCGTAATCGAAGTAGAGAAAGTTGATTTTGGAGCCGCTTTTTATTGCAGCCTGTATAACGTCCACGTTGTAGTAGATATGCTCGTTTATGGTTTTGACCCTGTCGTAGACGATAACGTCACGGCTTATTTCCTTTGCGCCGTATTTGTCCGAAAGGGCGGATATTTTTGAAATCAGCCGCCTTGAT
>JBJERM010000176.1:0-4580 GCA_051882315.1 Ruminiclostridium sp.
CGTCACGCTCAAGCTCCTCGTAAGCACGCTTGGTGGTCATAAAGCTGATATGGAGCTCAACAGCAAGATTTCGCATAGACGGGAGCATTTCCCCCTCTTTCAGTCTGCCCTCCAGTATCAGCGTCTTGATTTGGTTTACAATCTGTAAATAGATTGCCTCACCGTTTGCATTACTGATGTTGATATTCATTCAAGTGTACACTCCTTGGGATTAAGGCAATACCTGCAAGCCTTCCGGACAGCGTGCAAGTATAAATTGTATAATCTCTATGTATACAATTATATCATCTGTGTTACAGTTTGTCAATAGGTTTTCAGAAATATGTTTAAAAACACCGCAGCCAGCTTTAAGGCAACACCGTACTATTATCTGCTAACGCCTTTGCCGTTAATTGTGCGGTGTTGCCTAAAATCTTTGTTGTTCCCAAGGAAAAGAAAAAACCGGTCAGGATATAAATCCATTCCGGTTTTTTCGATATAGTGCTGACAGGTGTAATTTGTCAAGCTGTTTTGCGTAGATATTTCACCATAAATTCCTTAGATAGGCTCACATTATCTGAGACATTCATTGACCCAATTAATGAAATTCTCCGTGGAGCCACCTGTTCGTTCTGCCTCAACATGACCCTGTCCCCATACGGTTTCAAAATCAACGTCAGCACCGTAATTTTCAAGCGCAAGCGCAAGGTTTACTTCTGTATTGAGAGCCGTATCGCCTTGATTAATTCCGCTGCGTATTCTCCAGTACTGAGCAACATTTGCACTCCGGTATCCCTCGTAATAATCGTCAAGATAATACATGGGATTGTACATATTCATTCGTCGATCTACCGTATTGCCGAGGGAGTCGGTTTTCAAGAGGTCGGCGGCATAAGAGTCGCCGTATTCGGTGTCCTTCAGAAGTTCCGCCATTATCGGGTCGAAATGCGCTCCGTTTCCGTCGCCATATCCGAAAAGCGTGTTTTCTCCCTGTGAGGCATTCAGGTCGTCAAAAGCCCCAACGTTTTTCGAGGCGTTTTTGCAGGCTTTTACAAAATCAGCAAGACCGGTTATTTCTGCCGTATTTGTTTCGGTGTTATAGATTATCCACTCTGTGTCAGCATTAAGTGCATCTACATAGTCCTGCGCTGTTTCATAGGTTCCCGAAAGCGATACGCCGCCCGAAACATTATTGCGGTCGATTCCGTCACGCTGGTAGAACTCATTTTCATCTGCGATATTGCCGCCGAGATCCGGAGGGGTTAAGCCATCTTTTCCAAACCCGCCCTCTTTAATTCCTGCGGGCAGCTCACCGTTTTCGAGCTTTGGAAGCCCGCCGCCAAAATCACCGCGTCCGCCTTTCATGCCGGAGCCTTCGGCGGTGTAGGGGAAGGCTGTGTCCTGAAGAAAGTTATTCAGCGACTTTTCTACAACTTCTAAGAGGTAATCATAGTAGCTTCCCGATTGATATATACCTTCCTCTGATTCTGACAGAATAAGAATATTTCCTTCACTGTCTTTCAGACCGAGCGAGTTGATATACTCCGCAAAGGCCTCAGCCAAGCTGTCAGAAAGCTGCTGGGTATCCTCGTCAATATCGGTTCGGGTCACGCCCATATTCCATTCGTAGGCTTCGTTTGCATAGTCAAGATTCGTTATCGGGCACCAGCACATAGAGCCTGTTACCGAATCGCTGACTCCCTGAACCGCGCCTATCGCTTCAAGATAAGGCGTATAAAGCTCGCTGTCGCCTGTTGCCCCGACAAGTGCGCTCTGTGCGCCTCCTCCGCTCATGCCGAATGTGAAGATTCTGTCCATGCTGCCGGGAACATTGTTCTCGTTATATCTGAGATAGCGTATTGCCGCCTTTAAGTCTGTAACTCCGGCAGGCGCGCCTGCGTCGCGTCCTCGGCAGCCTGCATTAAGATAGATAAAACCTGCACTCGTATAATTAGAAACTCCCTTTACATAGCCAGTAGGCGCTGCCATAGCGGAATATCCGGGAGTATCGACAGGGATAACAACAGGAGCGCTCATGGCGGTATAATTTCCGACGGAGGCTTCCCGATTTATCTCACAGGTAAATGTGCCGTCTCCGTTGTCTTCAGCGGTCATATAATCGCCGGGAACAAAAATTCCGAGGGTTTCGTACTGTTGGTCTGCGGGATTTTCACAGTAGCTAATTCCGACCTGCCAGTATACGTTGTCATCTTCATTGTACTGCCACATAGTGTTGTCGATTTTATCAATAGCTGTCACAATTTCAACCTCCTGTTCGCTGACGCTTTCATCTGAGGACACTTCAGCTATCGAAGAAACTGACGTGTCGTTCGCTGATATGACGCTGGTTTCTGACGAGGGATCCGGTGTTTTGGCGCAGCCGCCGGTCAGAAGTACTGCCAGAACAGCGGTAATTGCGATAATTTTTGCTTTTTTATTCATTAATTATTTCCCTTTCACTCATTTTGGTCATTACTCCATTATTCTACGGGTATATTTTGATATAATTATGGTCGTTTTGTGATAATTGAAAAAGTTTTATTACGCACAGCTGAGAAAAAAGTTTTTGCGCTTTACGGTTCTAATTTTTCTGACAATTGATTCTGTAAGAAAAGCCTAAAACCTCAACAATACAAGAAAAAGCCTTTAAACAGTATGTCTAAAGGCTTTTCGATGTCATGGCAGATGAAATTGATTTTCCGCAAAGCGCTCCCGCTGCAACAAAAACTCAGAAGAATAGATTTACGGCGGCAGCTTTCTCAACGGAAATCCGCAGCGCTTATATGATTACATCGCAGCAGTCAAAGTCATTATCAATATAGTGCGCTATAAATCTCGCCCTGAAACAGCGTTTTCTGCATATTCCCTTATCCTCGGTGTGCGGTATGTCCAGATCCTCGGGAAGAACAAATTTAATGCACCTTACCGTTACATCGCGGCAGGAATCGCCTGTGTGGGCGGGAATAGTCATGGTTTTCATTCCACGCTTGTATTCCAAATCGTCGTTGCCAACCTCGGTGACTATTGCCGCTAAAGCCACACGTTTATGAGGACAGACATTCTTCAGAGTTACAGACAGCTGCAAAATCCGCCCCAGCGACTCCATTCCAAGGTCCCCGGCGTCATATTCAACAGAATCCTCACAGCCATCAATTTCAATATCCACAGGCTCGGGGCATATCTCGGGGAATACGTCTGTTCCGCAGTCAACCGTGATATACGGAGAGGGGAAATCAACAACGTTGCCCTCGGCGTCGTAGTAGTCAATCGACTCGTTCACTTCGATAGTGCCGGAACAGGGTCCTATATGCTCCACAACAAATTCCAGCACTGCGCCCTCGCTCTTGGAAACACCCAGCTCATCAATCTTCCAACGCAGCGAATTTGCGTTCAGAAGGCTTGCCGTTCCCTTTGTCGGCGCTGACAAAGAGGTTATTTTAAAGCAGGGGGAAACAGTATCGGTGATTACAATATCCGTTGCGCCGGGCTTGGAAATATTGCGTGCCAGGTCCTCAAAAAGCTTATCAAGCTCCTCGTCGTCCGGAGTTATAGCAACATAAGCTGAATCCGGATCCGACGCCCATTCATTCAGCGCCTGCTCGTCAAGCCCGCCGTTGCCCGAAAGTCCGATGCAGTAAATGATAATGCCCTGCGCCCTTGCTGCGGCGGCAATAGGGTTGGGGTCTCCGCCGGCAGTTGTTACGCCGTCAGTAAACATAACTATCACTTTTTCGTTTGCCGACAATGGGTCAAAAAGCTGTATTGCTTTTTCAAAGGCATCTGCGTGATTGGTGTACTGTGCAGTTGTAAGCGCGTCCACCGCTGCGTTCAGCTCCTCTACCGAGGTAATAAGCTGCGTGTCTTGGGTGGCGGTGCTTGCAAAGCTGACGATACCGATACGGCTTCCATTGCCGATATGACCGTCATGAGCGCCGTCTGTGGATTCATCAATTATCTGAATGAACCTCTTTGCGCCGCTTTTCAGATTTGCAAGCGGGCTGCCCGCCATACTTCTTGAACGGTCAAGAACCAGAACGATGTCCGTGGGATTTGATACAATATCCGGCTCTGCCGCCAAAGATAATTTTATATTAAAATACCCTCCGCACTTGATACTTGTAGTGCTGAGTTCCTTGTTGGAGGTCGTTACACCCATTGATATTCATTCCTTTCCGAGCTGTTATTAAGCTCTTTTTATTATATTCAAAAGGAAGAATATGTGTTACAGGCTGTCGCAGTTAAAAAGGGCGGCAGGAATGATGAAATTGTTCTGAGATACATAGATAAATTCCGTATCTTCTCTTATACATTCATCGTACTGATGTTTAAAAAATGATTCAGTCTTGTTTCCAAAATGATTATTTTTTGCTTTTTTAATGTTAAACAAAAAAGTACTGTAGCCCCTTTTCCGTGATGCTGTTTCACGAAAATTAAGCACGGTATGTAGCTGGAAAGTGGAATGCCTTCCCGGTTCCGGCTTTCCGATGACTTTTGCAAGGCCTTTGAGACTTACCGCCCAAAGCATTATTTATAGCTCTGTTTTTTCACCGCAAGCACTGTAACGCATACGGATATCACACCGTAAACCAATGACAAAACCA
>JBJERM010000177.1:0-4536 GCA_051882315.1 Ruminiclostridium sp.
TTCTTCCTCCTCTTCTTCGGGCAGTTCCGATAAAACCACGACTTCAGGTAACTCAACAAAGCCTGTTTTAAAGGCAAAGGTCAGCGGAAATCAGGTAACTCTCACATGGAATAAGGTTGAGGGGGCTACAAAGTACACGGTTTACAAATATACCGACGGCAAGTACAAGGCGGTCAAGAAGTCTATGACCGGTACAAAGCTTACCATTATAAATCTGAAATCTGGTACGACATATAAGTACATAGTACGAGCTTATGTAAACGGAAAGTGGACGACGCTTTCCAAAAATGACCTTGTCAGTGTAAAAATTAAGTGAGCTTAGCTGCCCGCCCCGCTTTGCGGGGCGGGCAATTTTGCCGCAAAACCTTTAGGTTTTGCGGCAGGTTGCAGCGGCTTCGCCGCCGCAATCCAAAATCATACGAAAGGAACCCCAAAATGAACATAACCGTAAGAAAATACACCGAGGCAGACCTGCCCCGAATGAAGGAAATCTGGAACGAGGTGGTACTTGCCGCAGACGCTTTCCCGCAGCAGGAGCCCTTGGCTGATGATGCAGCAGCCTTTTTTTCCGGTCAGTCCTGGTGCGGCGTTGCCGAGGAAAAGGGCGAGGTGCTGGGGCTTTATATTCTGCACCCGAATAATGTGGGCAGGTGCGGTCATATATGTAACGCAAGCTATGCCGTAAGGTCTGACTGCCGGGGTAAGCATATCGGAGAAGCGTTGGTGAAGGATTGTTTAAGGCAGGGCAGGGAGCTGGGCTTTCGTATTCTCCAGTTCAATGCCGTTGTTGAAAGCAATACCCCCGCAATCAGGCTGTACGAAAAGCTGGGCTTTATAAGGCTGGGAACACTTCCCGGTGGCTTTCGCACAGATACAGGCTATGAAAATATAGTGCTGTTCTATCATGAGCTGTAATGCCCGAAAAAGTAAAATTTGAATTATCGGAGGATTATTTCCTGCATAATATTTCCGCAGGATTTTCCTCCTTTTTATTTGCACTTTGCTACGAAACCGCTTTAGCCTGCTGAAAAAAATCCCTTTTTTAAGGGAAAAACCGAATAAATATGATAATTTGTTAAAAAATAAGCAAAAAAGATAAAAAAGCACTTGACCTATGGCAAAAAATGTTATATAATAGTATTTGTGAAACGAGTATGTTTTGCAGATTTCAAAAAATTGTGCAAAATTATTTTTGCCGAATAGATTAAAAAAAGGAGAATAACTACCATGATGACGAAAAACCCCAATGTGCTGAAATGGGTAGAAGAGATGACCGCTCTCACAAAGCCCGACAAGGTTGTATGGATTGACGGAAGCAAGGAACAGCTCGAGGAACTGAAGGCTGAAGCAATCTCCACAGGTGAAATGATTAAGCTTAACGAGGAAAAGCTCCCCGGCTGCCTTTATCACAGAACCCAGCCCAACGACGTTGCTCGTGTAGAGGACAGAACCTTTATCTGCTGCCGCAACAAGGAGGACGCAGGTCCTACAAACAACTGGTGCGACCCCAAGGAAATGTACGCTAAGCTTACCCCTATGTATGACGGCGTTATGAAGGGCAGAACAATGTACGTTATCCCTTACTCCATGGGTCCTATCGGCTCTCCTCTTGCTAAGGTGGGCGTTGAGCTTACAGACTCCATCTACGTTGTTCTCAATATGAATATTATGACAAGAATGGGTGCAGACGCATTCAAGAACCTTGGCGACACCTCCAACGACTTCGTAAGAGGCTTACACTCCAAGGCTGACGTTGACCCCGAGAAGAGATATATCGTTCACTTCCCCGAGGACAACACAATCTGGTCCATCAACTCCGCTTACGGCGGAAATGTTCTTTTAGGCAAGAAGTGCTTCGCCCTTCGTATTGCTTCCTACCAGGGCTGGAAGGAAGGCTGGATGGCAGAACACATGCTTATCCTCGGCTTAAAGAAGCCCAACGGAGAGGTTAAGTACATTACAGCTGCGTTCCCCTCTGCATGCGGAAAGACAAACCTTGCTATGCTTATTCCCCCCGAGGGCTACAAGAGCAAGGGCTACGAAATCTTTACAGTAGGCGATGATATTGCATGGATGAAGCAGGGTCCCGACGGCAGACTTTACGCTATCAACCCCGAGAACGGCTTCTTCGGAGTTGCTCCCGGAACAAACGAAAAGTCCAACTACAACGCTCTTGCATCCACAAAGAAGAACACAATCTTCACAAACGTTGCTATCAACAATGACGATATGACCGTTTGGTGGGAGAAGCTGGACAAGAATCCGCCTGTAAATGCAACCGAATGGAAGGGCGCTAAGGTAAACGGCCCAGAGTACGTTGCTGAGGGCAATACCCTTGCTCACCCCAACAGCCGTTTCACAGCTCCCGCTGAGAACTGCCCCTGCATTTCCCCCGAATTCAACAACCCTCAGGGTGTTCCGATTTCCGCTATTATCTTCGGCGGCCGCCGTGCTAAGACAACTCCCCTTGTATATCAGTCCTTTGACTGGGCACACGGTACTTTCGTAGGCGCTTCCGTTTCCTCTGAAACAACTGCCGCAGCTACCGGCGCAGTAGGCGTTTTAAGACACGACCCCATGGCTATGAAGCCCTTCTGCGGCTACCACATGGCTGACTACTGGGCACACTGGCTTGAAATGGGCGAAAAGCTTGGCGACAAGGCTCCTAAGATTTTCAATGTTAACTGGTTCAAGACCGATGACGACGGCAACTTCATCTGGCCCGGCTACGGCGACAATATGAGAGTTCTCGACTGGATTATTGAGCGCTGCGAGGGCAATGCTGAGGCTGTTGAAACTCCTATCGGCTATGTTCCTAAGTCTATCAACACCGAGGGCATTGAGGACGAGGTTACTCCCGAAATCATGGAGAAGCTTCTTTATGTTGATAAGGACCTCTGGAAGGAAGAGGTTGCAAGCCTCAGAGAGTTCTACAAGCAGTTCGGCGACAGACTCCCCGCAGAAATCACCAGACAGCTTGACAACCTTGAAGCAAGACTCAATAAGTAATTGCATTTGCGTTAAGCCGCATAAAAAAGCCGCTTTCGGGAAACCGAAGGCGGCTTTTAATATGCAGTTTATTTATGAATAAGAAGGGAAGGGGCAGGGCGGCGAAAATCCACCTCTGCCTCTGAATATCAAGTCCCCCGACCATATCTTTCTGTATTGCAGGAGCTTATTATCAAGCGCTTGCCTGCTCCTGCTGCAATTTCTTTTCCTTCCTACTGTCACGAAGCATAAGAATAAGGAACACCAGACCGAGAGTAAAGGTCGGAATTGATATAATCAGATTATCTGCAATAGTGGGCGAATAATCCTCGGGTACACCGCTTATAAAAAGCAGTTCGATGGATTTTCCGCCGAAATTGTTGGCGGCGTGCATAATTGCGGCGGGATAAATCGAGCCTGTCTTTTTTGTGAGCCACATAAGCCCCATTCCCAGAAATGTGCAGGAAATGCACATAGCCAGAATACCAAGCCAGGGATAGCCCTCATATTCCGTGCCGAAGTTATGTCCCACAACCGTAAGCTCTGCATGCCAGAGTCCCCAGATAATACCGCCCACGATAACGGTGCCTGTGGTGCCCAACAGCGGTTCCATTTTCTGATTCATATATCCTCGCCAGCCAAATTCCTCGCCAAAGGTGTTGAATGCCATAAGAGGAATAATTGAAATGGTGAGCAGCACATTTCCAACAAGCTGCATACCGTTCATACCCTTGCCTACATCGGAAAAATCGGCGTTACCGTATATAATTGTTGCAAGAACGCCCTCGGCAATTCCCAGAGCGATTACCGAGAATACTGCAATAAGATAGTATTTAATATTTCCTTTTAATTTCAGGTGCAGCAGGCTGTCATGCCAGCCTTCGTGGGTGAGTTTACGGGTAATGACGTTGGCAAGAGCAGACCCGAAGAGAACGATAAGGGCGAAAAAAGGCATTTTGTAGGTTTCAAACCATTCGTGATAGCCCACAGCGCAGTTCATTATAATTGCAGGAACCCAGGAAATACCGAACGCCAGCAGAAGAAAGATGATGAGTCTTTTTGCTTCAAGCTTTTTATTTATCATACTCGTTCACTCCCTTCATGAAGATTTTGCAGGATACCTTGTAGGACAGAATATATGCTCCCACAGAGAAAGCAGGGAATATTCCTAACAGCAGCGTTGTAAGGTCGCCGTGGTCGCCTGTCATGAAGCCTGCCAGCCATGCGAATACCTTATCCTGAATGTCCCTTGGAATAAAGGAAAGTACCAGTATTGCCGCTATTGCAAGACAAAGTATTATGATAACATTTATGATATTGCCCTTCTTTTCGCCGAAACGAAGGGTCATTGGAATTGAAAAGGAATTTTGCAGAATTAGCACAAAGAAAATCAGGACATATATACTTGAAAAGCTGATTATTTCTTCTCCGAGGGCGAACCAGCTGATTGTTGCAACAAGAGTTTCTGCAACATAGCTTGAAACAAAATAAATTCCGCACATAGCAAAGGACAGTACATATTTTGTGTACAGGAACTTATTTACGCCC